>NZ_JBFALK010000030.1:0-97360 GCF_040656155.1 Microtetraspora glauca
ACGACGTCCAGCACGTCAACGGCGAGAAGGACGGCGACGTTGACGACACCGTCACCGGAGCGGGCACTTCCGGCTCTGCCGATCACGGCGACGGCACCGACCCCTGTAACGCGTACGGCGATCCCGGTGACACTGACCCTGATACGGGATGCTCAGGCTCCGCCCATGGTGACGGTCCCAACAGTGGTGGCCCCACCGGTCCTGTCTCCGGCACCGGTTCTGGGCCGGCTGGTCCTGCCGGCCGCACTGGAGCCAGTGCCGGAAGTGTTGCGGGTGTCCGGGGCGGTAACCTCGGCGCGAACGCGAGCGTCAGCCCGAGCGCGAGCCCTAGTCCGAACGTGAGCCTGGCGGGTAGGGTGGTCGGCAGCCGCGACGGCAGCGCGGACCTCAAGAACCGCAGCGCGGACCTCAAGAACGACACTGCGGCCGGTGCCGCCGGTGCGGCGTGGTCGGTCGGGTTCGCGGCCGGTGAGCTACGGGTCCAGGTCTCCACGCTGATGCACCTGGACGACCTGCCCGCCGAACTCGCCGGATGGGGACCCATCCACGCCCACCTGGCACGCCGGCTCGCCAAACGTCAGATCGGCGGCGAGTGGCGGTTCGCCATCTGCGACGAACAAGGACAGCTCCTGCACGCCGGGATCACCCGACGCCGCCCCGCAGGGTGGCCCCGCCACCCCGCACCCGGCCCTGCGCACGGCCGCGGTCTCGGTCTCGGTCTCACACCCGGCCTACCCTCCCAACCCTGTGGGGACGGGAGCGATCCGGCGGGCACGGCCAGGGTAGGGATGACGCCTGCCCGCACACCGGCTGCCGGGCAGGAAGACGGCGACCGGCCGGGCGGGGCTCTTCGCGCGAGGCCGACGTCGGTTCGCCGTCGCGGGATCGTCGAGCTCCAGCTTCCGCTGTCGCTGCTGCGCGAGCTGTACGCCGACATCTACGCCCAGGGCGGCTGGGCCGCCGTCATCGCCGACATCATGCGCCAATACGGCCAAGCCACAGGGCAGGACTCCCCACCCATCACTCGAAGCGTCCACGGGGATGGAAACTCCGACGGCAGCGGAAGCGTCCACGGCGATGGTGATGATGATGGCGGCGGGAGCGACAGCGGCGGTGGGAGCACGAGTCTCGTCACCCCGGCCGCCGAAGGCGGCAGCACCAGCGGCCTCGGCACTGCCCGGTCCGCTGACGCCCGGTCCGCTGATCCTGGAGCTCGCGGTGCTACGGCTCGCGATGTTACGGCTCATGGTGCTACAGCCCATGCTGCGCGGGATACGGTCACCGGCGGCGAGAAGGCTGCTGGGGATGAGCGGCGGCGGTTCCCCACAGCCGGGCTGCGGCGACGGATCGAGATCCGCGACAGGGTCTGCTCCCACCCCGGATGCCGTGCACCAGCCGCCCGGTCGGAGATGGACCACACCCGCCAATACGCCCACGGCGGCCCCACCACCGAACACAACCTCGCCGCCGCGTGCGCGCACGACCACGACCTGCGCGACAACGGCTGGCAGGTCGTACAGACCAGCCCCGGACATGTGACCTGGATCAGCCGGACCGGCCACCGCTACCCGGCCGAGCCGCCGCCGATCATCGAACCCATGCCCGAACCCTTCGCCCCCAACGGCTGGACCGGCCCCAACGAGCGCGGAGCGGCCAACACCCACCCGGCGAGCGGGCCCAAGGCGTGCGGATGCGAGGTACGTGCCACGGCAAACGGGGCCCAGACATGCGGTTCCGAGGCAGGCGGTTCCGAGACAAGAGCACCCAAGGCAAGCGCGTCCACAGCGAGTAGGCCCAAGCCCGGCTCGTTCACAGCGGGCGGGGTCGAGCCCGGCTCGTTCACAGCGAGCGAGCCCGAGACAGGCGAGCCCGAGACAAGAGGACCCGAGGCAGACGTGCCCACGGCGGGTAGGTCGCAGGCGGGTGCGTCCACAACGGATGGCAGCGGTGCGGAGGAACGGGTGGTCGGCACGCCAGACCTCTCAACCGCTGGCCATGACGGGGACGACGGGGACAGTGAGGGCGGCCGCCAGGTCGGCAGGGAGGTGGCCAGCGGGGGCGGCGGCCACGTCGGCAGGGAGATCGGCGGCGGAGGCGGCAGCGGGAGCGGCGGCCACGTCGGCAGCGAGGTCGGCGGCGGAGGCCGCAGGGAGATCGTGGGCGGGTTCGGAGGCGAAAGCGGAGCACACGGGCTTGCGGTCAGCGGGTACGGCGCGGGCAGCATCACCGACCCCGCCAATGACGAACTCCCGTTCCTGCCGACATGGACCTACGAACCCGCCTGGTGGGAAGAACCCACTCCCGAACCGCCGTCGGCAGAACGGGGACCTGTCACTCCGTCCGGCCTGCGACCTGACCCGGCCAACGACATCCCTCCCTTCTGAACATGCCCACGCCCGAGCGGCTGGTCAGCTGGCCTCCGATCAGCTGACCAGCAGGTCTCGGTCATCCGGCGGGGTTCCCCGCTCCCGGGGGTGGGACTCAGGGGACCGATGAGACTGAGCACGAACTGTCGGGGTTCATCGGAAGCGGGAAGCGGGCGTACGCACTCATTCGCAGACAGCCTGCTGGAGCGAAGTGGCCCCGTCGCTACGACGGATCAGGTGGCCGCCGCCGCACAGCTGCCCCCGCCCTACGGCGCAGCAGCCCCCTCGGTCGTTCACGGCGTGATCACGCCTCCAACGATCCGGAAGCGCGCGTCAGGAGTATGGCCGTGCTGAATCCCAAGGCAGGAGATGGCGATGCAGGAGATGGCGATGCGGGAGATGGCGATGCGGGAGAGCGGTCGGGAGCGGAGCGGAGTGCGGGTGGTTGTGGAGGCGCGCGTAAGACCGTGCCAGCAACCACCGCGCCCGCGCAACGCCGCGCCAGCGGCTCACTGGAACGCCACTATCACGGCGCGCCGGAACAACTGCCCGCCGCAGCGCAGCGGCCGCATGTACATCAGACCAGCCACCGCAGTCCACCCAGGAACCCGAGCAGCACCTGTCAGCCGTCGCCGTTCACCGCTCACCGCTCACCGTTGACCGTTGACCAAGTCCGGTCACCCATAACACGTCACTCGGCAACCATCACCTGTCATCGCCTCTGCCATCGGGTCCCGCCGCCGAATCCTGTCCATATCGCGGCTCACCGGGTCCTGTCACCGGTCCCCCGACCCGATATGGTCGCAGGCCACCGGAGAACCATCAGAAAACCTTCAGGTAGCGGCGCATCCGGCGCTTGGCGCGGTAGCCGTATCGAAGCACCCGAGGCGGGACCTCCAGCCGGAGCCGGGCGCGGCGTCGTGCGGAGGCATGCTCCGCCCCGTCGAGCAGCGACCGGGCGGGAACGAGGCGTCCTTCCTCGGCGGTCGTGACCAGTTCGGAGATCCGGCTGAGCCAGTCACTCTCTGTGTCGTCGTGGAAGTAATTGGCACGGCACCAGTCCCCGTCAGGTGTACGGAAGTCACCCTTGGCGAGGTCGTCGAGTGTCCCGAGGCAACCGCTGCCCTCGAAGACCAAGTTGATCATCTCGGCGCTCACCCCGAAATCCGACAGCACGAGGAGAGGCACCTTCCTGGCGATGGCCTCCAGAGCGGCGGTGGAGCTGACCGTGACGAATCCGGCAGCGCGGGTCAGGTGCTCGTGCATCGGCCCGGCGGCGAACGTTATCGCGTCGGCCCGGACGCGTCCTTCTCCGGCCATCGCCAGCCAGAGTCGCTCGTAATGATGCCGCTCGTTGTGGGTCTGCCGTTCGGAGTCGCGTGCCCTGAGCTTGACCACGACCTCCAGGTCGGGACGGGTGTCGGCCAGCGCGGCGAGGGCGAGCAGCACGTTCTCGCGTTCCTCCCGGCGTCTCGGCACCTTGGCCTGGGTCGCGAAGATCACCTTGTCCCGTTCGGCCGTCCCGACGACCCCGAGGTCCAGGTACGGGAGCCGGGCCAGGGCCACCCCGCCGCCACCGCCGAGTTCGCGACCGAGGGCGGAGAACTCCCGCACCTCGCGGCCGCTGTGCACGACGAACAGTTCGCATCCGCTGCGGTACAGCCACGCCTTCTCCGTCGCCGGTACGGAGATGCCGGGCAGGCCGGACACGAACACCGGGCGTGGCCGCAGGTCGGAGAGGATGTCGGCGGCGAGGACGTCGACCACGGGGCCGGTGCAGGCCAGCAGCACGACGTCCGGGCGGAACCGCTCGGCCGTACGGCGTAGCCGCCGCGCCGAGAGCACCGGGGGAAGGAGGGCGCCCGCCGCCCCGTCCGTGCCCTCGTCGTCGTCCCCGCCCCTGCCCGCCTGGTCCGGCGGCGCGGTTTCCGTAGGCCTCGCGGCGGCCCCGCGCGCGAGCGCGGTGCCAGCCCCCTCCGCGCAAGCGGTGCCAGTCCCGTCCGCGCAAGCGGTGCCAGTCCCGTCCCAGCGGAAGGCGGGCGCCGTGGGTGCCGGGGAATCGGCTGGTCTCCCCGCTCGCCGGTCGATCCGCGTACCGCTCACCGCCGCCCGGATCTGGCCTTCTGACGGCGCGATCGGCGAGCGCACGACCAGCAACTCGGTGACCCAGTTCGGGGGCATGGCGTCGAGGAGGCCGGCGGCCCACTTCAGGTACGAGTCGGAGTCGGCCACGGCGAGCACGCGGGTCAAGGAGCAACCTTTCCAGGGACCGGGGTCTCCCCCGGAGCGGCACCATTGAGGTCCGGGGTCTCCCCCGGGACGACGTGGCGGGCACCGGCTCCGCCACGCGTCTGTACGGCATCGGCGCCGTCGGGAACGGGGCCACCGGCCGTCGCGGGAACGTCGGTGAAGATCTGCAGATGCGCGCGGAGCGCGGGGTCGGCGGCCGAGGTCCACCAGTCGTCCGGCACGCCGACGGCTTCCACGCAGACACCACGACCCGACAACAGGACGCGAAGCGAGGTCACCGCCGTGGACGGCAGGCTGAGCACCCGGTGACCGGGGCCGAGGTCACGGAGCGTCATCTCGACGGGGGCCCCGGACTCGTAGACGGTGAGATCCGCGATCCGGCGGACGCGGTCCAGGTCGCGCGGGTCCTCCCTGCGGTGCGGGTAGTACGCCACGGGCTCGCCGATCTCCTGGAGCCAGCGCAGGTACCGGTCACGGTGGACGAGCCCGTTGCGGACGAGGGACGTCCCGAGCACCACCGTGCGTTCGGCGGGCGCGGGGCAGGCGGGCCGGGAACGCAGCCAGGCGAAGTCGTGCCCGACGAGATCGGCTCCCAGATCCCGTACGGCGCCCGCCAGCGTCTCCGGGACCGGGAGCGCGGTGAACACGGTCAGCCCGCGGCCGCGTAGCCGCATACCGGCGGCGGCCCCCAGCACCGTACGGGCGATGCCGGCCGAGGCGCGGGCGCGCAGCAGTGGCCGGCGCGTGGTGAGCAGTTCGAGGAGGCGGATCGTGGCGAGACCGTCGTCGACCAGCACGACCCGGCGGGGCCGGGTGGTGAGGACGCGCATCTGGACGCGGCCGGAGAAGGCGTCGCCGACGGCCCACACCTTGCCGGGACGCGGCATTCCCGCCGACGGTTCGGCGAGCCGCAGGCCGTCGGGGAGTCCGAGCCGGTCGAGTTCGCGCCCGGTGAGCCGCAGCGCGCGCTGGCCGGCCCTGGGCACGACGAGGGTGTCCTCGGCGAGGAGGCCTGCGTGCTGGGCCTCGGCGACGCACAGCAGTTGCAACGGGGATTCAACCCACGCGACGGCCGGTTCCCGCTCGATGGCGTGGCGCCGACCCGCGTTGCCCACGTCCGGTGAAGACACGTTCACGACGCCCACGAAGCTAGCCGCGGCAGGCTTCGCCTCACCGACACGCCCGCGAACGTCAGGTGAACAGGTGCGGACGAAGCCGCACGGGAACCGGGGACGTGAAATTGGGGATCGCGGATTCGATCTCCGCGCCATATGGTGTACCCCAATGGTGTACGAAACCGTTTCGTACAGTGGAAAGGGGCCATCATGTGGACCGTTGACGCGATGCCGGACCTGGCCGGCCGCACCGCGGTGGTCACGGGAGCCAACGCGGGCATCGGCTTCCCGACCGCGCTCGAACTGGCTCGGCACGGGGCCCGCGTGATCGTCGCGAGCCGTGACCAGGACAAGGGACGGGCGGCCGCCGCGCGGATCCTCGACCAGGCGCCCGGCGGGCACGCCGAGTTCGAACGGCTCGACCTCGCCGACCTCGGTTCTGTACGCGCCTTCGCCGACACGATGAGGTCCCGCCTGGACGGGCTGGACCTGCTGATCAACAACGCCGGCATCGGCATGATCCCCCGGCAGACGACCGCCGACGGGTTCGAGATGCAGCTCGGCACCAACCATTTCGGGCACTTCGCGCTGACCGGCCTCCTGATGCCCCTGCTGCTGGTCCGGCCGGGCGCGCGGGTCGTCACGGTGGCGAGCGACGCCCACAAGTTCGGCAGGCTCGACTTCGGCGATCTGGAACTGCGCGAGGGCTACGGGCGGATGAGCGCGTACGGGAGGTCCAAGCTGGCCAACCTGCTGTTCGCGTTCGAGTTGCAGCGGAGGGCCGGTTCCCGGCTGCTCAGCGTGGCCACGCATCCCGGCGTGACCGCGACGAACATCATGAAGCTGGGCCCGCTGACGGGGGTGCTCAACGCGCTGCTGCGCGTCGCCGTACAGCCGGCGGAGGCGGGAGCCGTGCCCTCGCTGTACGCCGCGACGTCGCCGGACATCCGGGGCGGGGAGTTCGTCGGCCCCAAGCTGAAGAAACCCGCGATCAGCGCCGCCGCGCGGGACGAGGCGCTGGCCCGGCGGCTCTGGACGGTGTCGGAGGAGCTCACCGGCGTAGAATTCCGGGATCTCGTCTCGCGATGACCCCCCGGGAACACGGTCCAGGCACACGGACCCTGGGATACCGATCCTGGGGCACGGACCGGGAGCACGAGACGCGGCAGCAGACAGGGAGATCATGGGAACCGCCAACTCGCGCCGACTCGACCCCGCCCGCGAGCAGGCGATCCTGGACGCCACACTGGAACTGCTCACCGAGACGGGCTTCGACCGCATGTCCGTCGACCAGATCGCCAAGCGGGCCGGGGCCAGCAAGGCGACGATCTACCGGCGCTGGGCGGGCAAGGCGGACCTCGTCGTCGATCTCATCTGCAACCGGGTGGAGATCGACATCCCACCCGCCCCGGACACCGGGTCGCTGCGCGGTGACCTGCTCGCGGCGCTCGGCGCGATCTGCGACGCGATCGGGCGCAGGCAGCAGCTGATCATCGGGCTGGTCTCCGCGATGTTGTCCAGCCCCGAGCTCGCCGGAGCGGTGCGGGACCACATGCCGGGCCGGGATCTCTCCGGACTGGCGTACCTGCTGGGCAACGCCGTCGAGCGGGGCGAGCTGACGGGGCCGGTGGATCCGCGCGCGCTGTTCTCGGTCGTGGAGGCCCTGGTCTGGCGCCGGCTGATCGTCCTGGGCGAGCCGGTCGACGACGCCTTCATGGCCGAGGCCGTCGACCGGGTCCTGCTGCCGCTGGCCAAAACCTGGTCGGGCAGCATGGGGACATGAACACCATCACCCTCAACAACGGCGTCACCATGCCGCAGCTCGGTTTCGGAGTCTGGCAGGTGGCGGACGACGAGGCGGAAAGGGCCGTGTCCACCGCGCTTTCCGCCGGTTACCGCAGCATCGACACGGCGAAGCTCTACCACAACGAGGCGGGCGTCGGCCGGGCCCTACGGGAGTCGGGGATCCCCCGTGACGAGTTGTTCATCACGACCAAACTGTGGAACGACGAGCACGGCTACGACCAGGCGCTGCGGGCCTTCGACGCCAGCATGGACCGGCTCGGACTGGACGTGCTCGACCTCTACCTGATCCACTGGCCCGCCCCTTCGCAGAACAAGTACGTCGAGGCGTGGAAGGCCCTGGAGAAGCTGTACGCCGACGGCCGGGTGCGCGCGATCGGCGTCTCCAACTTCACCGTCCAGGCGTTGGACCGGCTCCTCGACGACACGGATGTGGTGCCCGCGGTCAACCAGATCGAGCTGCATCCGCAGTTCGCGCAGGACGCGCTGCGCGCCTACAACTCCGCGCACGGCATCGCGACCGAGGCGTGGAGCCCGCTGGGCCAGGGCAAGGGCCTGCTCGACGACCCGGTGCTGGCCCGGATCGCGGCCAAGCACGATCGGAGCCCGGCCCAGGTGGTGCTGCGGTGGCACATCCAGCTCGGCAACATCGTCATCCCGAAGTCGGTGACCCCGGAGCGGATCCGCGAGAACATCGACGTCTTCGGCTTCGAGCTGGACCCGGGTGACATGACCGCGATCGACGCGCTGGACGCGGGCCGCCGTCTCGGCCCGGACCCGGCGACCTTCGGCTGAGCCGGCCAGCCGACTTGGGGAAATTCGTCACGGTCTGCGCCCCACCGGGCACAGGCCGTACGTTTCCGCAGGTAGCGACAAGGTAATGATCTGTCCCATGCCGGTCCCCAGAAAAGCCCGCAGGTGGTGCCCTTGGCTCGCCGTGGCGCTCCTCATGTGCACGGCGTTCTCGGGTGCCGCCGCCCAGGGACAGCAGACGTCCTCGCGCGCCCCGAACATCGTGTTCATCCTCACCGACGACCTGGACACGACCGACCTCCAGCGGTTCCCCAACATCTGGAACCTGCTCGTACAGCAGGGCGCCGTGTTCTCGCGGTTCTTCGCGACCAACCCGTGGTGTTGCCCGTCACGGTCGTCCATCCTGCGGTCGCAGTACATGCACAGCCACCAGGTGGAGAGCAACCGCCCGCCGACGGGCGGCTTCCCGAAGTTCCGCCCCCTGGAGGAGTCCACGGTCGGCGTGTGGATGCAGTCGGCCGGCTATCGCACCGGACTTCTCGGGAAATATCTCAACAAATACCCCTTAGACGCGTCGCAGGACTACATACCGCCCGGCTGGGACCGGTGGGCCGTCCCGGTCACCCGGCTCTACCAGGAGTACGGCTACGCGCTCAACGACGACGGGGTGGTCGTCCGACACGGTTACGCCCCCGAGGACTACCTGGAAGACGTGCTGAGCCGGAAGGCCGACGACTTCGTGACATCGTCGGGTGACCAGCCGTTCTTCCTCTACCTCGCCCCCGTGGCGCCGCACCAGCCGGCCAACTACGCGCCACGGCACGCGAACGCCTTCCTCGACGAACAGGCGCCGCGAACACCCTCGTTCGACCAGCTCGACATGTCGGCCGAGCCGTCCTGGCTGCGGGAGAAACCTCCGCTGTCCCCCAAGGTGGTGCGGCGGATCGACGAGCTCCACCGGAACCGGTTGCGCGCCATGCTCGGGGTGGACGACATGGTCGGCTCGCTCGTCTGGTCCCTGGAGCGCTCCGGCCAGCTCGACAACACCTACATCTTCTTCACCTCCGACAACGGCTTCCATCTCGGACAGCATCGCCTCCGGCCCGGCAAGACGACGCCGTTCGAGGAGGACATCCGGATCCCCATGGTCGTGCGGGGACCGGGGATCGCCCCGGGATCCACGATCGACCGGCTGTGCTCGACCGTGGACCTCGGGCCCACGTTCGCCGAGCTGGGCGGTGTGCTTCCTCCGTCGTTCGCCGAGGGGCGCTCGCTGGTCCCGCTGCTGCAGGGCCGTGACGTCGCGTGGCGGGACGCCGTCCTGGTGGAGTTCTACCAGCCGCCGTACGCGCCGTACGCGGCGCCGAGCTACAGCGTGTTACGCACGGACAGGTACAGCTACGTCGAGTACGGCACCGGCGAGCGGCAGCTCTACGACCTGGCCGGTGATCCGTACGAGCTGCGGAACATCGTGGAGACGGCGGATCCCTTCCTGGTGGGCTCGTTCTCGACGCGGCTCGCGCTGTTACGGAACTGTGTCGGCGCGACGTGCCGGGTGGCGGACGCGGAAACCCGCTCCCTACTCAGAGCGGTGCCGCGCTAGGGGGCGCACGGCACGGCCGCGCCGGGTTTCGGGTCGCCACAAACCACGCGCCGCGAGCCAGACGGCCCGATGGTCACCCAGCGTGAATCCTGCTGTCAGGCCGCGCCTGAAACCGCCTCCGGCGGCGTTGACGGCATGAGTCGTTCCGACGCTCAGGCCGGCCACACCCGCAGCGGCGTTCACCTGCGCCATGCCGGTTTTCTGGGGCGTTGACACGGCCGCCTCCACCTCTGGAGACGTCGGCTCACTCCAGTCGCCGCCCCACCCCCGCCTCCCGGGGGCGGGGCGGCTCTCGCCGACCGCGCCGACGCCGTCGAGAGGCCCTTTTTCGGTCCGCCCACGGTACGCCTTCCGGGCGCGAGAGAGCGCTTCCACAAGGTCACACTCCGTGAGCCGTTTGGGTCGTATGTGATGGGAGCGCTCCCAAACCGCAGTATGCACCGTTTGTGGTCTATTGTCGCGTTCCAGGGATCAAATGGCGCCTGGAGTAACAGTTAGGTTTCGGCATATTGACGCTGACATTGCTCATGGAGCAACCTTCGTGGGAGCGCTCCCAACGTGCTTCTGCGACAGCGAGCACGAACCGTTCACGCGGGATTCCACCCGTTGGATCCAGCACACCGATCGCGGGCCTGTAGTCGGGGACCGGCCCGGGATGCACCTCCCATGACTTCGGGATACCACCTGAGAGGGGTCCGGAATGATGCACAACTCCCGCCGCGGCAGGCTGCTCGCGCTCGCCGCTGTGACGACGCTCGCCCTGGGCGTCACCGCGGCCTGCGGCAGCGACGACAAGCCGGCCGACAACGGCGGCGGCAGCGCCGCCGCGGCGGAGCCTGTCACCATCAAGGTTCAGACCTTCGGCGGTGGCAAGAACTTCGGCTACAAGGAGGCGATCGACAAGTGGAACGCCTCCCACAAGGACATCATCATCAAGGAAGAGCACCTCACCGACCAGTTCGAGCAGGTGTACTGGCCGCAGATGATCCAGTGGCTGCAGTCCGGCACCGGCGCCGGTGACGTGGTCGGCATCGACGAGGGCGGCATGGGCCTCGCCAAGGCGCACCCCGAGTGGTGGGCCGACCTGGGCGAGTACGGCCTCAAGGACCGCCAGGCCAACTTCGCCTCCTGGAAGTGGGACGGCGGCGTGGCCGCGGACGGCAAGGTGTTCGCCCTCGGCACCGACATCGGCGGCATGAGCCTCTGCTACCGCCGCGACCTCTTCGAGAAGGCCGGCCTCCCGGCCGACCGTGACGAGGTCAGCAAGCTCTGGCCGACGTGGGACGACTTCGTCAAGGTCGGCAAGGAGTTCCAGGCCAAGGTCAAGGACACGAAGTTCGTCGACGGCACCAACACGCTCTTCAACGTGGTCGCGGTGCAGGAAGCCGCCAAGAGCGGCAACGTCACCTACTTCGACAAGGACAACAACCTGATCGTCGACAAGAACCCGGCGGTCAAGACGGCCTACGACTTCGCCGCGAAGATCAGCCAGGAGGGCCTGACGGCCAAGCTGCGCAACTTCACCGACGAGTGGAAGACGGGCATGAAGAAGTCGCAGTTCGCGACGCTCGGCTGCCCGGCGTGGATGCTCGGCGTGGTCAGCGGCGACGACGCGGCCGGCCCCGACTTCAAGGGCAAGTGGGACGTCGCGGCGGTCCCGGGCGGCGGCGGCAACTGGGGCGGTTCGTGGCTCGCGGTGCCCAAGCAGAGCAAGCACCCGAAGGAGGCCGCGGCCGTCCTCGACTACCTGACCGGCCAGGAGGGTGAGGTCAGCGTCTTCACCTACGCCGGCAACATGCCGA
Organism: Microtetraspora glauca; assembly: GCF_040656155.1. NCBI lineage: Bacteria > Bacillati > Actinomycetota > Actinomycetes > Streptosporangiales > Streptosporangiaceae > Microtetraspora > Microtetraspora glauca. The sequence continues at coordinate 11,693 of NZ_JBFALK010000030.1, forward strand.
GCAACTCCCTCGCCCAGCAGGACCCGGCGGTCCAGAGCGCCAAGAACGAGTACTTCAACGACGCGCCGGTCGGCGACATCTTCGCCAAGTCGGCCTCGTCGCTGCAGCCGGTCTTCCTCGGGGTCAAGCACGCCCAGGTGAAGAACGCGATCGAGTCGGTCGTGTCGGCGATCGACGACGGCTCCGTCCCTTACGCCCAGGGCTGGCAGAAGCTCGTCGACGACGCCGTGAAGGCGGCGGGCTGATCCCCGCTCGCTGAATCAGCACCGGCCCGCCGCAGCGGCACCCCGCCGGCGGGCCGGTCGCCTGCTTCCGCCTGAAAGGTAACCCATGAGCGTAAACGTCGACGCGGGACGGTCCACCCAGGCACCGCTCCCGCCACGGAGGGGGCACGCGCGGCGGCCGCAGGGCCGCGGCTTCCTGTCCTGGCTGGACCTGAAGGCCGCGCCGTACCTCCTGGTCTCGCCGTACTTCCTGCTCTTCCTGATCTTCGGGATCTTCCCGCTCGGCTTCACCCTGTGGTACTCGCTCTTCAAGTTCGACCTCACGGGAACTGAGGAGTGGACGGGGCTCGGGAACTACACCGCGCTCCTGTCCGACAGCGCGTTCTGGAACGCCGTCGTCAACACGCTGGGCATGTTCTTCATCGCGACCGTGCCGCAGATCCTGCTGGCGCTGCTGCTCGCGAACGCCCTGAACAAGCGGATCAAGGGCCAGCTGTTCGTCCGCATGGGCGTGCTGCTCCCCCTGGTCACCTCCGTCGTCGCGGTCGCCGTGGTCTTCACCCAGCTCTACGGCCGCGACTGGGGCTTCATCAACTGGATGCTCGACTGGTTCGGCGTCGATCCGATCGACTGGAAGGCCCAGCGGATCCCCTCGTGGATCGCCATCTCCACCATGATCGACTGGCGGTGGACCGGCTACAACGCGATCATCTTCCTGGCCGCGATGCAGACCATCCCGAAGGACCTCTACGAGGCGGCGTCCATCGACGGGGCCTCCCGCCGCCGCCAGTTCTGGCAGATCACCGTGCCCATGCTGCGGCCGACCATGATCTTCGTGGTGCTCAACTCCACCATCGGCGGTCTCACGCTCTTCGCCGAGCCGACCACGTTCTACGGCGGCAACGTCCACGGCGGCACGAACAGCCAGTTCCAGACCGTGTCGATGTTCATCGTCGAGCAGGGCTTCCGCGAGTTCGACTACGGGTACGCGTCCGGCGCCGCGTGGCTCCTCTTCCTGATGATCCTCATCGGGTCGCTCATCAACTTCCTGCTCGTCCGCCGGATCGGGGGCAAAAAGTGACCACGCTCACCGCGGGGAACCGGCCCCGCACCCAGCAGGGGCGCAAGAAGGCCGACCTGTGGTCGGCCACGCCGTGGACGAAGATCGTACTGGCCGTCACCATCGTCATCTCGGCCTTCCCGATCTACTGGATGCTCGTCATCGCCTCGCGTACCAACAAGGAGGCGACCGACATCCCGCCGCCGTTCCTGCCCGGCGGCAATCTGGGGCAGAACATCCAGCGGGTGCTCTCCAACGAGGACGCGCACTACCTGGCCGGTCTGACCAACTCGCTGATCATCGCCACCACGGTGACGATCTCGGTCGTGCTGATCTCGACCTTCGCCGGTTTCGCCTTCGCGCGGCTGCGGTTCAAGGGCGGCAAGGTGCTCCTGCTGCTCGTGCTCGTGACCATGATGGTCCCGCTGCAGCAGATGGGCATCGTGCCCCTGTACCGGCTCATGGTCAACCTGGAGTGGATCGGCACGCTGAAGGCGGTGATCCTGCCGTACCTGCTGAACGGCTTCGGGGTCTTCCTGATGACGCAGTACACCGAGCAGGCCGTGCCCAACGAGCTGGTGGAGGCGGCCCGCGTCGACGGCGCGTCGACGCTGCGGATCTGGTGGAACGTCATCCTGCCGGCCGTACGGCCGGGCATGGCGGTGCTCGGCATCAACACCTTCATGCTCACCTGGAACGACTTCATGTGGCCGCTCATCGCCCTGACTCCGGACAACCCGACGGTCCAGGTCGCGATCAACTCGCTGAACGCGAAGTACGGCACCGACTACGTGCTCATCTTCAGCGGAACGGCCATGTCCATCCTCCCGCTCATCCTGGTATTCGTCCTGTTCGGCCGCCAGATCATCGGCGGACTCATGGAAGGTGCGGTCAAAGCGTGACCACGCAGGAGACTCAGGCCGAGACCCGGCTCCCCGGGCTGATGTTCCCCACGGGGTTCGTCTGGGGCGCCGCGACCTCGGCCTACCAGATCGAGGGCGCGGTCACCGCGGACGGGCGGGGGACGTCCGTCTGGGACACCTTCGTCAGCAGGCCGGGGAGCGTCGTGGGCGGCGAGAACGCCGACGTCGCGATCGACCACTACAACCGCTACCGGGACGACGTGCGGCTCATGGCCGACCTGGGCCTGACGGCGTACCGCTTCTCCGTGTCCTGGCCGCGGATCCAGCCCGACGGGGCCGGGGAGATCAACGCCAAGGGTCTCGATTTCTACAAGCGGCTCGTCGACGAGCTGCTCAGCTACGGCATCGACCCCTGGGTGACGCTCTACCACTGGGATCTCCCCCAGGCGCTGGAAGACGCGGGCGGCTGGCCCGCGCGCGACACGTCGAAGCGCTTCGCCGACTTCGCGGCGGTCGTGCACGACGGGCTCGGCGACCGGGTCAGGAACTGGAGCACGGTCAACGAGCCGTGGTGCGCCGCGTTCCTGGGGTATGCCTCGGGCGAGCACGCGCCGGGACGGCGCGAGCCGGCGGCGGCCGTGCGCGCCGCGCACCACCTGAACCTCGCCCACGGGCTCGCCGTACAGGCGATGCGCGCGCAGCGGGCCGACTCCCTCATCGGCGGGTGCGTGAACCTCTACGCGATCACCCCGGCGAGCGACAGCGAGGCCGACAGGGACGCCGCCCGGCGCATCGACGGCCTGCAGAACCGCTTCTTCCTTGACGCGCTGCTCACCGGCGCGTACCCGGAGGACGTGCTGGAGGACCTGCGCGAGATCACCGACACCGGGTTCATCCAGGACGGCGACCTCGGCACGATCGCCGCGCCGATCGACATGCTGCTGATCAACTACTACAGCCGGTTCACCGTGTCGGGCGCTCCGGGCGGCGCGCAGTCGGCCGCCGCGGCGCCGACCGACTCGGGATCGCCGTGGGTCGGCAGCGAGCACGTCGGTTTCGTCAACGGCGGCCGTCCCGTCACCGCCATGGGCTGGGAGATCGACGACTCGGGCCTGAACGAACTGCTGGTCCGGCTGACGCGGGAATACCCTCCCATCCCCTTGATCATCTCGGAGAACGGCGCGGCCTTCGAGGACGAGCTCACGGCCGACGACCGAGTTCATGATCCGGATCGCCTCGCGTACATCGACGCCCATCTGCGGACATGTCATGCTGCCATCGAGGCGGGCATCCCGCTGCAGGGCTACTTCGCCTGGTCGCTGATGGACAACTTCGAGTGGGCATGGGGTTACGACAAGCGCTTCGGCCTGGTGTACGTGGACTATCCGACGCAGCGGCGGATCCTGAAGGACAGCGCCCTGTGGTACGCGGAGACGGCGCGTCACGGCGGGCTCCTGGGCCCAGCAGAATAGGCCCACAGGACCCACAGGACAGGGCCGGGAAATTCAGGAGGGGGCAACGATGAACGGGGACCGCCGACAGGGGGCGCGCCCGACTCTGGAGGCAGTCGCCGCCCGTGCCGGAGTCGGACGCGGCACGGTGTCACGGGTGATCAACGGCTCGCCGAAGGTGAGCGAGAAGGCCCGGGACGCCGTGCTTCTGGCGATCAAGGATCTGGGCTACGTGCCCAACCGCGCGGCGCGGGCTCTGGTCACCAACCGGACCGACACCATCGCGCTGGTGGTGTCGGAGTCAGAGCAGCGGATCTTCGACGAGCCGTTCTTCGCGGGCATCATCCGCGGGATCGGCTCGGCCCTCTCCGAGACGGGGCTGCAGCTCATCCTGACGATGGCGCAGAACCGCGCGGAGCACGACCGGCTGGAGGACTACCTCACCGGCCAGCACGTGGACGGCGTCCTGCTCACGTCCGTGCACGGGGCCGACACGCTGCCGGAGCGGCTGGAGGCCATGGGCGTCCCGACGGTGCTGGGCGGCCGCCCGGTCGGGCTCACGCCGTACAGCTACGTCGACATGGACAACCGGGCCGGCGCCCGGCAGGCGGCGAAGTACCTGCTCGGCAAGGGCCGCAGCAGGATCGCCACGATCGCCGGCCCGCAGGACATGGGCGTGGGTGTCGACCGTCTCGCCGGATACCGCGACGCCCTGCTGGCGACCGGCATCGGCGAGCGCGTCGCGTACGGCGACTTCTCCGAGGCGAGCGGCGCCACGGCGATGCAGGAGCTCCTCGAACGGCATCCGGACCTGGACGCCGTCTTCGCTGCGTCCGACGCGATGGCGGTCGGCGCGCTGCACGTGCTCAAGGAGCGCGGCCTGAGCGTGCCGGGCGACGTGGCGCTGATCGGGTTCGAGGACTCCCGGGTGGCGCTCCACACGGAGCCGCCGCTGACCAGCGTCCACCAGCCGACCGAGGCGATGGGCCGCCAGATGGTGCAGCTGCTGGTCGCCAGGATCAACGGCGACCCGCTGGAGCAGCCCGTGGTGATACTGGACACCCATCTGGTGATCCGCGCGTCGGCGTAGCGGCAGCGAGTACCGGAGGTTGGATGAGTCTGCGGTTCGGCGTCCTCGGTCCGGTCCAGGTGCGGCGTGACGGCAGGCTCGTCCCGGGTGCGCCCCTGCTCGGCGTGACCCGCGAGTGCCGGTTCCTGATCACCGGCCGGAGGGTGCTCGCCGCGCTCGACAACGTCGAGCATGTGCCCCTGGCACCGTTGGACGGCGCGGCGGCGTGCGAGCTGCTCGGCCGTCTCGCGGACATGCGCCTCGTCGAACCGGTCGCGCCCGACCGCTATCGGGTCGATGGCCTCACCCGCCTGTACGCGCGGGAGTAGGAGCCCCCGCGACAATCGACATACCACCGCGATACACGGCATCTTTGGTGGCGAAGCTTCCTACTTATGGTGCTGTCGGCTCACCATCTCGGTGATCCAGATGGGCGCGAACGGAGACGTGCAGCCAGGGGAAGTCGGGTAGTCCTTGAGCACCTCCAGGCGCTCACCGATGTCGATCGCACGGGTTCGGTGCTCGGCGTGGTCGATCCCGATCTGCGCCAGGCAGTGGTTCATCGCCCACTGCAGGCGATCCGGGGCGTCCTTCATCTCCGCCTCGATGACGTCGAGCAGTCCTGCGAGGTCGATGCCCTCGGGCCTCTTTGCCACGCGTTCGGTGGTCAGCGCCCAACCGGCGCTCGCAACCACCGGATCCGGATCGGCGGACCAGGACAGGCGCAACTCTTCGGAATGCGGGTTCTTCTTCACCACGTAGTTCACGAGCCAGTCGTGCACCTTGGGTGTGCGCGCCTCGCGCACCATGACGTCCAGCTCGTCACGCTCGAACGCCTTCGGGCGGCAGATCAGGATCGCCAGCAGTCTCGCCGCGGTGTCATCCGTCTCCCAGAGACGACACGCGAGTTCCTGCTGCGTCTTCAGCCGCTTCGCGAGCGCGCGCAGCTTGCCGAGGTTCACACCGTGATCGTCACCGTGTTTCTCGTTGACCTCGCGTGCCCTCGGGTCCTCGAGCTCGGTCAGCTCGGCCATCACCTCGGCCACCATCGTCTCGGTCGGCGTCGTCTCGGCCACCTCAGCGCTCCTGTCCGTCACGTGCGAGAAATTCAGCCTACGAGCACTCGCATGTCAGCTCAGTCTTCTCAAAGTCGGCCATGCCGCTATCTTGGCCACCTGACAGCGTGATCAGCCGTGAAGTGGTGAGAACCACCGGTTTCAGAACACCGGCCGCCGGTCGTCGCGGGCGAGGGCGTCGCGGGTCCACGAGCCCAGCACCATCAGCGTCTTGGTGCCGGTGACGTTGCCGGCCCGGCGCAGGCGGTCGATGACCTGCTGGAGGTGCCCGAGGTCGCGGACCCGGACGTGGATCAGCGCGTCGGGATCGCCGGCGATGGTGAACACCGCCTGGACCTCCGGCACGTCGGTCGCCGTACGGACGATCTCGCTCACCGGGGTCGTGCCGGGGTAGCGCAGCTCGGTGAACGCCTCGATCCCCCAGCCGAGCTTGGCGTAGTCGATCTGGACGCTGAAGCCGGTGATGACGCCGATCTCCCGCAGCCGGTCCACCCGCCGCTTGACCGCGGCAACCGAGAGCCCGACCTCGACCGCCATCTCCGAGAAGGTCCTGCGCCCGTCCTCGCGCAGCAACCGCAGGATGCGGTGGTCGATGTCATCGATCTCGGACATGCGAAAACTCCTCGGGTCGGCGAAAGGAACCTTAGCGAAAGAGGCTCCTGCCGCAAAGAGTTTGCGTCTTTATGGCTTCTGGTCGGCTGATACTTGCGCAGCACCAGGACGCGTTGCTGTGCTTGGGGCTCCCCCGAACGACGACCGTCCTCCGGACGACGACCAGGAGGTTCGCGTGAGCCCCAATCCCGCCGAGGCGCCGGCCACCGTGCAGACGACTGTGTCACTCGAGGACAGGTACACGTCCGTTGACGGCCGGGTGGTCATGTCGGGCATCCAGGCCCTGGTCCGCCTGACGCTGGAGCAGCGCCGCCTGGACCGCGAGCGCGGCCTGAACACGCGTGTCTTCGTGTCGGGATACCAGGGCTCACCGCTGGGCGGGGTCGACCTGGAGATGGGACGTGCCGCGCGGTTCCTCGAACCCGCGGGCGTGGTGTTCCGGCCCGGGCTCAACGAGGAGCTCGCGGCCACGGCGGTGGCCGGAACGCAGCTCCTCGGCCAGGTGCCGGGGCGGCGCTACGACGGGGTGACGGGCTTCTGGTACGGCAAGAACCCCGGGCTGGACCGGGCCGCCGACGCCATCCGGCACGGCACGGTGGCGGGCACCGCCGCGCTCGGCGGCGCGGTCGCCTGGATCGGCGACGACCCGGGCAGCAAGTCCTCGACCGTGCCCAGCTCGTGCGAGCCGATGTGCCAGAGCCTGTCCATGCCGCTGCTCGCGCCCGGCTCGGTGGCGGAGATCATCGAGTTCGGGCTGCACGCGGTCGCCCTGTCCCGCGTCACCGGCCTGTGGACCGGCCTCAAGATCGTCGCCGACGTCGCCGACGCGTCCGCCACCGTGGACCTCGGCCCGATCCGGGACGGCGTCCCGGCGCCGGATCACCCCGATCGCGGCGGGTCGCCCATCCTGGTCGGCCCCGCCTCCCTGGACGCCGAGCACGACATGCTGACCCGCAGGCTGGAGCTGGCCCGCGACTACGCCCGTGCGCACGGCCTGAACCGGGTGATGTTCGGCGCCCGCCGCGCAACCCTGGGCGTCCTCGCCTCCGGCACCGCCTTCGCGGTGGTACGGCGGGCGTTGGCGGACCTCGGCCTGGACGAGAGCGCGATGGAGGACCTGGGCCTGCGCCTCATCCGGCTCGCGATGCCGTTCCCGCTGGCCCACGACGAACTCGCCGCCATGACCGCCGACCTCGACCGGGTGCTCGTGGTGGAGGACAAGGTGCCGTTCCTGGAGGGGCAGCTCAAGCAGGCGCTCTACGGCGGCGAGCGCACCCCCGCCGTGGTCGGCCGCGAGTTGCTCACCGCCCGCGGCACCCTCGGCGCCGAGGACGTGGCGAGGGCGCTCGCCACGTGCGTCGGCGGGGACCGGCTGCCCCGGGCGGCGGCCGTCCGCCTGCGGTCCCTCACCCCCGCCACGCGGGCACGCCGCACGCTGCCGTTGATCGCCGCGCGCACGCCGTACTTCTGCTCGGGATGCCCGCACAACACCTCCACCCGTACGTCCGACACCACGCTGGTCGGCGTCGGCATCGGCTGCCACGCCATGATCGCCCTGGACGGCGACGGGCGCGGCGCCCGGGTCGGCATCACCCAGATGGGCGGCGAGGGCGCCCAGTGGTTCGGCCTGGCCCCCTTTACCGACGACCCGCACTTCGTGCAGAACCTCGGCGACGGCACCTTCCACCACTCCGGCTCGCTGGCCGTCCGCGCCGCCGTCGCCGCCGGCGTGTCCATGACGTACAAGCTGCTCTACAACGACGCCGTCGCCATGACCGGAGGCCAGCGCGCCGAGGGCCGCCTGGACGTCCCCGCGCTCACGAGGTCGCTGGCCGCCGAAGGGGTCCGCCAGATTGTGATCACCACGCCGGAGCCGGAGACCTACCGTGGGGTGCGGCTGGCGCCGATCGCGAGCGTCCGGCACCGCGACGACCTCACCGCGGCCGAGCGCGAACTCGCCGCCGTGGACGGGGTGACCGTGCTGATCCACGACGACCGGTGCGCCGCCGAGGAACGCCGGCTGCGCAAGCGCGGCAAGCTGCCCACGCCGACGGCGAAGGTCGTGGTGAACGAGCGGGTCTGCGAGGGCTGCGGCGACTGCGGGGACGTGTCGACCTGCCTGTCCGTCCAGCCCGTCGACACCGAGTTCGGCCGCAAGACCCGGATCCATCAGCCGTCCTGCAACTCCGACCTGAGCTGCCTCAAGGGCGACTGCCCCTCGTTCCTGCTCGTCGAGCCCGGGAAGCGGCGTACGCGGCCCACTCCCTCCCCGAACATGCCGTCCGCGAAGGTGCCGTCCCCGCCGGTGGCGCTGCCCGAGCCGGTCAGCAGGCTCGACGGCGGGCCGGTCCTGATCAGGATGCCGGGCATCGGCGGCACGGGCGTCGTCACGGTCTCGCAGATCCTGCAGATGGCCGCCCACCTCGACGGCCTGTACGCGGCCGGGCTGGAGCAGACCGGGCTGGCGCAGAAGGGCGGCCCCGTCGTCAGCGACGTCCGCATCTCACCGCGGCCGGTCACCGGCGCGCTGCGCGCCTCCACCGGCACCGCCGACGTGCTGATCGGCTTCGACCTGCTCGGCGCCGCCGCCGACGGCAACCTGGCCGTCGCGTCGCCCGAGCGCACGATCGCCGTGGTGAGCACGGCCGTCGTGCCGACCGCCGCCATGGTCACCGGACGCGCCGCCGTGCCCGGCTCGCCCGCCGACGCGATCGTCCGGGTCGAGTCGGCCACGCGCGGCGCCGACAACGTCTACCTCGACGCCCACGGGCTGTCCGAGGCGCTGTTCGGCGACCACATGCCCGCCAACATGCTGCTCGTCGGCGCGGCGTTCCAGCACGGCTGCGTCCCGGTGTCCGCCGAGTCCATCGAGCAGGCCATCCGGCTCAACCGGGCCGCCGTCGAGCAGAATCTCGCGGCCTTCCGCTGGGGACGGGCGGCCGTCGTGGACCGCGAGGCCGTACTCGCGGCCGCGGCGCCCGCGGCCGCGCCCGCGGTGGACGTCGACGCCCCGGCAACCGGCGATCTTGAGCGGGCGCTCGCCACCCGGACCGCCGATCTGACCGGCTACCAGAACGCGGCCTACGCCCGCGGGTACGCCGACGACGTGCGCCGCGTGGCGGCCCTGGCGACCGAACGCGCGGGTGACGAGGCCGGGACGCGGATCGCCCTCGCCTACGCCAGGGGGCTGCACAAGCTCATGGCGTACAAGGACGAGTACGAGGTCGCCCGGCTGCACCTGGACCCGGTCGAGAAGGCCAGGCGGGAGAAGGAGTTCGGTCCGGACGCCGTCGTGTCCGTGCTGCTGCATCCGCCGCTGCTCCGGGCGCTGGGCATGAAGCGCAAGATCCGGGTGCGCCGGTCGGCGGGGGTGCTGTTCCGCGGGCTGCGCGCCGCCCGCGTCCTGCGCGGCACCGCGCTCGACGTGTTCGGCTACGCCAGGGTGCGCCGCGTCGAACGGGAGCTCGTCGGCGAGTACCGCGAGCTGATGCGCGACGCCCTCACCCGGCTCACCCCCGGCACCGCCGACGCCGTCGCCGGGATCGCGGCCCTGCCGGAGGCGATCCGCGGCTACGAGGACATCAAGCTCGCTCGTGTCGCCGAGTTCCGCGAGAGCGCGAGGACCGCCCTCGCACGGCTGGACGAGCCCGCTTCGCATACCGTCTGATCCATAAGACCGACATTTCATCCCCCAGGAGTGACCGTGCCCGTCGAACGCCTGCTGCCCGACCAGGACGCCCGCGATCTCATCGAGCTCACGCGTGAGATCGCCGACAAGGAACTCGCCCGCCGGGTCGACGAGCACGAGCGCGCCGAGACCTATCCCGAGGGCCTGTTCGGCACACTCGGCGCGGCCGGGCTGCTCGGCCTGCCCTACCCCGAGGAGTTCGGCGGCGGCGGCCGGCCGTACGAGGTGTACCTGCAGGTGATCGAGGAACTGGCGGCCCGCTGGGCGGCGGTCGCCGTCGCGACCAGCGTGCACACGTTGGCCTGCTTCCCCGTGGCCTCCTTCGGCACGCAGCGCCAGCGGGAGCGCTGGCTGCCCGACATGCTGGCCGGGCGGATCGTCGGCGGCTACAGCCTTTCGGAGCCGCAGGCGGGGTCGGACGCCGCCGCGCTCGCCTGCAAGGCGGAAAGGACCGAGAGCGGGTACCGGATCACCGGCAACAAGGCGTGGATCACCCACGGGGGCATCGCGGACTTCTACGCCCTGTTCGCGCGGACGGGCGAGGGCGGCCGGGGCATCTCCTGCTTCCTCGCGCCCGGTGCCGCCGACGGCCTGGCCTTCGGCCGCCCCGAGGAGAAGATGGGCCTGCACGCCGTCCCCACGACCAGCGCGCACTGGGACGGCGCGCTTCTGGAGGCAGACCGGCTGATCGGCGAGGAGGGGCAGGGCCTGCAGATCGCCTTCAGCGCCCTGGACTCCGGCCGGCTCGGCATCGCCGCGTGCGCCACCGGCCTCGCCCAGGCCGCGCTCGACGAGGCCGTCGCCTACGCCAAGGAGCGCCAGGCGTTCGGCAAGAAGATCATCGACCACCAGGGGCTCGGTTTCCTGCTCGCCGACATGGCGGCCGGCGTGGACTCCGCCCGCGCGATGTACCTCGACGCCGCCCGCCGCCGCGACGCCGGCCTCCCGTACAGCAGGCAGGCGAGCGTCGCCAAGCTGGTCGCCACCGACACCGCCATGAAGGTCACCACCGACGCGGTGCAGGTCTTCGGCGGGTACGGGTACACGCGGGAGTTCCGGGTCGAGCGCTACATGCGCGAGGCCAAGATCATGCAGATCTTCGAGGGCACCAACCAGATCCAGCGCCTGGTGATCAGCCGCCATCTCGCGCGCTGACCGCGAGGCGGCGGCACCGACGCTTCCGACGAGTACGGCGAGCACACGGTCGGCCAGCAACTCGCTGGTACACCCCGGCTACACGACGGCATGTATCCGCCGCGCTGTCACGCCTCCGAGGTGGAGAGCAGGCGCTCGGCCTCCTCGTCCGACATCCCGGCCAGCTCGGCGATCAGCAGGTCCTCCAGGGCCGACGCCAGCTGGGCGACGGTCCTGCTCTCGAAGATCGTCCGCACCGGCACCTCCACCCCCGTCGTACGGCGCAGCCTGGCCGCGATCCTGGTCGCGAGCAGGGAGTGGCCGCCCAGCGCGAAGAAGTCGTCGAAGGCGCTCACGGCCTCCACGCCGAGCAGTTCCTCCCAGGTGCCGGCCACCAGCCGCTCCGCGTCCGTGCGCGGGGGGACCTGCCCGGCGGAGGCCGCCCGCACCGGTTCGGGCAGCGCGGCCCGGTCGGTCTTGCCGCGTGCCGTGAGCGGCAGCGCGTCGAGGGTCATCCAGGCCGTCGGGACGAGATGGCGCGGCAGCACGCGCGCGAGGTGCGCCCGCAGCTCCTCGTGCGCGGCGGTTCCGGTCACGTACGCCACGAGCTCCTCGGCGCGGACCGTCACGAACGCCTGCCCCACGTCGGGGTGGGTGAGCAGGCGGGCCTCGACCTCCCCGGGCTCGATCCGGAAGCCGCGTACCTTGAGCTGCTCGTCGATCCGGCCCAGGAACTCCAGCCTGCCGTCCTGCCGCCAGCGGGCCCGGTCCCCGGTGCGGTAGCGGCGGGCTCCCGGCGGGCCGCCGGGGTCGGGGACGAACCCGGCGGCGGTGAGGGCGGGACGGCCCAGGTAGCCCCGGGCCACTCCGGCTCCGCCGATGACCAGCTCGCCGACGGCTCCCTTCGGCAGCGGGCCGCCCCGCCCGTCGAGCAGGTGGACCGTGGTGGCGCCGACCGGCCGCCCGATGGGAGGCCGGCCGGCCGTGCCGGCGTCAGCGCCGTCACCACCGTCGGCGCCGCCCAGGCCGGTCGCGGTCGCGATGACCGCGGCCTCGGTCGGACCGTACGTGTTGACGAGCCGGACCCGCTCGCCTAACCCACTGTCGTGCCAGCGGGCCACGGCTCCACCGGACGCCTGCTCGCCCCCGATGATCACTAGGCGCAGCGACGGCGGCCAGGCGATCTGGTCGATCTCCTCGACCAGGTGGTGCCAGTAGGCGGTGGGGAGGTCGAGCACGCTGATCCGGCGTCCCGCCGGGGAAGCGAGCAGGTCGGGCAGTGTCGCCGCCCCCTCGGGCAGCAGCACCAGGGCGGCCCCGGCGGCGAGCGTGGGGAACACCTCTTCGAGGTGGGTGTCGAAGCTGAGCGAGGCGAACTGGACCACCTGGTCGCCCGGCGCCAGGCCGTACTCCTCCCGCATCCAGCGCACGCGGGCCGCTATGGCGCGGTGCTCGACCGCCACGCCCTTGGGCCTGCCGGTCGAGCCCGAGGTGGAGATGACGTAGGCGACGTCCATCGGCCCCACAGGCGGATCGGTCGGGAGGTCGATCGGGGGATCGATCGACGGGCCGGGCACGGCCCGCGGGTCGATCAGGGTGAACGTGCCCGGCAGGGGGCGATGGGTGATCACATGCGTCACCGCGCAGTCGCCGAGCGAGAAGGCGAGCCGCTCGTCCGGATCGTCCGGATCGAGCGGCAGGTACGCCGCCCCGGCCCGCCAGACGGCGAGGAGTGCCGTGATCGCCTCGACCGAGCGGGGCAGGCAGACGCCGACGCGGTCACCGGGCCGCACACCGCCGTCCCTGAGAGCGGCGGCGAGGGCTCCCGCCCTCGCGTCCAGCTCCCGGTACCTGAGCACGGTCTCGCCGCAGATCACCGCCGCCGCCTCCGGCGTGCGCCGTACCGTCTCGGCGATCATCTCCGGGACGGGGGGGCCGGTCGCGTCCGCGCCGTCACCGGCCAGCGCGCGGATGTCCGCCTGGTCGGCGTCCGTCCAAATCCGCAGCTCCGAGATCCGCCTGGTCGGCTCGGCCACGGCGGATTCCAGCAGGAGCAGGAACCGGTCGGCGAGCCGGCGGAACGTCTCCCGCCCCGCCTCCCCGGCCTCATGCCGCGCCGCGTCGTAGCAGAAGGAGACGACCAGCTCCGGGCCGTCCCACCACGCCTCGGTGAGCAGGTCGAGCTTGGCCTGGCCGAAGCCGTCCGGGAACAGGCTCACGGCCAGCTCACCGAAGGGCCGGGTCGGTCCCACGTTCTGGTTGTGCAGGATCAGCATGGTCGGCATCAGCGTCTCGGGCGGATGCCCGAGACGCTCGAAGGGCACCGACGGCCGGCTCATCGCGCTCAGTGCCTCGGTCCTGGTGCGCACGAGCAGGTCGGTGAACGCCGGGTCGCCGTCGAGGTCGCCGCGCAGCACCACCGTCTGGGCGAGGTACCCGACGAGGGGCTCCAGCTCGACCCGATCACGGCCGGCGACCGCCGTTCCGACGAGGAGGTCGGTCTGTCCGGTGTGGCGGTGCAGCAGTACCTGGTAGGCCGCCATGAGCACGGTGAACAGGGTCGTCCGGTGCTCGCGTCCGAGCCGTTCGAGGCCGCGCGCCACGTCCTCCCCGACCCGGACGTGATGGAACGCGCCGTTCCTGGCGACGCCATGCGCCGAGGACGTGGCGAAGGGCAGCTCGGGCGGCGGCGGGTCGGCGAGCCTCTCCTGCCAGTACGGCACGGCGCGCTCGGCCCGGCGGCGCTGCCAGCGCGCATAGTCCGTGGGCTGGACGGGCAACGGCCGCAGCCGGGGCTCCCGGTCCTGTGACCGGGCGGTGTAGCACTCGGCCAGATCGTCGAGGAGCACGTTCAGGGACCAGCCGTCGCCGATGATGTGGTGCATCGTGACGCACAGGACGTGGTCGTCCGGGCCGATCCCGATCACCGCGATCCGCAGCGGCACGCCCGCGGCGAGGTCGAACGGCGCGTTGGCGCGTCCGGCCACCAGGCGTTCCGCCTCCTCCCGGCTTCCCGCGTCGAGCCACTCGACCAGGCCACCGGCCGGACCGGCGGGGACGGCGACCGCCCAGGGCACGCCGTCCTCCTCGGTGAATCCCGTGCGCAGGCTCTCGTGCCGGGCGACGACCTGGGCGAACGCCTCCTCCAGAACCGCCGGGTCGAGCGGGCCGCGCAGCCGCCGTACGAGGTACATGGTGTAGGAGGCGTCGTCCGGATACAGGCGCTGGAGGAGCCAGAGGCGCTCCTGGGTCGGGGACAGCGGGGCCCTCATGCGCCCGGCGCCAGTTCGTCGAAGAGGGCCGCCAGGTCCTGCGCGCCGAGACCGTCGAGCTCGTCGCGCAGCGCGGCCACCTCGGCCAGGTCGAGGTCGTCGTCGTCGAGGCGGTCCATCTCCACGGCCAGTTCCGCGATCGTCGGGTGCTCGAACAACACCACGATCGGCACGGCGACGGTGAACCGCGCCTGGATCCTGGCGATGATCTGCGTGGCGGTCAGCGAGTGGCCGCCGAGCTCGAAGAAGTCGTCGTCGACGCCGATCGGCTCCTCGATGCCCAGCACGTCGCCCCACATCGTCACCAGCTCCTCCTCCAGCGCGGTCGCCGGAGGCCGGTACGGAGTGGTCCGCGCGCGGGTCCACTCGGGCGACGGCAGCGCGTTCCTGTCGAGCTTCCCGTTGGGAGTGAGCGGAAGGGCGTCGAGCACCACCAGATGGGCGGGCACCATGTACTCCGGGACGTGCCGGCGCAGCCGGTCCCGCAGCACCGGCCACAACTCTTCGGCGCCTCCATCCCCGCGGACCACGTACGCGACCAGGCGGGGCAGGCCGTCCGGGCCGTCGCACACGCCGACGGCGGCGTTCCCGACCTCGGGCGCGGAGCGCAGGACGCTCTCGATCTCGCCGAGTTCGATACGGAAGCCGCGGACCTTCACCTGCTGGTCGGCGCGGCCCAGGTAGTGCAGCCTTCCGTCCCGCATCCTCGCCAGGTCGCCGGTGGCGTACATGCGGGCACCGGGCACGTCGGAGAAGGGGTCGGGCAGGAAACGCTCGGCCGTCCGGGCGGGCATGCCCCGATATCCCCGGGCCACTCCCGCGCCGCCGATGTGCAGCTCGCCGGCCTCGCCCGCCGGTACGGGAATCCCGTCCGGGCCGAGGATGCGCACGGACGTCCTGCCGATCGGCTCCCCCAGGTCCACCGGCGCGGGCGACGGCGCGACCCGCCCGGCGGTGGACCACACCGTCGTCTCGGTCGGGCCGTACACGTTCCACAGCCGCGCGCCGTCGCCGAGGAGCGCGTCGGCGAGATCGCGGGGAAGGGCCTCCCCGCCGCAGAGGCGGGTCCTGATCCCCTCGGGTACGCCTCCGGAGTCGAGCAGGATCCGCCAGCTCGCCGGTGTCGCCTGCATGACCGTGACCGCCTCGGCGACGGCGCGGGACCGCAACGCGCGGCCGTCCGCCGTCTCGTGGGCGGAGGCCACGACCACCCGGGCGCCGCAGGCCAGGGGAAGCAGCAGTTCGAGGACGGAGATGTCGAAGGACAGCGTGGTGACCGCGAGCCAGGCGTCCCGCGGGGTCAGCTCAAGCAGGGACGCGAAGGACTCCAGCAGGTTCACCACCGCGCGGTGCGGCACGGCGACCCCCTTGGGCCGTCCCGTGGACCCCGAGGTGTACATCAGGTAGGCGAGCTCGCCCACCGGCCCGTCGCCGTCCCTCGGGTCGTGGGAATCCCGCCGGCCTTCGGATACCGCGCCGAGCGGGGTGCCGTCCCGGGAGAGTTCCACGACGTCGCGGATCCCGTCGAACAGCCGGGCGTCCACGGAGGGCTGGGTCAGCACCAGTTCCATGCCCGCGTCCTCGCGCATGAGGCGGAGCCGTTCCTCGGGGAAGGCCGGGTCGAGCGGCACGTACGCGCCTCCGGCCGCCCACACGGCGAGCATCGCCACGATCATGCCGGGAGACCGGTCGAGGCACAGCCCCACGGGGACCTCGGGTCCCACCCCTCGCCCGCGCAGCACCGCCGCGAGGCGGCCGACCCTGTCGTCCAGTTCGCGGAAAGTCAGCTCGCCTCCCGCGCCGCTCACCGCGACGGCGTCGGGGCTCAGGTCACGCCATCCGCGGATCAGCCCGAGCGCCGTCACGACACCGTTTACGACACCCTTTACGACACTGCTCACTTCACCGCTCACTCCACCGCTCACCTTCATGCGCCTTCCACGGTCGAACTCGTCACTTCCTCGTCACTTCGCGCTCAGCTCGGACAGCCGGAGGTCAGGGTTCGCTCCGGCCCGCCGTACGACGTCGCCGAGGGCCTGGGCGAACCTCCGCGCCGTCGTGGGCGAGAAGAGGTCGCCGCTGTAGTCGAGGACCCCGCCGAGCCCCTCCGGGCCGCGCCACATGTCCACGGAGATCTCGGCCTTCGTATGGCCGGTCGGCGGCGCCGGATGGTGCTCCGCCGAAAGATCGCCCATCGCCGTCCCGAGCAGGCCGCCCTTCGGCAGGTTGTGCAGGTTGAACATCGCCTGGCACAGCGGCGGCCTGCTGATGTCGCGCGGCACCCGGAGCGCGGCGAGGACGAGCTCGAACGGCGCGTCCGCGTGCCGCATGCCCGCCAGCGTGGTCTCGCGGGTACGGCCGAGGAACTCGCGGAAGGTCGGGTCCCCGGACAGGTCGGCGCGCAGCACCAGCGTGTTCCCGAAGTAGCCGATCAGCGGGGCGAGCTCGCTCCTGGACCGGCCCGCGACCGGTACGCCCACGCAGAAGTCATGCTGTCCCGCCGCCAGTCCCAGCATGGCCTGGTACGCGGAGATCAGGGCCATGAACGGCGTGCACCGCAGCTCCCTGGCCAGCCGCTCCAGCGGAGCGATCTCCTCAGGGGAGAGCAGGAGGTGTTCCCGGCCGCCGTTTCCCGTCCAGCGGGGCGGGCGTGGCCGGTCGGCCGGGAGGTCGAGCGCGGGCACGCCCGCGAGCTTCCCGGTCCAGTAGGCCAGACGCGCCGTGTGGTCCCGCTCCCTTTCCTGTACGGCGAAGCGCGTGTACTGCGTGGGCAGCTCCTCCAGCTCGGGTTCGCGTCCCTCGCGCCGCGCCGCGTAGTACTCGGCGAGCTCGCGCATCAGCACGTCCAGCGACCAGCCGTCGACCACGATGTGGTGCAGGACGATGCACAGCAGCGCGTCGTCCTCCCCCAGCCGCATCAGCGCGACGCGCAGCGGCGGCCCGTTCTCCAGGTCGAACGGCCGGTTGACGAACGCGGCCAGCGCGAGGTCCACGTCCTCAGGTTCCGGATCCGGGGTCCCGGGGGCGTCGATCCGTTCGACCGGCACCGGCGAGGGCGGCAGCACGATCTGCGCGGGTGTGTCGACGACCAGCCGGAACCTGGTCCGCAGCACCTCGTGCCGCTCGGCGATCCGGGTGAAGGCCGCCCCGAGCGCGTCCACGTCCACCGGCCCGCGCAGCCGTACGCACCAGGGGGTGTGGTAGCTGGTGTCCCGCGGGTCGAACCGGCTGAGGAACCACAGGCGTTCCTGGCCCGGCGACAGCGGCCACGCCCTCCCGGCGGACTCCCCCTCCGAGGAGCGGCCGAGGGAGCGGAGCAGCGCCTCGCGGCGGCCCGGTGGCAGGTCCGCGAGCCGCCTGAGCAGCGCCTCTCGGCGGGCGGGCGTGGTCACCTGTCCCGGCCCCTGACGCTCAACGGGCGCATGTCGGTCCACACCGTCTCGATGTGGTCCAGGCATTCCTGACGGGAGCCCTCGAACCCGGTCGCCGTCCAGCCGAGGGGCGGCTCGCGGTCGCTCCACCAGACGGAGTACTGCTCTTCGCCGTTGACGACCACGCGCATCTGGGAGTCGGTCATGTCACCTTCCGAGTCATCTCAAGTGGTGGGGCGCCGGTCGGCCGGCCGTCGCCCTCGGGCGGGCACACCCAGTCGTCGCCGATCAGGGTCCAGCCGGCGGGCCGCCGTACGGGGGCGACACCGCAGACCTCGGCCACCCGGTCGAGCGGCACCTCCTCGGTGGCCGCCCGGACCAGCAGGGCCTCCAGGCCGAGCAGCATCCGTTCTGCCGTCTCCCTCGGCAGGTAGGCCGTGTCGACGAGGACGAAGAACTCGCATGTCGCCGTGGCCGCCCCGGTGGCGAAGAAGGCGCGCGCCTTGACCTTCGGGTAGGCGCCGACGAAGAACGTCCTGGTCCGTCCCGCCAGCGTGCTCAGCGTGCCGGGGTCATCCGGGTCGGCGGGCGGCAGGTTCGGCCAGCGGCCGTCCGGCCTGATGTCGTTGAAGAACACGTCCAGGTCGAGTTCGGCGCCGCGTCGCCCGGCCGCCTCGTCCCGGACGGCCCGCACCGCGGACGGGTCGTAGTTCCCGTTCCGGTAGGTGGCCATCGCCTGCCGATGCCCCCGGCGTACGGCGTCCGAGAACGTGCCGGCGGCCAGGTCGATCACGAAGAGCCCGTCGAGCGCGGCGGGACCGGCCATGTCCCGGATCCGGGGGTCGTGCCGGTTGGAGACGATGAGCTGCAAAGCCGCCTTCCGATGCCCGGTCAGCGCGGCCAGCAGCGCGGCGCTCGCCACGGTCAGCACGCTGGAGGTGGTGACGGAGCAGCGCGCCGCCAGCGTCTCGGCGGCGACCGCCATGGCGAGCGACTCCATCCCGTACCGGACGAACCGCGGCTCCTCGGGCTCCCTCGTCGGGAAGTCGAACATGGAGCGTGGCGCGGCCGCCAGGCCCGCCCGCCAGTGGCGCAGCGCCTGCGCGCCGCGCGCGGCCCCCCCGCCCTCCCTCTCGAACGCGGCCTGGTCGAGCGGCTGCCGTACGGGCTCGGGCAGGTCGTCACCGGCGAGGAGCCGCGGCCATTCGGCGGCGAGCAGGTTCAGCGACCAGCCGTCCAGCGCCAGATGGGACAGCGCCAGCGCGAGCGCGCGCGGCCGTCCGCGGACGAGCACGACGGCGCAACGGATCGGCGACTCGGCGGCGTAGTCGAATCCCGTCGCGGCCAGGTCCGCGGCGAGGGCCCGCGCCGCGCTCATCGGCTTGGCGGCGGCCTCGTACACGCCGACGGTGAGCCGTCCGGCGCGGTTCACCCGCTGGACGATGCCCTCCGGCGTCTCCACGTAGGCCGTCCGCAGGGTCTCGTGCCGCTCGACGAGACGGCGTACGGCCCGCAGGACGGCGGCGAGGTCGCCCGCGCCTCCGCCCGGAGCACTGATGGGCAGGGCCCAGGGCAGGTTGAAGTACGGGTCGCCGTCGTCCAGCCACCGGGTCGAGCTCCAGATCATCTGCTGTCCCCAGCTCAGCGGGTACTCGCCGCCCCGCGCGCCGGTGAACTCGACCGTCTCCGGGGCGAGCTCGGTCAGCCCGGGAAGGCCCTGGTGTCCGGTCATCGGCCGTCGAGCTGCCGGGTCAGGTGGTCGGCGAGGCCGTCGAGGGTGTCGAGGAAGGGGCCGTCCAGGTCGATGTCGCATCCGAACTCGGACTCGATCGCGTCGATCAGCCGCAGGTAGGTGAGCGAGGTGACGCCGAGTGCGGGCAGGCCGCTGTCCGCCGCGAGGATGTCGGCGACGGCGAGCTCCCCGTCACTGGCCTGGGACACCAGCTCGGCCAGGCGTTCCCTCAGCATGTCTCCTCCTTCATGCGGGCGATCTCCTCGGCGACCCCGGCGATCGTCGGCGCGTCGAAGAACACGTCGAAGGGCAGCTCGACGTCCATCCGCTCGCGGACCTTCGCGATGATCTGTGTGATCGACAGCGAGTGGCCGCCGAGGTCGAACAGGTCCTCGTCCGGGCCGATGCCGGTGCGTCCGAGCACCTCGCACCAGATCTCGCCGACCTCCTCGACGTACGGCACGGCCTCCGTACCTGCCGCCTCCGTACCGGCCGCCTGGACCGGGGAAGCCTGGGGCGCCGGTGAAGCCGCGGACACCCCCACCGGGGCGGGCAGCGGCAGATCGGAGATCTCCGCGTCGGGGTGGGCCGCGACCGCGTCGAGCAGGGTGAGCAGGTGACCGGTCACGGCCTGGCAGTGCGCCCGCCCGAGGATCGCCGGATTGAACTGGAACCGCGCGGCGACGCCGTCCGGCCCGTCCACCATCTGGAGGTGCAGGGTGCCCCGGACCGCCTGGTTGAACATCATCCAGTCGACGGACACGCCGAGACCGGGGAAATCGGGGACGTCCCCGACGCGCCTGCGGTAGCTGACCGAGACCGGGGTGAGCGCGGTGCGCGGGCTCACCCCGCCCACCGCGCGGGCGAGTGGGACCTGCCGGTAGCGGTAGACGGCGCGCAGCTCGTCCCGCACCGCGCGGGCCAGCCCGGCGAACGGGCCCGCGAACGCCCCCTCGGGCGTGACCGTCAGCGGCAGCTCGTTGACGAACAGCCCGATGTGGTCCCGCGTCCGCTCGGTGCGGGTGGAGACGTCCACGGCCACGGCCGCCCCGTCGTTCCCGTACGCGTGGAGCAGGGTGTGCAGCGCGGCCAGCACCAGCTCGAACCGGGTGACCCCGATCCTCTCGGCCGTCGCGGCGAGGTCCGGCCCGATGGCGAAGTCGACGGCCTCGCCCGCGGCGGCCCGGGTCGAGGGTGTGGTGAGCCCGGGGAGCAGCAGGTCCTGGCGGTCCCGCCAGCGGCTCCGCCAGAACCCGGCCGCCGCGTCGAGCCGCTCCGCCACCCGCGCGTTCTCCTCCGCGACGGCGTCGCCGTACGTGATGGGGAGGGGTGCCAGGGGCCTGCCCGCGTACGCGGCGGCGAGGTCCCGCACCAGGATGTCCTTGGACATGCCGTCGAAGACGGCGTGGTGGGCGACGAACACGAGGACGTGCCGTTCCGGGGCGAGGCGCAGGAGCGTGAAACGGGCGAGCGGCCCGGTGCGCAGGTCCAGCCCGAGGCCCGTCTCGCGGTCGATCAGCCCGGCGGGGTCGCTCCCGGAGGCGTCCTGGAACCGGATGGGCGGGACCACGGCGGCGGGCACCCTCCCGAGGGCGCCGTCGCGTTCGACCAGGGCGGCCGCGAGCGCGGGGTGGGCCTCGACGACCGCGCCGCACGCGGAGAGCAGCCGGTCGGTGTCGAGCGGGCCGTCGAACCACACGGCGAGCGGCATGTGGTAGACCCGGCCGCCCGCCCCCATCCGCTCGGTGATCCACATGCCGTGTTGCGCGAGGGAGGCCTGCTCTCCCTCGTCCACGAGCGTCAGTGACATCTCAATCGCCTTCCGTATGGAGCCTGGAGTCGCCGAGCAGCGCGGACAACTCCTTCTTGATCACCTTTCCCGACCGGTTCCGGGGCAGGTCGTCGACGACGAACACCCGCTCGGGGAGCTCGTGCCTGGCCACCCGGTCCATCAGGAAGGCGCGTACCTCGGTCGCGGACAGCCCGGCGGACCTGGGCACGATCGCGGCGGCGAGCGCGGTCCCGAGCACCGGGTGCGGGACGCCGAACACCGCCGCCTCCGCGACCCGCGGGTGCTCGTACAGCGCCGCCTCCACCTGCAGCGTGGAGACCTTGAAGGCGCCGGTCTTGACCACGTCGCTCTCCCGGTCCACCAGATAGAGGTAGCCGTCGGCGTCGACGTAGCCGAGGTCGCCCATCCGCACCCAGCCGTTCCTGAACGCCTGGGCGCTGGCGGCCGCGTCGCCGTAGTAGGAGCGGGTGGAGGTGGGCGACCGCATCCAGACCTCCCCGACCTCGCCGGCGGGCAGCGGGGTTCCCGCCTCGTCGGTGACGCGCAGCGCGCCGCCGAACGCGGGCCGCCCCAGGGCGGCGGGCCGATCCCGATCGAAGATCATGATGGTCTGGGCGGGCGCCGCCTCGGTGGACGTGTAGTAGTTGGTCACCGTCGCCTTGGGGAACGCCGCCGCCAGCCGCTCCGAGAGCGCGGGCGGCAGCGCGGCGGCGGCGGAGCCGAGCAGCAGCACGCTGGACATGTCGTGCCGCTCGTGCAGCCCCGCGTTGAGCAGTTCGATCGCCATGGACGGCACCATGAACACGGTGCCCGGCCGGTACGTCTCGATCATCCGGGCGAACCGGCCGGGCGTGAACCTGGCGGGTGTCAGGACCGCCGGGCGCGCGTCGAGGGCGTTCAGCAGCATGGTCTGACCGGCGTTGGTCCCGATCGGGAAGGCGTGCAGCAGGTGACGGGAGTGCCCGAACCTGCGGCGGTTCGGCTGGGTGACGCATCCGTACGCCAGGTTGGCGTGGCTGGCGCCGACCCCCTTCGGCCGCCCGGTGGTGCCCGACGTGTACAGGATCTGGGCCAGGTCCGCGGGCCGGACACCGGTTCCGGGACCGGTTCCGGGACCGGTTCCGGGACCGATTTCGACGTCCGCCGTGGCGGCGGCCCAGTGACCGCCGTCCGGCGGGGCGAGATCCCGGCCGTGCAGCACGGCGGAGGCCGCGCAGTGTTCCAGCATGTAGCGCGTCTCGGCGGGCGCGAGGCGGTCCGACAGCGGCACGGCGACCGCGCCCGCCTTGAGCACGCCGCAGAACGCCACGGCGAAGTCGATCCAGTCACGGCTGCCGAACAGCAGCGCGACCCGGTCCCCGTGCGCGACGCCGCGCCCGGCCAGCCCGCCGGCGACCGCCGTGGACCGCCGGTCCCACTCGGCGAACGTCATCGTCCCGTGGCCGTCGACGATCATCGCCACGCCGTCCGGCTCCTGTTCCGCGCGGATGCGCAGCAGCTCCGGAACGGTGTACGCGGTCAGGCCCCTCATGCGGGCACCTCCTTCGAGTCGCGCCGGGTCCCGCCCGGTACGCGGCCGCCGAGCGCCTGGACTCCGACCAGGTCGTCCGGCAGGGCGTCGGGCACCTCGGCGTCGAACCGCCGCAGCACTCCGGTCCGCATGGCGACGAGCGCGATCGTGGCGATGGCCAGGCCGAAGCAGGCGTACATGAGGCCGATCCCTCGCCCCTCGCCGGTGCCGAGCACCAGGCCGACCGTTCCCGCGAGCGGCCCGTCCGGGGCGAGCAGCGGCTCGAAGACCGCCGTGCCGTACGGCGCGACGAGGCCGAACCCGATCGGCAGCGTGGACCAGGCGACCAGCGTGTTGAGCGCGATGACCCGGCCGTGGAACCGCTGCGGCACCTTGACCTGGATGATCGTGGCGTAGACGCCGTTCAGCACGGTCAGGCAGAGCGACATGCCGAACGCGCCCACCGCGATCGTCACCAGGTCCGCGCGGAGCCCGGTCAGCAGGCAGAACACCGCCAGCGCGAGCGTGGCGACGAGCACTCCGTACAGGCGGCGCCGCCGCGGCCCGCCCCACGCGGTCATCGCCAGCCCGCCGAGGAAGACGCCGAGACCTCCGGCGAACGACACCCGGCCCACGTCGGCCAGCGACGCGAACGACAACACGAGCGGCGAGATCATCAGGAACAGCGGGGACAGGAACACGTTCAGCACCGCGAAGAAGACGAGCATCGCGCGGAAACCCTTGTTGCCCCACGAGTGCCGGATGCCGCCCGCCATCTCGGCGAGCATGCTCTCGCGGCGCCGCCACGCCATCGACGACGGGAAGCGGACGAAGAGCACGATCAGCGTGGCGACCGCGTAGCTCGCCACGTCGATCGCGAGGATGCCCTCAAGCCCGATCGCCGCCATCAGGCCGACCGCGATCAGCGGCACCACGAGCTGCGCGGTTCCTGTGACCATCTGCACGACGCCGTTGGCGTGGCCGAGGAAGCGCTTCGGCACGAGCTGGGGAATGGCGGAGCCGTACGCCAGGCGCTGGAAGGTCAGCGCGACGGAGAGGCCGACCAGCAGGGGGTAGACGTGCCACACCTGGAGGTTGCCGGTCCAGAGCAGGACGCCCAGTACGAGCTGGGTGCCGCCCGCGCCGATGTCTCCGGCGAGCATGACCTTCCTGCGGTCGTAGCGGTCCACGATCGCGCCCGCGAGCGGCGCGGCCAGCATGCCGGGCACCAGGCCGAGCACGGCGAACAGCGCGAACCGGGCGAGTGACCCGGTGGTGAGATAGATCCAGATGGGGATGGCGAACTCGGTCAGCGCGGAGCCGGTGATCGAGATGAGCTGGCCCGCCGCGACCAGGAGAAACCGGCGCATGCTCGGCGGCGGCCCCGATCGGGCCGCCGCGCCGTCCTTCGGCCGCGCCGGACCGTGGACCGGGTCGTCCGCCCGGTCGTCCGCCCGGCCGTCCGCCGGACCGGACGGTGCGCGCGACACGCCCTGCAGCCACCAGGTGCGCTCGTCGTCGTGTTCCAGCGGCCCTTCCAGCGGCGCCGTACGCCCCGAGGCGATCGCCGCGTGCGTGCCGGTGATGATCTCGGCCAGCTCGGCGGCGCGGTAGCGCATGAAGAAGTGCCCGGCCTCGTCGATCACCACGCAGGCCGCCGTGTCGGTGATCCGGTGCCACTCGCGGTAGCGCTCCTGGTAGAACTCGGCCGCCGGATCCCGCTCCCCCACCACCGAGATGATCGGCGCGCGTACTCCCGCTTCCTCCTCCTCGAAGAGCCGGGTGAAGTACCGCTCGGCCGCGCGGGTGCCCTCGCGCCGGTTCTCGACGATCAGCCGGATCTGCTCGCGGCCGAGATCCTCGACGTCGAGCCCGGCGGCGGTGAGGGCGTTGACCCGTCCCTGGTCGCTGGTCAGCCGGTCCATCAGCGTGCCGAGCCAGCCGAGACCACGACCGGGCTTGGCGAAGGGGAAGATGCCGCCGAGGTAGATCGCCTCCACCTCGCGTCCCGTCGCCTCCACCTGCCGGGCGATCTCGGTGATGAGCATGACGCCGAGCCCGCAGTGCCCGTAGAGCACGAGCGGCCCGGAGGCGCCGTCCGTGATCTCGATGATCTCGGCCACGCAGTCGCGTACGACCTCGTCGAACGGCCGGGCCTCCTCGCCCAGCTCGTGACCAGGTACGGCGACCGAGTACAACGCCCAGTCGGCGGGCAGCGCGTCGGCGAGCGGCTGGTAGACCACGGCGCTGCCCCCGCCGTACGGCACGCAGACGAGGGTGGAGGCGGCCTTCCTGGCGGGAGTGAGCCGGTGCAGCAGCGTGCGTGGGCCGGAGTCCCCGGTTTCGAGGAGCAGCGCGAGCTCGCGGACGGTCCGGTGCTTGAACAGGTCGAGCACGGTGACGGCGCGGTCCGGATACGCCTTGCGCAGCCGGGCGATCACCCGCATGGCCAGCAGCGAATGGCCGCCCAACGTGAAGAAGTCGTCGAGCGCGCCTGCCCGCTCCACGTCGAGCACGTCCGTCCAGATGTCCGCGACGGTCTCCTCGGCCGGCGTGGCCGGGGCGACGAAGAGGGCGGCCGGAGCCTCGGCGCCGAGCTCGGGGAGTCGGGCCCGATCGACCTTGCCGTGCGATTTGAGCGGCAGCACGTCGAGCCACGCGTACCTGACCGGGATCATGTAGGCGGGCAGCCGTTCGGCCAGCCAGGCGCGCATCTCGATCGCGTCCGGTCCCTCGGCCCGCGCGACGGGACGGTCGGGGACGGCATGGCCGACCAGATAGGCGACGAGCTGCTCGCCACGGGGTTCGACGACCGCCTGGGCCACGTCGGGGTGGTCCGCGAGCACGGACTCCACCTCGCCCAGCTCCACCCGGTAGCCGCGGATCTTCACCTGGAGGTCGCGGCGGCCGAGGAACTCCAGGTCGCCCGAGGGTGACCACCTGCCGAGATCTCCGGTGCGGTACATGCGCGCCCCGGGCCCGCCGTACGGGTCGGGGACGAAACGGTCGGCGGTCAGGCCGGGCTTGCCGAGGTATCCGCGTGCCAGCCGGTCGCCGCCGAGGTAGATCTCGCCGGGCACGCCGACCGGGACCGGCCGCATCCGCTCGTCGAGCACGTGCACCCGCGCTCCCGGAAGCGGGGACCCGATCGGAAGGCTCGTCGATGAGACCGAGGCCGCCGGGTGCGTGGAGACGGCCGGAGGCGGCGGAGAGGGCGTGACCTCGTAGGTGGTCACACCGACCGTAGCCTCGGTGGGCCCGTAGTGGTTGACCACCCGGCACCTGCCCAGCGCGGCCAGTTCGCCCGCCCATCCGCGCGGCGCCGCCTCACCGCCGAGGAGCAGGAGCTTCGCGGGCAGCAGTTCGGCGGGTTCGGCGTCCGCGAGCAGCGCGGCCAGGTGCGACGGAGTGATCTTGAGGTAGTCCACCCCGACCCGGCGGAACGTCTCCGCCAGCTCGGGCCCCGCCGTACGGGAGGGGACGAGGTGCAGCGTGCCGCCGGTCATCAGGCACAGGTAGAACACCGTCACGCCGAAGTCGAAGGCGAGCGACTGGAGCAGCGCGAAGGACGACCCCGGCTCGACGCCGAGCCGTTCCCTGACGCCCGCGAGGTAGACGAGGACCTCGTGGTGCTGGACCCCCACCCCCTTGGGCCGCCCGGTGGTGCCGGACGTGTAGATCACGTACGCCAGGTCGTCCGGGGCGCCCCGGACGCCGTCGGCCTCCCGGCTTCCGTCCGCGATGCCGCGCGCGCCACCGCTCCCCGTGCCACCCTCCGTGCCGTCCGATTCGTGGAGGACCGGGATCACGTCGTCGGGGAGGCGGTCCCGCAGGTCGGCGCTGGTCACCACGATCCCGGCACCGGCGTCGGCCAGGACGTAGGCGAGCCGCTCGGCCGGGTGCTCGGGATCGAGCGGCAGGTAGGCCGCGCCCGACTTGAGCACGCCGAGGACCGCGACCGCGAGCCCGGCCGACTGCTCCAGACAGATCGCGACCCGGTCGTCCGGCCCCGCGCCGAGCCCCCGCAGGCGGCGCGCGAGCCGCTCGGCCCGCAGGTCCAGCTCGGCGTACGTGAGCGAGACGTCGCCGGAGACGACGGCCGTGGCCGAGGGGGTGCGCGCGGCCTGTGCCGCGATCACCTCATGCAGCAGCACACCGTCGAACGGCGGGACCGGTGGGACCGGCGCGGACGCGCCGAACGCCAGCACTCGGCCGAGTTCCTCCGGAGGGAGGATCTCCAGTTCGGACGTCCGCGCGCCGGGATCGGCGACGATCGACCGGAGCAGTCGCTCGAAGCAGGCGGCCATCCGCCGGATCGTCTCGGCGGTGAACAACTCGGTGCGGTAGGTGATGTTCCCGCGCAGGCCCTCCCCGGTCTCCATCAGGTAGAGGGCGAGGTCGAACCGGGTGGCGGACACCTCGATCGGGTACGCCGACATGCCCAGCCCCTGGGTGCGCAGCGGCGCCGACCGGTAGTTCTGCAGCGCGAACATCACCTGGAAGACCGGTGACCTGCTGACGTCGCGCTCGACGCCGAGTTCGCCCACGAGCCGGTCGAAGGGAAGCTCCTGGTGCGCGTAGGCGTCGAGCGCGGTCTCCCGCACCCGGGCGAGCAACTCGGTGAACGGCGGGTCGCCGGACAGGTCGGCCCGCATCGGCAGCGAGTTGATGAAGAGCCCGACCACCCGTTCCAGTTCCGGCAGGTCGCGTCCGGAGACGGGTGAGCCCACCGCGAAGTCGTGCTGCCCGGAGTAGCGGGAGAGCAGCACCTGGAACGCGGCGAGCAGCGTCATGTACGGCGTCGCGCCGTGCGCCCTGCCCAGTTCCGCCAGCGCGTCGCCGAGTTCGCGGTCCAGTTCCAGTCCGTGGGCGGCGCCGTCCCATCCCTGTTCGGGCGGACGCGGCAGGTCGGTGGGCAGCTCCAGCGGCGCCAGCCCGGCCAGCCGCTCCCGCCAGTAGCGGATGTCGTCGTCGTGGGACCGCCCCCGCTCCCAGAGCGCGTAGTCGCCGTACTGCGCCGGCGGTGGCGCGAGACCGGCGGCGGTCCCGGTCCGGTACGCCTCGTGCAGGGCGAGGAGCTCCTCCACCACGATGTCGCAGGACCAGCCGTCGGTGACGGTGTGGTGCATCGTGAGCAGCAGCGCGTTCTCGGCCGGGCCGAGCCGGACCAGGAGGGCGCGGAGCAGCGGACCGGTCTCGAGGTCGAAGGGCCGGTCCAGTTCCTCGCGTACCGCGGCGGTGTCGTCCGACAGCCGCAGCTCGACCACCGGCTCCGCGTCCACGACGATCTCGGGTGTGCCGTCGTCCGTGGTGACGAACCGGGTGCGGAGGCTCTCGTGACGCCGCGCGACGTCGGTGAGTGCCCGGTCGAACGCGTCCTCGTCGATTTCGCCGTCCAGCCGGACGGCGAAGGCGACGGTGTACGCGGTGGTTCCCGGGGCGTACTGCTCAAGGAACCACAGCCGCTCCTGGGCGTGCGAGAGCGGTGGAAGGGTGCCGGGCGGGCGCGGCGGCACCGTCACGGTGGCCGCCTGCGCCACCTTCAGCCGCTGGGCGAGCAGTGCCTGTTTCGCCGGTGAGAGCCCGGTCCGCGTCACGATGCCGCCACCTCGGCGGATTCCAGCGTTCTTGACATGACATTCCCCTTGCGACCGGTTCCGCCAGTGCTGCCGCGCGGACGCGGCGAACGTGCCGGCGGCCGACGCCGACGACGATGCCGACGACGATGCGTGACGGCGCCGCGTGGTGACGACGCGCTGACGACGTTCTGAACGGTGCGGTGATCAGTACGGTTGATCAGATGGACTGATGCTGGCGACGATGCTGACGGCGACGTTGACGGCAGACGTTCGAGGCAGTGCTGCGTGCGGGTGCTGTGTGCGGTGGTGCGGTGCTGTGCCGTACCGACGACACCGAGTCGATCGCCGCGGCACGGAGGGTCGCTGCCGCTCGCGCTGTGGGACCCGGACGTCGGCAATGTGAGTGGGAACGCTCCCACGGCAGTGGAGGCTAGAGATTACGCCTTTGGTTCGTCAAGTGTCATGGATGTTTCAGTCCGTTATTACCGAATAAAGCCTAAAAGTGGTGATATTTCCGCAGTTCACGGAATGGGCAGGTGAAACAGCGAGCCCACCTCATCACTTCGGGGATTGACAGCGATCCCTCTCGAATCTACGCTCCGGTGGGAGCGCTCCCAAGGAACACGTGTGGCCGTGAACGGCCGTGCCGTGGTTGAGCGCGTCTTCGATCGCCGACGCCCAGGAGCGCACCACCCGTGATCGTCACCGCTGCACCGCCTCCGAGCCTGCGGCCACCCCCCTCGGATCAGGACCTCCGGTCGCTGCTGCTCATCCGGCACTTCGAGCTGGCGCTGCTCCGGCTTTTCGAGCAGGGAGCGGTCAGCGGGACGACGCACACGTGTCTGGGGCAGGAGTACATCCCCGTCGCGCTGACGCCGCTGCTCCGGGACGACGACTTCGTGTTCAGCAACCACCGGGGACACGGGCACTTCCTCGCCCGTCACGCGGAGCCGTACGGGCTGCTCGCGGAGATCATGGGACGTGAGGGCGCGGTGTGCGGCGGGATCGGCGGCAGCCAGCACCTCTACCACCGGCGGTTCCTGTCCACCGGGGTCCAGGGCGAGAGCCTGCCCGTGGCGACCGGCGTGGCGCTGAAGCTCGCCGGCTCCGGAGCGCTCGCCTGCGCCTACATCGGCGACGGCACGTGGGGGGAGGGCGCCGTCTACGAGGCGCTGAACATGGCCCTGCTGTGGCGCCTCCCCCTCCTCGTCGTGGTCGAGCACAACGGCATCGCCCAGTCCACTCCGACGTCCGCGCAGCTCGCCGGGACGATCGGCGCCCGGGCGGCCGCGTTCGGCGTGCGCCATCACCGGGTCACCTCCGCCGACGTCGAGGAGATCCGGGCCGGCCTCGCCCCGCTGGTCCACGCCGTGCGGGCCGAGCCGTCGCCGCTGGTCGTCGAGTTCGTCACGCACCGGATCGGCCCGCACAGCAAGGGCGACGACACCCGCTCACCGGCGGAGATCCAGCGGGCACGCGAGTCCGACTGGTACGCCCGCTACGCCGAGGCCGACCCCGAGCGGTTCGGCCGGATCGACCGGGAGCAACTCGCGCTGGTGCGACAGGTCACCGCCGAGGTCACCGCCCGTCCCCTCGTGGTCCCTCCGCCCGCGTTCCAGGAGCGGCCGTGACGCGGGTCTCCGAGCACCTCAACCAGGCCCTGCACGACCTCATGGAGTTCGATCCGGCCGTGCACCTGCTCGGTGAGGACATCTCCGACCCGTACGGCGGGGCGTTCAAGGTCACCCGGGGGCTGTCCAGCCGGTTCGGCTCCCGCGTCAGGTCCACGCCGCTGAGTGAGGGCGCCATCGCGGGCGTCGGCGCCGGACTGGCGCTCGCCGGGGACAAGGCCATCGTCGAGATCATGTTCTCCGACTTCGTGGCGCTGGCGTTCGACCAGATCACGAACTTCGCCGCCAAGTCCACCACCATGTACGGCAGGCCCGTGCCCGTGCCGCTCATCGTGCGCTGCCCGACCGGCGGCAACCGTGGCTACGGCCCGACGCACAGCCAGAGCCTGCAGAAGCACTTCATCGGGGTGCCCGGCCTCTCGCTGTTCGAGATGACCCCGTTCCACGACGCGGCCGAGCTGTTCGCCCGGATGTTCTCCCTGGACCGGCCGTGCCTGTTCTTCGAGGACAAGGTGCTCTACACCCGGCACATGTACCGCCTGGACGACCTGTTCAGGTTCGAGCTCGCCGGCGACACCGCACGGGTCTTCCTCGACGGTACGGCGGAGCCCGACTGCACACTCATCACGCACGGCGGGCTGGTCCACCGGACGCTGGACGCCATGCGGGCGCTGCTCCTGGAGGACGAGCTGGTCTGCGAGCTGCTGGTCCCCGCCCAGCTCTACCCGGTTCCGCACCTCCCCGACCTGGAGGAGGCGCGGCACGTCTGCGTGATCGACGACGGCACCGAGGGCGGCACGTGGGGCGCCGAGGTCGCGCGTGTGCTCTACCCGCGGCTGTGGTCCGGGCTGCGCCGCCCGATCACCCTGGTCAACTCGGCGGACAGCGTCATCCCCGCCGCTCCTCATCTCGAACGTGACGTGCTGGTGCAGGCCGGCCACATCCAGACCGCCGTACGCGAGGCCCTCTCATGAGCGATTTCCGGGTGCCGAAGCTCAACAACAACGATGCGGCGTACGTCCTCGTGGAGTGGCTGGCCAAGGACGGCGACGCCGTACGGGCCGGGGACCCTCTCGTCACGGTGGAGACCTCCAAGACGGTCGAGGAACTGGCGGCCGAGGAGGCGGGCGTGCTGCGGCGGCTCGTCCGGGAGGGAGCCGAGTGCGCCCCCGGTCAGACCATCGCCCGGCTGTTCGCGCCCGGCGACGAACCGCCCGGCGACGAACCGCCCGGCGGTGATCCTCCCGCGGGCACGGGCGGGGACGACATCGTCATCACCGCGCCCGCGCGGAGGCTGATCGACGAGCTGGGCATCTCACCGGATCGGATCCGCGCGCTCGGCAGGAAGGTCGTCAGGCGCGCGGACCTGGAAGGGCTCGTCGCCGGCCCGGTCGGCGGGGCGACGGGCGAGCAGCCGCCGGATGTACGGGATGAGCACGACACGGGCGAGCTGATCGCGCTGTCCCGGGCGCAGCGGCGGACGGCGGAGGTCGTCGAGCGGTCACGCCGGGAGATCCCGTCGGCGTTCACCCTCATGAACGTCGACGTGACCGACGCGCTGCCGGTCACCCGTGACCTGACCCGGCGGCACCGGGTCCTCGTCGGGGTGCCCGAACTGGTCGTCAAGGCCGTGGGCGGGCTCCTCGACGTCTTCCCGCTCTTCTTCGCGTCGCCGGCCCCCGGCCCGCACGGTCTGCGTGCCCGGCGTGCGGCCGGCGCGGACGTCGGCGTGACGGTCGACGTGGGCAAGGGGCTGTTCATCCCGGTCGTCCGGGACGCGGCCGGCCGCTCCGTCGCCGAGATCGCGCGGGACCTGACCGGCTTCCGCCGTACGGCGCTCGAAGGGAGCTTCCGGGAGCGCGACCTCCGGGGCGGCGCGATCACGCTCACCCTGCACACGTACGACGGCATCGTCATGGCGGCGCCCATCGTCTTCCCCGGCCAGACGTGCGCGCTGGCGCTGACCGCGCCGCGTCCCGAGGTGGTCCAGGAAGGCGACGGCTTCGCCGTACGGAAAATCTGCGGATTGGGACTTTCCTACGACCATCGTTTCATCAACGGACGGGAAGCGGCGGAATTTCTCGGCGCACTCCGGATAGCACTGGAAAACCCCGGACATTTCAATACGTGAGAATTGGACCAGCCTGATGAATTCACCGGCGAGATTTCCATCGGACTTCGTCTGGGGCGCCGCCACCGCCGCGTACCAGATCGAGGGCGCGACCACCGAGGACGGCCGCGGCGTGTCCGTGTGGGACACCTTCAGCGCCGTCCCGGGGAACGTGCGTGACGGCGACACCGGGGAGCCGGGAGCCGACCATTACCACCGTTACGCCGAGGACCTCGACCTCATGTCGGAGCTCGGCCTGCAGAGCTACCGGTTCTCGATCGCCTGGCCCCGGATCCAGCCGTCCGGCTCCGGCGTGCCCAACCAGAAGGGCCTGGACTTCTACCGGCGGCTGGTCGAGGGGCTGGTGGAGCGCGGCATCCGGCCGATGGCCACGCTGTTCCACTGGGACCTCCCTCAGGAACTCCAGGACCGGGGCGGCTGGGAGAACAGGGACACGGCGGAGCGGTTCGCCGACTACGCCGAGATCGTGTTCGGCGCCCTGCACGTCAGGGACTGGGTGACGATCAACGAGCCGAAGACCGTCGTGGACTGCGGTTACCGGGAGGGCATCCATGCTCCCGGGGTGAAGGACGACGCGCGGGCGTTCGTCGCGCTGCACCACCTGCTGCTGGGGCACGGGCTCGCCTCGCGGCGCCTGCACGCCGGGCACCCCGGGCGGCGCATCGGCCCGGCGCTGAACCTGCACCCGTCCTATCCGGCCGATGAGAGCCCGGAGGCGCTCGCCGCCGCGCGCCACCGGGACGGCCTGGAGAACCGCCTGTACCTCGACCCGATCTTCAAGGGGCACTACCCCGAGGACACCATGGCGTGGATCGCGGAGCGCGGCCCGATGCGCGACCACATCCAGGAGGGCGACCTCGCCACGATCAGCGAGCCGATCGACCTGCTGGGCGTGCAGTACTACACGCCGATCTTCGTGAACGGCGAGGGCGAGCGGGTCTTCACGCACCCGAGGGCGCAGGCGGAGTGGCTGGAGATCTATCCCGAAGGCTTCCACGACATCCTGGTCCGCCTCAAGAGGGACTACGGCGGCGTGCCGCTGGTGATCACCGAGAATGGCCTGGCCACCGTGGACGCCCCCGGCCCCGACGGGCGGGTACGCGACACGGAGCGGATCGGCTATCTGCGCGACCACCTGACCGCGATGCACCGTGCGATGGCGGCAGGCGCCCGCGTCGAGGCGTACCACGTGTGGTCGCTGCTGGACAACTACGAGTGGGCCGAGGGCTACAGCCAGCGCTTCGGCATCGTGCACGTCGACTACGAGACCCAGAAGCGCACTCCCAAGGACAGCGCCCTCTGGTACCGGGACGTCATCAAGTCCGGCGAGGTGCGCTGACCCCGGGCCACCCGGTCAGCCTCGGACGAGGCAGAAGGGGTGGCCGGCCGGGTCGGCATAGACTCGCCAGTCCAAGGTCTCGCCCGGGTCCAGGTCGCCCGGGTCCAGCGACGCGGCGCCGAGCGCGACGACCTGCTCGTGCGCTCGGTCGACGTCCGCGACATCGATGTCCAGGTGGAACTGCTGGGGAAAGGCCGGGTCCGGCCAGCGCGGCGGCCGGTACTCGGGCACGCGCTGAAACGCGAGAACCATTCCGGAGCCGGTGTGCAGCGTCGCCCAGTCATCGTCGAGCACCCAGCGGGGATCGGGCCGGTTCACCTCGCCGCCGAGCAGCGAACGATAGAAGCCGGCGAGCGCGAGAGGCTCGGGGCAGTCCAGCACAACGCACTGCAGGTGACCGATCAACGATTCTCCTTCGTCGGTGCGGCGATTTCGTCGGTGAGGCGAGATTAGTTAGTTGACTCTACCGCCAAAAGCAGCTTAATCTTACCCGCTATGGGAGCGCTCCCACCACTCCGGCGTATCACCGGCCATACGTGATGATTGGGCTCGCTTACGCTGATATGACCGTTCCCTGGCGAAAGGACATCCCCCGTGGCCCAGTACGAAATCCTCGGTGGCGGCTACCAGGCCGAGATCAGCCCTCGGGGCGCCGCCCTGCGGGTTCTCCGGCACGACGGCCGCGACCTGGTGACGAGCTGGCCTGAGGATGGGCCGATCCCCTACTACAGCGGCACCCTGCTCGCCCCCTGGCCCAACCGCGTCGCGGGCGCGGCGTACGACTTCGAGGGCGAGCACCACGAGCTCCCGGTCAACGAGCCCGACCGGGGGAACGCCCTGCACGGTTTCGTCGCCGACGTGCCGTGGACCGTGGCCGAGCTGTTCGCCGCCGAGGACGACCACGGCTTCGTCCGGCTCACGCACACCATCGAGCCGACGTCCGGTTACCCGTTCCGCCTGGCTCTCCAGGTGCGCCACGACGTGTCGGCGAGCGGCCTGGTCACCACGGTCACCGCGGAGAACGTCGGCACGAACGCCGCGCCGTACGGCTGCGGCCCGCACCCGTGGCTGCTCGCCGGTCCGGACGTCGAGGCGTACGAACTCGACCTCCCCGCCGGGCAGGTGCTGACGACGGACGAGTTGCTCCGCCCGCGTGCCCTGGAGGACGTCTCGGGCACGCCGTACGACTTCCGGCAGCCGCGCGCGCTCGGCGCCACCGCGATCGACCACGCCTTCACCGGCCTGACCGCGGGCCGGGTCCGGCTGCGCGGGCCGGAGGGCGGGGTGGAGATCTCCTGGGATCCCGCGGTGATGCCCTGGGCGCAGGTCTGCACGGGCACCGGACTCGGCCACCGGGGCGTGGCCGTGGAGCCGATGACCTGCCCGCCGGACGCTTTCAACTCGGGCACCGACCTCGTCGTGC
The DNA here is from genome assembly GCF_040656155.1 of Microtetraspora glauca. NCBI lineage: Bacteria > Bacillati > Actinomycetota > Actinomycetes > Streptosporangiales > Streptosporangiaceae > Microtetraspora > Microtetraspora glauca. The sequence continues at coordinate 46,650 of NZ_JBFALK010000030.1, forward strand.
TCAAGCCGGGGGACACGCACGAGGCCAGGTGGACGATAACGGCCTTCTGACCTGACAGCGGGAAACACAAATGGATAGCAAGACGAAGCGGCGGCTGTCCCCCGCCCAGCTCGACGCCCTGGTCCTCGACGCGCTCGGCACGGGGATCGTGTCGGCGCAGGAGCTCCCGGACGGGTTCGCCAACGCCGTGTGGCGCCTCGGCCTGGAGGACGGGCGCCAGGTGGTACTCAAGGTCGGCCCTCCCCCCGACCTTGAGCTCCTGACCTACGAGCGTGATCTGCTGCGGACCGAGGCCATGGTGTACCACCTGGCCTCCGGCTCCGGCGTGCCCCTCCCGGACCTGCTGTACGCGGGCTACGACGATCCCCTCGTCGGCGGCGACTACCTGATCCTGTCGGCTCTCGACGGCGTGCCGTGGAACCGGGCGACGCTCGGCCCCGACCACGAGAACACCCTCAGGTTCGAGCTCGGCCACCACCTCGCCCTGCTGCATACGATCCCGGGCGACGGCGTCTTCGGCTATCCGTACGCGGGCCTGACGGGGCCGAGCTGGCGGGAGGCGTTCCTCGTCATGGTGGGGGCGATCCTCGATGACGCCGTACGGTACGCGACGCCGCTGCCGGCCTCGCTCCTGGAGATCGCCGGCCTCGTCCACTCCAACGCGTACGCGCTGGACCAGGTGACCCGGCCCGCGCTCGTCCACTTCGACATCTGGCCGGGCAACGTGTTCCTGTCCGGCGTGGACGGTGGCGACGATGGTGGCGACGACGGTGGCGCGGGGGGCAGGCCGCGGATCCAGGCGCTCATCGACCACGAGCGGGCCTTCTGGGGCGATCCCCTCGCCGACTTCGTCACACCGACGATCTTCGCGGAACTGCGGGACGACGACCCGCTGCTCGCCGGCTACCGGGAGGCCGGAGGCACCCTGGCGACCGGCCCGGAGGCGCGGATCCGCGACGCCCTCTACCGGACCTACCTCTACCTGATCATGCTGGTGGAGAACGGCCCCCGCCAGTATCCGGAGGAGTCCTACGCGCCTCTCCGCACGCGCACGGCGGACTCCCTCACCCGCGCCCTGAACGTCCTGCGTTGACGTTCTCCGCCGCCATGCGAAACGCCTGTCTCAGCGTGCGCATGGCGGCCGATACTCCAGATCGGGCACGTACTGTCGCGATTCCTCCCGGCTGATCGGGTCTCCGGAGAGTTCACGACGCCGGGCCGGGTGCGCGGCCGGGGCACGCGGGTCGCGGAGCTGGCCGGGACTTCCGGCGTTCATGGTCACGAGTACGTTCATTTCGCCCTCATTACCCACATACGCCGTTTCCACATCAGACGCTTCAGAACACCCCACAGGAGACTCCGGAGGAGATCTCGAATCGATATCGCGGCGAAACCACCGGCGAATGCCCCTCGACGTCATCAACGTGATCTCACTACGTGGACATGACGTCCGTCTTCACTGACCGTGTGCAATAGCCTGGTATGTCGTGAGCGCAATCAATCTCGATTCCTGGCGTGACCTGCCCGCGGCCCAGCAGCCGGACTGGCCCGACCGCGGCGAACTCGACAAGGTCGTGTCCGAGCTTCAGGGGCTGCCGCCGCTGGTGTTCGCCGGAGAGTGCGACCAGCTGAAGGCGAGCCTCGCGGCCGTGGCCCGCGGTGAGGCCTTCGTGCTGCAGGGCGGCGACTGCGCGGAGACCTTCTCCGGCGCCACCGCCGACAACGTACGGAACAAGCTCAAGACGCTGCTGCAGATGGCGATCGTGCTCACGTACGCCGCCAAGATCCCGGTCGTCAAGATCGGCCGCCTGGCGGGGCAGTTCGCCAAGCCGCGCTCCAAGAACACGGAGATCCGCGACGGTCTGGAGCTGCCCGCCTATCGGGGCGACATGGTCAACGGCTTCGACTTCACCGCCGAGGCCCGCACGCCGGATCCGGGCCGCCTGCTGCGCGCCTACCACTCCTCGGCCGTCACGCTGAACCTCGCCCGCGCGTTCGCCAAGGGCGGCTACGCCGACCTGCGCCAGGTGCACGCCTGGAACCAGGACTTCGTGGCCGAGTCCCCTGCCGGACGGCGCTACGAGCAGCTCGCCCGTGAGATCGACCAGGCCCTCGCGTTCATGCGGGCCTGCGGCCCGGAGCCCGACGAGTTCCACACGGTCGACTTCTACTCCTCGCACGAGGCGCTGATCCTCGACTACGACCGCGCGCTCACCAGGGTCGACTCCCGGACCGGCCTGCCGTACGACGTGTCGGCGCACATGGTCTGGATCGGCGAGCGCACCCGGCAGCTCGACGGAGCCCACGTGGAGTTCTTCAGCCGCATCCAGAACCCGATCGGGGTGAAGCTCGGGCCGACGACGACGCCCGAGGAGGCGCTCACGCTGGTCGAGAAGCTCAACCCGGACAACGAGCCCGGGCGGCTCACCTTCATCAGCCGGATGGGCGCGGGCAAGGTCCGCGAGGCCCTGCCGACTCTCGTGGAGAAGGTCACCGCGAGCGGTGCCACAGTGGCGTGGATCTGCGACCCGATGCACGGCAACACCTTCGAGGCGCCGAGCGGCCACAAGACCCGCCACCTGGACGACGTGCTCGACGAGGTGGCCGGATTCTTCGAGGTGCACCGCGCGCTGGGCACGCACCCGGGCGGCATCCACATCGAGTTCACGGGTGACGACGTGACCGAGTGCGTGGGCGGCGGGCACCCGATCGTGGAAGAGGATCTGTCGCTGCGGTACGAGACCGCCTGCGACCCGCGCCTCAACCGCAGCCAGTCGCTCGACCTGGCCTTCCGCGTCGCGGAGCTGTACCGCTCGCAGTCCTGAACCGCGGGCGGTCCTGAACGGCGGGCGCGCGGCTGAAAACGGTCGACACTGAGCCGCCGGTTCCGAGCGCACACTCATGAACCGGCGGCCCTCGGCGGGGCCGTGCGATCAGCCGTGGCAGGCCGGCCAGGGCAGGCCTGCCGTTCGAAGAGCCCGGCCGCGTCGGCGGCCCGGGACGCGCCTACTTCTGCTTCATCTCCGCTTCGATCTCGGCGCGGATGGCGTCCATGTCGAGCCCCCGAAGCTGCTTGATCAGGTCGTCGAGCGCCGGAGCGGGCAGGGCGCCGGGCTGGGCGAACACCACGATGCCGTCCCTGATCGCCATGATCGTGGGAATCGCCGTGATGTCGAACCCCTCGGACAGACCGGGCTGAGCCTCCGTGTCAATCTTGCCGAACGTGATGTCGTCGTGCTGCTCGGACGCCTTCTCGAAGATCGGGGCGAACGTACGGCAGGGGCCGCACCACGACGCCCAGAAGTCCAGCAGCACGATGCCCTTGTCGGCGATCTCGTTGAAGTTCTTCTCGGTTACCTCGATGGTCGCCATCGGCGACTCCTTTCGTCTGCGTCTCAGCGGGCATAACCCCTTGCCCACTGCCCAGCATTCCATCCGTGGCCGGACGGGTACATGACGGCTGGAAGCCTCCTTTTCGGGGACAGGAGACGCCATGACCACGCAAGCCTCGCGCCCGGCGCCCAAGGAGCGGATCCGGACCGGGGCCCGGCTCATCTCCTGGCTGGCCACCACCGACCACAAGGTGATCGGGCATCTCTACCTCATCACGTCTTTCTGCTTCTTCCTGATCGGCGGCCTGTTCGCGATGATCATCCGGGCGGAGCTGGCGGCACCCGGACTGCAGTTCGTGACCAACCAGCAGTACAACGAGTTCTTCACCATGCACGGCACGATCATGCTGCTGCTCTTCGCGACACCGTTGTTCGCCGGTTTCGCCAACGCGATCATGCCGCTGCAGATCGGGGCGCCGGACGTCGCATTTCCCCGCCTGAACGCCGTGGCGTACTGGTTGTTCCTGTTCGGCGGGATCATGGTGCTGGCCGGTTTCGGAACCGCGGGGGGCGCCGCGGCGTACGGATGGACCGGCTACGCCCCGCTGTCGCTCATCCAGTTCAGCCCGTCCCACGGCGTCGATCTGTGGATCATGGGCCTCGCCCTGTCCGGTCTCGGGACGATCCTCGGCGCGGTCAACTTCGTCACCACGATCATCGGGCTGCGCGCGCCCGGCATGGTGATGTTCCGGATGCCGATCTTCACGTGGAACATCCTGCTGACCTCGGTCATGGCGCTCCTGGCGTTCCCGGTGCTGGCGGCGGCCCTGATCGTCTTGGAGATCGACCGGAAGATGGGCAGCCGCGTCTTCCATCCGGAGACCGGCGGAGCGATCCTCTGGCAGCACCTGTTCTGGTTCTTCGGGCATCCCGAGGTCTACATCATCGCCTTGCCGTTCTTCGGGATCATCACCGAGGTCATCCCGGTGTTCAGCCGTAAGCCGCTGTTCGGCTACGTCGGCATGGTGGGCGCGACGATCTCGATCACGCTGCTGTCCATGACAGTGTGGGCGCACCACATGTTCGCCACCGGGCAGGTGCTTCTGCCGTTCTTCTCGTTGATGAGCTTCCTGATCGCGGTGCCGACCGGGATCAAGTTCTTCAACTGGACCGGCACGATGTGGCGCGGCCACCTGAGCTTCGAGACGCCGATGCTCTTCTGCGTCGGCTTCCTGGTGACGTTCCTGCTGGGCGGCCTCACCGGCGTCATCCTCGCCTCACCGCCGCTGGACTTCCACGTCACCGACACCTACTTCGTCGTGGCCCACTTCCATTACACGGTCTTCGGGACCGTGGTCTTCGCGATGTTCGCCGGTTTCTACTTCTGGTGGCCCAAGCTCACCGGGAAGATGCTGGACGACCGGCTCGGAAAGATCCACTTCTGGAGCCTGTTCGTCGGCTTCCAGATGACGTTCCTCGTCCAGCACTGGCTCGGCGTGGACGGCTTCCCACGCCGCTACGCCGACTACGCCGCGTCCGACGGCTTCACCACGCTGAACGTCGTCTCCAGTTGCGGGGCGTTCCTCCTGGGCATCTCGACCCTGCCGTTCCTCTACAACGTCTGGCGTACGGCACGGCACGGGAGACGGGTGCGGGTGGACGACCCATGGGGGTTCGGCAACTCCCTGGAATGGGCCACGTCATGCCCGCCGCCACGTCACAACTTCCTCACCATCCCGCCGATCAGGTCCGAGCGTCCCGTCTTCGACCTGCGCTATCCGCGGGTTCCCGGCACGGAGCACCTGGACCGCGGCAAGCGGGACGTCATCGATCCCGGACGCCCGTGAATGTGGGTATGACTCCTCCATGCCCCCGAGCTTCCTCGACGTCGGCTGGATCACGTGCGCCCACGACGGATGTGCCGGCGCCGCCCATCAGCCGTACGGACGCTGCCTGGCCCACCTGGGCCCCGACGAGTTGGATTCGCGCCTTCGGGCCCTCTCTCCCGGGCAGGGCGTCGACCTGCGCGGCACCCTGGTCGGCGCGGAACTGCTCGACCTCGTGCTCGCCGCGACCTGCCGATCTCTCGGCCGGGCCCGGTTCGACCTGGCGCGCTTCACCTCTCCCGCCCGTTTCGCCGGGGTGGAGTTCCTCGGCGACGCGTCGTTCGCCCGCGCCCGCTTCGACGGCCTCGCGTCGTTCTTCGGGTCCAGGTTCACCGGCAACGTCTCCTTCGCGGAGACCGCGTTCGCCCGCGAGTTGTCGATGCACGGCGCCCGCGTCCACGGCCACGCGTCCTTCGACCGGGTGAGGGTGGGCAGCGACGCGCTCTTCGGCGACGCGTGCCTGTCGTCCGCCTCCTTCGACCAGGCCGATTTCACCGGGTTCACCTCGTTCGACGGCACCCGGTTCCACGGTGAGGCCCGGTTTCGTGGCGCCAGATTCCGAAAGGCCGTCTCCCTGTCCAGGTCGGCCTTCGACGGCGCGGCCGCGTTCGAGGGCGCCCGGTTCGCCGGCGGCGCCTTCCTGTCCCCCTCGTCGGTCGCCGGGCGCCTTGTGCTCGCCGGGGCGCGTACGGACGGCAAGCTGGAGATCGACGCGTCCGGGTGCCTGATCGACCTGCGCAACGCCCAGGTCACGGGGCGCCTGGTGCTGCGGCTGGACGACGCCGACGTGGACCTGCGCGGGCTCGTCTCCCGCGGCCAGGCGAGCGTGGTCCGCCGCGCCGGACGGGTCCGGGTCCTCTCCCTGGAGCGGCTCGACGTCGACCGGCTCTCCCTGACGGGCGTGGATCTGGCCGGATGCCATCTGGCGGGTGTGCCCGACCCCGGGCGGTTGCGGCTGACCGGCTGCGTGTTCGCCACCACCCCGCGCGGGGTCCAGCTCCGGCTGAGCTGGCCGCCCGTGCGGTGGTGGAGCAGGCGGCAACTCCTCGCCGACGAGCACACGCTGCGGTTCGGCCCGACGCGGCGCGCCGTCGATCCCGGACGTCTGAAACATCTGTACGCCGGGCTCAGGGTCGACGACGACCGCACCGCGACCGACTTCGCCTTCGGCGCGATGGAGATGCGGCGGATCACCGCCGCCCGCCCGGCCACCCGGATGGCGCTGGGCGCGTACTGGCTGGTGTCCGGTTACGGACTGCGAACGGGCCGGGCGCTGGCCTGGTTCGTTCTCGTCGCCGCCGTCGCCGCCGGAGGCTTCCTGTGGTCCTCCTCCGCCCCCCAGCATGCCGCGCGCCGCCCGCCAGGACCGGGGACCAGCGTTCCCGCGCAGGAGCCGTCCCCCGGCACCCGCCACGGCTTCCCCGCGACGCGCGGCGGCCGTACCGGTGTCACCGCTCGGGCCGGTGTGCGCGCGAGCCCGCTGCGGGGGCCCGTACGCCGAGACGAGGACGACGGGCGTCCCGGCCGCTCCCCCGCCTGATCCGCCTGATCCGCGGAGGACGTCGAGCGCGCCGGCCGACGACCCCACGCGGGTGCCGCCCCTGGTGCTCGCCCGCTGACCGGCCGAGGGTCGTCCCGGCCCGCCCAACACCCGCCCCGAACCCGGCACCGGCCCTGCCGGATGCCAAGGTGGTCTCGTGACCTCGAGATCGCCTGCGGTGTCGTCAGCCCGACGACAATGCGCACGTCGGGGGCACTGCGGGAGTTCGGGAATACTGAGGGATATATGCACAAGGATCTCCTGCGGCTCGCCCGCGCGGAACCGGCCGTCCGGCGCCATCTGGCCGTCTGCCTGGCCGCCGCGGTCTTCGCCGGCCTGCTCGTGCTCGTACAGGCCGAGCTGCTCGCGGGTGTACTGTCCGGCCGGTTCGCCGTGGCGGTTCTCCTCCCCCTGGTCGTGGTCGTGCTCTTCCGGGGGCTGCTCGGCTGGATCCAGGGCGTCTCGGCCGGCCGTACGGCCACCGGAGTCAAGTCGGTCCTGCGCGCCCGCCTGATGAAGCGTTTCCAGGAGACCGTGTTCACGGGCCCGCGTTCCGGTGAGCTGGTCACCCTCGTCGGCCGTGGACTCGACGCGCTCGACCCCTACCTGGCGGGATACCTGCCCGCCGTCGCGGTCGCGACCGTCGTCCCGGTCGCGGTTCTGGCCCGGCTCTTCGTCGCCGATCTCGCCACCGGCCTGATCGTCCTGTTCACGCTGCCGCTCATCCCGGTCTTCGGGGCGCTGGTGGGATGGACCACCAAGACGGTGACCGAGCGGCAGTGGCGGGCCCTCTCCCGGCTCGGCGGCCACTTCCTCGACGTCGTACGCGGTCTGCCGACGCTGCGGGCCTTCGGCCGGGCGCGGTACCAGTCCTCGGTCATCCGCGACGTGGCCGCCGCGCATCGGGCCGCGACCATGCGGACGCTCCGGGTGGCCTTCCTGTCGTCGCTCGTGCTGGAACTCGTGGCGTCGCTCTCGCTGGCCCTGGTGGCGGTCCCCGTCGGCCTCCGGTTGCTGTCCGGCTCCCTCGACCTCGACACTGCCCTGCTCGTCCTCCTGCTCGCTCCGGAGGCGTACCTGCCGCTGCGTGCCATGGGCACCAAGTTCCACGCGTCGGTCGAGGGCGTGGCCGCCGCGGACGAGGCGTTCGCCCTCCTCGCCCCGCCCGACGAGAAACAGCCTGAAGAGAAACAGCCCGACCAGGCGGCCACCGACCGGACACCGGCCACCCGGCCGGGTGTCTCTCCGGTGCCGGACCACAGTGTGCACACCCCCTCAGCGTCCCGCGCGCCGGAGATCAGGCTGGAGCACGTCACGGTCCGCTATCCCGGCCGCGACCAGCCCGCGCTCGACGACGTGTCGCTCGTCGTCGCGCCCGGCGAGCGGGTCGCGCTGGTCGGGGAGAGCGGCGGCGGGAAGAGCACGCTGCTGCACCTGCTCCTCGGATTCGTCACACCATCCGAGGGCCGGGTGCTGGTCGACGGGGTAGACCTCGCCACCCTCGACCTGGACGAATGGCGACGCAGGCTGGCCTTCGTGCCTCAGCGGCCCCACCTGTTCGCCATGTCCGTCGCGGACAACATCGGGCTCGGCGGCTCCGCCTCGCCCGACCTGATCCGTACGGCCGCCGCCGCGGCGCAGGCGGCCGGGTTCGTGGAGGCGCTGCCGGATGGCTACGAGACGGTGCTCGGCGAGCGCGGCGTGAACCTGTCGGCGGGACAGCGCCAGCGGGTCGCGCTGGCCCGCGCGTTCTGCCGCCCCTCCGCTGAGGTCCTGCTGCTCGACGAGCCCACCGCCCGCCTGGACGGCCGCAGCGAGGCCGCTGTGGTCGAGTCCACCCGCACGCTGGCCGAGGGCCGTACCGCCATCGTGGTGGCGCACCGGCCCGCGATGATCGGCCTGGCCGACCGGGTCGTCCGCATCGGCGGGGGCCGGATCGTCCCGGACCGCCCCCAGGACCACGGGCGGGGTAACGGGCACGACAGCGGACATGATCGCGAAGCCGACGCCCTCGCGGCGGAGAGAGGCGATGCCCGATGAGCGCCCCCCATGGAGCCGGGCTCCGCAGGACGATCCTCGCCCCGGGGATGGCCCGCAGGCTGGTCGTCGCCGCCCTCGCGGGTTCCGCCGCCGACCTCGCCGGGGTCGCGCTGATCGCGTCGGCGGCGTGGCTGATCACGCGGGCCGCCGAGCAGCCGCCGCTGGCCGCGTTGTCGGTCGCGATCGTCGGAGTGCGCGCGTTCGCGACCGGCAAGGGCGTGTTGCGGTACGCGGAGCGGCTCACCGGGCACGACGTGGCGCTGCGGGCGCAGGCGAGCACCCGCGAGCGGCTGTACGAGTCGCTCATCCCCGCAGGGCCGCTCCGCCAGCGGGGCGCCGACCTGCTCAGCCGGATGGTGGACGACACCGAGGCGGTCCAGGATCTGCTGGTCCGCTGCCTGCTTCCCGCCGTCGCCGCTCTGCTCACCGGGGTCGCGGCCATCGTCATCGGGGCGTTCCTGCTGCCCGTGGGCGCGCTGGTGCTCGCCCTCGGGCTGCTGCTCGCCGGCGTGCTGCTCCCGGCCGGTACGGCCGCCGCCGCCCGCCGCTGGTCGGCCAGGATCGCTCCCGCGCGGGCCGAGCTGGCCGCCCGGGTGGCCGACCTGGTCCACGGCGCGGCGGATCTCGCCGCGTACGACGCGAAGGGACAGGCACTTTCGGACGGTATGGCGGCGGAGGGCCGTCTCTCCGCGCTGGAGCGGGGCCAGGCGAGGATCAACGCCGCGGCCCTCGGGCTCGGGGTCCTCATCCAGGGATCGACAGTGGCGGCGGTGGTGCTGATCGCGCAGGCCGCCGGGCTCGGCCAGGTGGCGACCGCCGTGCTCGCGCTGACCGCGCTGGTCTCCTTCGAACCGGTGCTGCCGCTCGCCGCGGCCGGGGAGCGCTTCGCGGGGGTCGGCGCCGCGCTGCGCAGGCTGGCGGAGATCCAGGCGACCCCGGTCGTGGTGGCCGAGCCGGCCAGCCCCGCGCCCCCGCCCGAGGCCCCGGTGACCGTCGAGGTGGAGGACCTGGTCGTCCGGCACGGCGACCGCGAGCCGGCGCTCGACGGGGTCAGGCTGACCCTCACGCCGGGCCGTAGGGTGGCCATCGTCGGGCCGAGCGGCGCGGGGAAGAGCACGCTGCTGTCCGCGCTGATGCGGACCGTGGACATCGAGTCAGGACATATCACGATCAATGGGGTCGACATCCGCTCCTACGCCTCGGACGACGTCCGGGCGGCGATGACCGGGCTGACCCAGGATCCGTACGTGTTCCAGGCGTCGTTCCGCGACAACCTGCGGCTGGCCGGTCCGGAGGCGTCGGACGGCGAGCTCACCCAGGCAGTACGGCGGGCCCGGCTGGACACGTGGGCGGACCGGACGGGGTGGGACACGGTGCTCGGCGAGGACGGCCGCACGGTCTCGGGCGGCCAGCTCCAGCGCCTGGCGCTCGCGCGGGCCCTGCTCTTCGATCCGGCCGTACTGCTGCTCGACGAGCCGGCCGAGGCACTGGACGAGGAGACGGCCGACGCGCTGACCGCCGACCTGCTCGACGCGACGCGGGGCCGGACGACCCTGCTCGTCACCCACCGCCTGCGCGGCCTGGAGCAGGTGGACGAGATCGTGGTCCTGGAGGACGGCCGGGTGGCGCAGCGCGGCACGCACGCGGAGCTGGTCTCGGCCCCCGGGTACTACCGGGATCTGTGGGAGTCGGAGACCCTGACCGCGTCGTCTCGGGCCTCGTCCCGCTGATCTGCCCCCGCATCCTCTGGCCCTCGCCTGAGGGCACCACCCGTCCGGACACCAGTACGGGCGCCCCGTGCGGGGGCGCCCTGTACGGATGCCGTCCCCGGGCGGGGACGGCGGGGGGGTGTCAGCTCGTGCTGCTGTTCTCGGTCAGGGCGATGGTGGCCGTCGAGGGCCGGCCGTTGCGGGTGTAGGTCACGGCGATCTTGTCGCCGGGCTGGTGCCGGCGGATGACGCCCACCAGCGTCTCCGCGTCGCCGACGACCGTGTCGTCGATCTTGGTGATGAGGTCCGCCTCCTTGAGGCCGGCCTTGTCCGCGGGGCTGCCCTTGGTGATCGAGGCGATGACCGCACCGGGCGTGTCGCCGGTCGCGTCCGCGACGCTCACACCGAGGAAGGCGTGCGTCGCTTTGCCGGTCTTGATGAGCTGCTCGGAGACCATCTTGGCGGTGTTGATCGGGATGGCGAAGCCCACGCCGATGTTGCCGACACTGGAGCCCGAGGTGGCGATGGCGGTGTTGATGCCGATCACCTGGCCCGCCGCGTTGACCAACGCGCCGCCGGAGTTGCCGGGGTTGATCGCCGCGTCGGTCTGGATCATGCCGCCGATGGTGACCTGCTGGGCCGGCTGCTGCTGTTGCTCCTGCCCCCAGGGGAAGGGCTGCTGCTGCTGGTCCTGACTGCTTTCGGTGAGCGTGCGGTCCAGCGCGCTCACGATGCCGGATGTCACCGAGCCCTCCAGGCCCAGCGGGCTGCCGATCGCGAGCACGGAGTCGCCGACCTGGAGCTTGTCGCTGTCGCCGAGGCTGGCGGGGGTGAGACCCGAGACGTCGTGGACCTGGATGACCGCGAGGTCGGTCGCCGGGTCGGTGCCCTTGACCGTGGCCGACGCGGTCTTGCCGTCGCTGAACTTCACGGTGACCGACGCGTCCTGTCCGGCCTCCGAGACGACGTGGTTGTTGGTGAGGATCAGCCCGTCGGCCGAGAGGATGACCCCCGACCCCTCACCGCCGCCGGTCCGCGTCTTGACCTTGACCGACACCACCGACGGCTGGATGGCCTTGGCCACCGCCACGATGGTGTTCCCCGAGCTGTTGGACACGGGGAGCACCGGCGAGGAGATGACCGTCCCGCCGTTGTCGAAGCTGTTCGCGACGAAGGCCCCCGCGACCCCGCCGCCCAGTGCCACCGCGGCGAGGGCGAGCCCGGCCACCGCCTTCTGCCCACCGCTCCACGCCCGCTTCACGGGCTGCTGGAACGGGGACGCGGCGAACGCCGCCGTGTCACCCTGCTGCGGCGGGGGGTACTGGCCGTAGGCCCCGTACTGCCCGTGCTGGGGCGGGGTGCTGCCGAACTGGCTCCATCCGTGGCCCGTCGTGTTCTCGTTCTCGGGCGTCCGCTCCTCGGAGCTCATCGTCTTCCCCCTCGTGGCCGCTGCGTCTTCCGGCTCTCCCGCCGGTACACGTCCACGATGCCAAACGCCCTGTAAGGTCACGCTAAGCGATCAGCCACGTTCCCGGACTTCCAGTACTCGTCCCGCAGCAACCGCTTGTAGAGCTTGCCCGTGGGGTGGCGGGGAAGCTCGTCCCTGAAGTCGACGGACTTCGGGCACTTGTAGTGCGCGAGCCGCGATCGGCAGTACTCGATCAGTTCGGCCTCCAGCGCCGGTCCCGCGTCCGCGGGGTCGGCCGCCTCGACGACGGCCTTGACCGCCTCTCCCATCAGCGGATCCGGCACGCCGAAGACCGCCACGTCGGCGACCTTCGGGTGCAGCGCGAGGACGTTCTCCGCTTCCTGCGGATAGATGTTCACGCCGCCGGAGATGATCATGTACGACCGGCGGTCGGTGAGGTAGAGGAAGCCCTCCTCGTCCAGGTAGCCGATGTCGCCCAGCGTGGTCCAGCCCCTGCCCTGCGGATCCTGCACCGAGCGCGTCTTGCCGGGGTCGCCGTGGTACTCGAACCGCGGGCCGTCGGAGAAGTAGATCGTGCCGTGCCTGCCCGCGGGCAGTTCGTTCCCGTCCTCGTCGCAGACGTGCGCGACCCCCAGCAGCGGCCGCCCGACCGTCCCCTTGTGCGTGAGCCAGTCCTCGGAGCCGGCGTAGAGGAAGCAGTTGCCCTCGGTGCCCGCGTAGTACTCGTGGACGATCGGTCCCCACCACTCGATCATCTGCTCCTTGACCGGGATCGGGCACGGAGCGGCGGCGTGGATCGCGCAGGTCAGCGAGGAGATGTCGTAGCGCCCGCGCACCTCGGGGGGCAGGCGCAGCATCTTGATGAACATGGTCGGCACCCACTGCGCGTGCGTGACGCCGTACTCCTCGATGAGCCGCAGGGCCTGCTCGGGATCGAACCGCTCCATCACGACCACGGTCGCCCCGAGGCGCAGGAAGGACATGCAGTACCGCAGCGGAGCGGCGTGATAGAGCGGCGCGGGCGAGAGGTACACGCTGTCCGGGCCGGGAGCGAACAGGAACTGGATCAGTTGGAGCAGCGGACCGGGAGTGTCGAGCGGCGCCTTGGTCAGGACGGGCTTGACCCCCTTGGGCCGCCCGGTCGTTCCGGAGGAGTACAGCATGTCCGAGCCCTGGCACTCGTCCTCGATCGGGGTGGGGGGCCGGCTCGCGACGGCCTCCTCGTACGAGGTGAATCCGGGGGCCACGCCGTCCATCATGAGCCGGATCTCGACCTTGGGCGTGGCCTCCGTGACAGAGGTCGCCACCTCCGCCAGCCGCGCCGACGAGATGAAGACCCTGGCGTCGCAGTTGTCCACGATGTAGGCGACTTCGTCGCTCCCCAGCCGGGAACTGATCGCGGTGTAGTACAGGCCGGACCGGTGCGCGGCCCAGGCCACCACCAGGAACAGCGGATGGTTCTCCAGCATGAAGGCGATCTGGTCGCCCGGCCGCAGACCCGCCGCGCGGAAGAGATGCGCGAGGCGGTTGGACTGCTCGTCCAGCTCTCGATAGGTGACCACGCGGGTGGTGGCCGGTCCGGACTCGGCGGTTCCGGCGGGTTGTGAGCTCGTACCGGCTTCGGGGCTCACGACGATGACAGCGGGCTTGTCGGGGGTGAGGGCGGCGACGGCTCCCGGGTGCATAGAACCGAACATTAATCTGCACGATCGAGCCTGGGAAGTGTCCGCTCACTTCATCGCGAAACCCGCATAAGGATCGCGCAGGGGCGTGGCCCGGCCGGCGAAATCCTCCCTGATCGCCAGCATCTTCGGCCCCGGCGCGTAGAACCGCCCCTTGGTCTCGCCGTACGGCCGCAGCCAGTCGCGGGACACGAGATCGCGAAGGTCGCGTGCCGCCTGACCCTGGCTGAGGGACTCGTCGGACTGGTACATGCTCCTGCGCAGCCGCCGGGAGACGAAGCCCGGTAAAGGGCCGAGACGCAGCGAGGGTGCAGGTTCTCCGCGTCGGCCCGCTCCTCAAGGAGCATCCAGACCTCCCCGGCCTCCGCCAGCCGCCGCTGGACGCGTTGCGCCTGCATATGGTGGCAGCGCAGGACGAACCGCACCCACGGCAGTGTGTCCCCGTGCGGGCCCCAACGTTGACGGCCGACTTCACCCAGGACGTCGTAGTAGTCGTACGTCGTCCGCTGACACCATGGGCGAATCATTCAGTCAAGCAACCGAATGATTCGCCCATTTATGTCCGAGATATCAGCCGGGATCAGAAGGCGGGGATGACCGCGCCCTTGTACTTCTGCTCGATGAACTGCTTCACCTCGGGACTGGTCAGCAGCTTCGACAGCGTGACGATCCGCGGGTCGCTCTCCTGGCCCTCGGCCACCACCAGGCCGTTCGCGTACGGGTTGCCCTCGGCCTTCTCCAGGACCAGCGCGTCGCTCTCGGGGTTCAGGCTCGCCTCCATGGCGTAGTTGCCGTTGATGACCGCGGCGTCGACGTCCTCAAGCGACCGGGGCAGCTGGGCGGCCTCGAGCGGCTGGAACTTGATCGCCTTGGGGTTGCCGGTGACGTCACGCTCGGTCGCGGCGGTGCCGACGCCGTCCTTCAGCGTGATCACGCCGTTGTCGGCCAGCAGCTTGAGCGCCCGGCCGAGGTTGGTCGCGTCGTTCGGCACCGCGACGGTCGCGCCCTGCCCGAGCGACGCCACGTCCTTGACCTTCTTGGAGTAGAGGCCGAGCGGCTCCAGGTGCACGGAGGTGACGTAGCTCAGCTTGGTGCCCTTGGACGCGTTGAAGTCGTCGAGGTACGGCTTGTGCTGGAAGTAGTTGGCCCCGAGCTGGCCGTCCTGGAGCTGCAGGTTCGGCTGCACGTAGTCGCTGAACTCCACGATCTCCAGCTTCAGCCCGGCGGCGGAGGCCAGGTTGTCCGCGACGTACTTCACGATCTCCGCGTGCGGCACCGGGCTCACGCCGATCTTGAGCGGCTCGCTCGCGGCGGCCGTGCCCGAGGCCGACGCCGTGTCGGCCGAGGACGAGGACGAGGACGAGGACGAGCCGCAGGCCGCCAGGCCGAGCGACAGCCCGACGGCGAGCAGGAGCCCGAACATCTTGCGCATGGTGTGACCACTCCTTGTGTGACGAAATCTGGGTGACGAAACGGGACCGCCCCGTCGAGCCGGGCGGCGGGAAGGGGAAAGGGCGTGAAGTCAGCGGTGGGTGAGCCGACGGCTGACGGCGTCGCCGAGGCTCTGAACCGCCTGCACGAGGACGATCAGCACCACGACCGTGACGATCATGAGAGCGGTCTCGAACCGCTGGTATCCGTAGCGGACCGCGAGGTCGCCCAGGCCGCCTCCACCGATCACACCCGCCATCGCCGAGTACGAGATGAGCGTGACGACGGTGACCGTGAGCGCGGCGATCAGGCCCGGCAGCGCCTCGGGCAGCAGGACCTTGCCCACGATCGTGACCCGGCTCGCGCCCATGGCCTGCGCGGCCTGGACGACGTCCCTGCCGACCTCGCGCAGGGCGGTCTCCACCAGTCGCGCGAAGAACGGCACGGCGCCGATCGTGAGCGGGACCGCCGCCGCGCCGGTGCCGATGGTGGTGCCGGTGATCAACCGGGTCACCGGGATGACGGCGATCATCAGCACGATGAACGGCAGCGAACGGCCGACGTTGACCACCAGGCCGAGGATCCGGCGGGCGACCGGAGCGGGGAACAGCCCGCCCCTGTCGGTGCCGACCAGCGCGACGCCGAGGGGCAGCCCGAACAGGACGGTGAACAGCGTGGACCAGACGACCATCCGCGCGGTCTGCCCCGTGGCCTCCCACAGAAGGGGGCTCATGTCCGACCAGGTCATCGGGAAGCCACCTCCACGAGCAGACCGCGGTCGCGCAGGTAGCCGAGCGCCGCGCCGGACTCCTCACCGGTCAGCCGTACGCGGAGCCGTCCGGCCGAGACGCCCGCGACGTCCTCCAGCGCGCCGCCGAGGATGTTCACGTCCACGTCGAACTTCCGTACGACCTGGGAGACGACCGGTTCGTCGGCGCGGCCGGTGTAGGTGCCGGTGAAGGTGATCGTCACGCTGCCCGGCTCCGCGGGCGGCAGCGGGAACAGCTCCTGGGTGAGCCGGGACCCCGGCCTGGCCAGGAGCTCGGGGATCGGCCCCGCCTCCTCGATCCGGCCGTCGCTCATGATGGCCGCGGAGTCGCAGACCGCCTTGATCACGTCCATCTCGTGCGTGATCAGCAGGATCGTCAGCCCGAGCTCGCGGTTGAGCCGCTTGAGCAGGGCCAGGATCGACTGCGTGGTCCCCGGGTCGAGCGCCGAGGTGGCCTCGTCCGACAGCAGCACCGACGGCTCGCCCGCGAGCGCACGGGCGATGCCGACGCGCTGCTTCTGGCCGCCGGAGAGTTGCGCCGGGTACGCCTTCGCCTTTCCGGTCAGGCCCACCAGTTCCAGCAGCTCTACGACCCGCTTGGCCCGCCGGTCGCGGGGCATGCCCATGATCTCCAGTGGAAAGGCCACGTTCCCGGCGACGGTGCGCGAGGACAGCAGGGCGAAGTGTTGGTGGATCATGCCGATGCCCTGCCGCGCCCGGCGCAGCTCCCCCTCGCCCAGGGCGGTCAGCTCCCGCCCGTCGACGGTGACGGCCCCCGCCGTCGGGCGTTCGAGCAGGTTGACGCAGCGCAGCAGGGTGCTCTTCCCGGCGCCGCTCTGCCCGAGCACACCGAAGATCTCACCCTTGCGGACGTGGAGGTCCACGCCGTCGAGGGCCACGACGGAGCCGTAGACCTTGCGCAGACCGGACACTTTGATCACGAGACTTCCCCAGGAACGATGACGACGCCGGCGACGGTGGACGAGCACGACCGGCGGGTCCCCGGAGGGAACGGCAGGTGGCTGAAACGGCGCAGGACGAGGAAGTTCGTGGGGGAATTCATGAACAGGCCTTCGGAGCGAGAAACGATCAAGGAATTGGGGCTCAGGCCGGGCGACAGCCGCACATCATGACGCCCCGCTCCCGCAGGGCCATGGCTCCGTCGCACATCACGTTCACGGTCATCACCAACAGAGGACCAGGGCGGTGAATTCCAATAATTCCCGACAATCAATGTGGTTTATCTCACATCCACACCCTACCTCCTGTGAGCCGGCCCCGCCTTCTCGCCTCGCTCCCTCGCCTCCCGTCCGCGCACGCGTACGGCTCGCGCCCCCAGGAGCGGAGCGCGAGCCGTACGAGATGGATCGCGGCCGATCAGGCGGCGGCGTTCCGGGCCACCGTCTGGGTCGCCGTGGCGGGCGTGAGCGCGAGGTCGAGCACCTCGCGGACGTCGCCGACCGCGTGGACGGTGAGGTCCGCCAGCACGTCCGCGGGCACGTCGTCCAGGTCGG
The DNA here is from genome assembly GCF_040656155.1 of Microtetraspora glauca. NCBI lineage: Bacteria > Bacillati > Actinomycetota > Actinomycetes > Streptosporangiales > Streptosporangiaceae > Microtetraspora > Microtetraspora glauca. The sequence continues at coordinate 63,982 of NZ_JBFALK010000030.1, forward strand.
GCTCGTTGCGCGCCGGGATCAGGACCGTCGTGATCCCGGCCCGATGGGCGGCGAGCAGCTTCTGCTTCACCCCGCCGATCGGCAGCACCCGGCCGGTGAGCGACACCTCACCGGTCATCGCGACGTCGTTCCTGACCGGGCGGCCGGACAGGAGCGAGGCCAGCGCGGTCGTCATCGTGACGCCCGCGGAGGGCCCGTCCTTGGGCACGGCGCCCGCCGGGACGTGGATGTGCACGGACCGGTCCTTGAGCGACCCGACCGGCAGTTCCAGCTCCACCCCGCGCGAGCGCAGGTAGGACAGCGCGATCTGGGCCGACTCCTTCATCACGTCGCCGAGCTGGCCGGTCAGCGTCACGCCGGTCGAGCCGGTCTCGGGGTCGGCGAGCGACGCCTCGACGTACAGGACGTCGCCGCCCGCGCCGGTGACCGCGAGGCCGGTCGCCACGCCGGGCACCGCCGTACGCTGCCGGGACTCGGGGAGGGACGACTCGGGGACGTGCCGCGGCCGGCCGAGGTAGGGCACGAGGCCGTCGCCGGACACCGCGACCGGGAGCTCGGCCTCGCCGAGCGCCACCGTGGCCGTGACCTTGCGCAGGATGCGGGCGATCGACCGTTCGAGCGACCGGACGCCTGCCTCCCGCGTGTACTCGCCCGCGAGCCCGCGCAGCGCGTCGTCGTCGATCGCCACGTCGTCCGGCGTCAGCCCGGCCTTCTCCAGCTGGCGGGGCAGCAGGTGGTCCCGGGCGATCGCCACCTTCTCGTCCTCGGTGTAGCCGTCGAGCGTGACGATCTCCATGCGGTCCAGCAGCGGGCCGGGGACCTGCTCCAGGACGTTGGCCGTCGCGAGGAAGAGCACGTCGCTGAGATCCAGCTCGACTTCGAGGTAGTGGTCGCGGAACGTGTGGTTCTGCGCCGGGTCGAGCACCTCGAGCAGCGCCGCGGTCGGGTCGCCGCGGTAGTCGGAGCCCACCTTGTCGATCTCGTCGAGCAACACGACCGGGTTCATCGACCCGGCCTCGCGGATCGCGCGGACGATCCGGCCGGGCAGCGCGCCGACGTAGGTGCGCCGGTGGCCGCGGATCTCCGCCTCGTCCCGGACACCGCCGAGCGCGACCCGGACGAACTTCCTGCCCATGGCCCGCGCGACCGACTCACCGAGCGAGGTCTTGCCCACTCCGGGCGGTCCGGCCAGCGCGAGCACCGCGCCGCTGCGGCGGCCGCCGACCACGCCGAGGCCCTGGTCGGCCCGGCGCTTGCGCACCGCGAGGTACTCGACGATGCGGTCCTTCACGTCGTCGAGCCCGGTGTGGTCGGCGTCGAGCACCGCCCTCGCGCCCGCGATGTCGTACGCGTCCGTGGTGTGGGTGCTCCACGGGATGTCCAGGACGGTGTCCAGCCAGGTGCGGATCCAGCCGGTCTCCGGCGACTGGTCGGAGGTGCGTTCGAGCTTGGCGACCTCCTTCAGCGCGGCCTCGCGGACCTTCTCCGGCAGATCTGCCGCCTCGATCCTGGCCCGGTAGTCCTCCTCCTCGTCCGCGGGGTCGCCGTTCAGCTCGGCCAGTTCCTTGCGTACGGCGGCGAGTTGCTGGCGCAGCAGGAACTCGCGCTGCTGCTTCTCCATGCCCTCCTGGACGTCCTTGCGGATGGTCTCCGCGACGTCCATCTCGGCGAGGTGGTCGCGCGCCCAGCCGACGAGCCTCTCCAGCCGCTCGACCGGGTCCGGGCTCTCCAGGAGGAGCAGCTTCTGCGGCGTGGTCAGCCAAGGGGCGTATCCCGAGCTGTCGGCGAGCACGGAGGGGTCCTCGATCTGGTTGACCGCGTCGACGACCTGCCAGGCGCCGCGCTTCTGCAGGATCGTGGTGGTGAGCGCCTTGTACTCCTTGGCCAGCTCGTCGGCCAGGGGACCGGCGGCGACCGGCTCCAGCACCGTGGCCTCGACCCAGAGCGCCGCGCCGGGGCCGGTGGTCCCGGTGCCCACGCGCATCCGGCTCACGCCGCGCACGACGGCGGCGGGCTCGCCGCCGGGCAACCGGCCGACCTGTTCGACCACGGCGGTGACGCCGACCGCGCCGTACCGGCCGTCGACGCGCGGCACCAGCAGCACCTTGCTCTCGCCGCTCCCTGCCCGTGCCGCGTCGATGGCCGCGCGGACCTCGGCGTCCGACAGGTCGAGCGGGACCACCATGCCGGGCAGGACGACCTCGTCGTCGAGGGGAAGGACGGGAAGGATCTCTGTCATCTGGTCGCTCCCAAAAGGTTGAGTTGTGCCGACTCAACTAACGAGAGCCTTCCTGTGTTCCCTTGCTTGCGCGAGTTCGCTGTGAGCGATCGTAATTGTGTAATCGGCCCGCTGCCGCCTACAGCGAGAGCACCGCCTTAACGAGTTCCACGTTGCCCGCCGCCAGGCGGCCGTCCGGAAGGGTCAGGCCGTCCTCCAGGCCGATGCGCACCTGATGCCCGTCGGCGAGCGCGGCCCGCAGCACCGGCCAGACGGTCGGCCCGTCGCCGTGGTAGAGCAGCGGGCACTCGACGCCGCCCTCCTTCAGGAGCGCGGCCATGGCGCGGGCGTGCTCGACCGCGGTCTCGGGGTCCTCGTCCATCGGCTCGATGAGGACACGGACGTTGTCCCGCAGGGTCGGGGAGGCGAGCAGGGCGGGCACGTCCTCCACGCTCCACACCGCGCTCTCCAGGATCATGCCGCGCGCGACGACCAACTCCGCCGTCTCCGCCGCCCCCTCCTCGCAGAACGCGACCGACGCGAAGTCCGGCAGCACGTTCCACGCCTTGACGCGGTCGTACCTCTCCGGGTGGCCGCCGGGGCAGGTCCACAGGCCGGTGGTGATGCCCACCACCGCACCGCCGGCGACCCGCCGCACCTCCGCGATGACGGCGTCCACGTCCTCGGGTGCGATGGACTGCTCGCCGCGGGAGTCACGCGGGTGCAGGTGGACCACGTCGGCCCCGGCCTCGATCACCTGCCGGGTCTCGGCGGCGATCTCCTCGGCGGTGACAGGGGTCGCGGCGTGCTCGGAGGTGGCGCGCCCGCCGTTGATGGCGGCTTTGATGAACACGATCAGCCTTTCATGAGGTCGTGCAGGGTGGTGGTGGCGCCGGTCAGCTCTCCGAGTGGTCTGCCCTGCCAGAGTTCCGCCACCAGGGCGGGCTCCTCCTTGTCGTCGGCCAGCGCCTCGTCGAGGACCGCCACGAGCCGGTCGGCCGGGGTGATCAGGAGCCCGTTCGCGTCGCCGAGGACGACGTCGCCCGGACGCACGGTGACGCCGGCGCAGCTCACGGGGATGTTCAGGCCCCCGTCGGGGATGCCGTGCAGCTTGGTCGTGAGCAGCGACGTGCCTCGGGCGTAGACGGGGAGGCCGAGGGCGCGCAGGGCGTCGATGTCGGTGCACGTCCCGTCGACGACCGCGCCGGCGGCACCCCTGGCGGCGAGCGCGTTCACGACCACCTCGCCCAGGGGCGCGTGCCGCAGGCCGCCGCCGCAGTCCACGACGACCACGTCTCCGGGTTCCACGATGCCCGCCGCGTGGTGCAGCATCGTGGAGTCCGTCGGCGTGATCCGTACCGTGACCGCGCGGCCGACCACGCGGCGGTCCCCGGCGAGGCGGCGCAGCTCAGGACCGGTGAAGCCGTCCTCCAGATAGTGGCCGAGCGTGGCGAAGTCCACCGCGCCGGCGCGTTCGAGCAGCGAGGGGTCGATCCGTCCGGGCAGGTCGCGCATGATGAGGGGCACGGAGCTCACACCTTTCCCACGATGATGCGGCGGTTGCGCAGCACGGGCACCGTGGCGCGGGCGTGGTCCAGCCGCTCCTTGGTGATCTCGACGGTCATCAGCGCCTGCCGCTCCTCGCCCAGAGCGCCCCGGACCACGCCCAGCGGGTCCACGACGAGGCTCTGGCCGACGCAGTCCGGACCGCTGCGCGAGGAGGCCAGCACCCAGCAGGTGTTCTCGATCGCCCGGCAGCGCACGAGGGTGCGCCAGTGGTCCTCCTTGAGGGGCCCGCGTACCCAGGCGGCGGAGACCGCGAGCACGTCGGCCCCCATCTCCACGAGTGAGCGGGTGAACTCCGGGAAGCGGACGTCGTAGCAGTTGACCAGCCCGACGTTGAAGTCACCGATGCGCACGACGCAGGGCCCGTCGTCCCCGCGCATCACGTACCGCGACTCCTGGTAGGCGAACGCGTCGTACAGGTGCATCTTGCGGTAGACGCCGAGCACCTGGCCGTCCGCGTCCACGGCCGCGACGCTGTTGTACGGCAGGGCCGCTCCGCTGTCCTCGAAGCCTCCGGCGATCAGCGCGACGCCGAGACCGGCCGCGGTGGTGCGCAGGTGGCCGAGGAACCCGGACCAGTACGCGGCGGCGGCCTCCGGCAGCGACGCCACCGCGTCGGACGGGATCATCGCCTCCTCGGGGAAGATCACGACCTGCGCTCCCGCCTCGGCGGCCTGGCGGGCCATGTCCTCGATTACGGCCTGATTCGCTGCGACATCCCCGCTCGGTTCGAACTGGGCGACGGCGACCTTCACTCTGGTTTCTCCTTGATCGTTCGTGTGCGGCGCTGCCGCGCTATTCGGCCAGGACCCGGGACCGCTGGGGCGACCAGCTGACGACGACCTCGTCACCGACCGCGACGGCGTCACCCTGGGCGCCCGCCACTTCGGCGACGAAGGGCAGCTCGCCGGGAAGCGCGCAGTGGTAGCGGACGCCGCTGCCCAGGTAGACCTCCTGCCGGAGAGTCGCCCGCAGCGACACGGCGCCGCTCTCCACCGGCGTGCCCGCGGCGGTGACACGGACGTTCTCCGGCCGCACGGCGAGGTGGACGCCGGTGCCGTCAGGCAGGTCCGTGCGCGGCACCGGTATCTCGCCGAGCCCGTCCACCGCCAGCGCGGTGCCGCCCCGGGCCAGCCGCCCGGACAGGAAGTTGGACGTGCCGATGAAGTTCGCCACGAAGCGGGTGGCGGGCGACTCGTAGATCGCCCTCGGCGTGTCGACCTGCAGGATCCGCCCCGCCTCCATGACCGCGATCCTGTCGGACATGGTGAGGGCCTCCTCCTGGTCGTGGGTGACGTAGACGAAGGTCACCCCGACCTCCCGCTGGAGCCGCTTCAGCTCCAGCTGCATGTCGGCCCTGAGCTTCTGGTCGAGCGCGCCGAGCGGCTCGTCGAGGAGGATCAGCGAAGGGTGCGACACCAGGGCCCGCGCCAGGGCGACCCGCTGCCGCTGGCCTCCGGAGAGCTGGCTGATCCTGCGCTTCTCGTAGCCTTCCAGCCGGACCAGGGCCAGCGCGTCCCGGACGGCACGCGGCACGGAGTCACGCGCCTTCTTGCGCACCTTCAGCTCGAACGCGACGTTCTCGTAGACATCGAGGTGCGGGAACAACGCGTAGCTCTGGAAGAGCATGTTGAGGTCGCGCTTGTGGGCCGGCAGGCCCGACGCGGGCACTCCGTTCAGCTCGATCTCGCCCTCGGTCGGCGTCTCGAAACCCGTGATCATCCGCATGAGCGTGGTCTTCCCGCAGCCGGAGGGACCGAGGATCGAGAAGAACTCGTTCTGCGCGATCGACAGGTCGACGCGGGAGACCGCGTATCCCTCGCCGAAGGACTTGGCCACACCGGTCAGCCGTACGGCCGGCGCCGTCGCCCGTGCCATCAGGACGCCCTGACCTTCGTCCAGCCCTGCTGGAAGTGGCGGATCGCCGGACCCGGGTCGAGCAGGAAGTCCGCCTTCGCGATGCTCTCGTCGGGCGCGTACACCGCCGCGTTCTTCAGCGCGTCGGTGTTCTTGATGTGCTCGCGGGCCTTCTCATTGGCGCTGGCCGACGCGCCGTCGTCGGTGGCCTTCGCCGCGACCTCCGGGCGGAGCAGGTAGTTGATGAACGCGTACGCGGCGTCGACGTTCTTGGCGCCCTTGGCGATGGCCAGGCCGTCGGTCCAGATCGAGCCGCCCTCCTCGGGGAGGACGTAGTGCACGTTGGAGTCGGACTGCACGGCCTTGGCCATGGAGGTGCCGCTCCACGCCTGTGTGGCGCACGCCTGGCCCGTCGACAGGAGCTGGGCGTAGTTCGTCGAGTTGTACCCGGCGAGGACGGGCTTTTGCGCGAGCAGGGCGTCCGTCGCCCTGGCGATCTGCGCCTCGTCCGTGGTGGTGGCCCGCGATCCGGTGACCTGGAGCGCGGCGATGTAGCTGGCCAGCATGTTGTCGAGCATGTAGACCTTGCCCTTGTACTTCTGGTCGAAGAGGATCTTCCAGCTCGTCACGGGCTCCTTGACGCACGCGTCGGTGTAGGCGAGACCGGTCGTGCCCCAGATCCACGGCACGCTGTACTTGAGGCCGGGATCGTAGCTCGGGTTCCGGAACTTCTCGGCGAGGTTGTCCAGGCCCTGGATCCGCGAGTGGTCGAGCGGCTCGATGAGCTGCTGCCCGATCAACTGCTGGACGGAGTACTGGCTGGGCTCGACGACGTCGTATCCGGACGCGCCGGTGCTCAGCTTGGCGGTCATCGTCTCGTTGCTGTCGAAGGTGTCGAGGGTGACCTTGATGCCGGTCTCCTGCTCGAAGCCCTTCACGACGGAGTCGGGGATCTCCCCCGCCCAGGCGTACACGTGCAGCGTGCCGCCACCGGAGGAGCCCCCCGAGGAGGAGTCCGACCCGCTCGCCCCGCAGCCGGTGGCGAGGAGGAAGGTCGCGGCCACCGCGGTGGCGAGGATGCTTCTACGCATGATGGTCCCTTTCGGAGTACGTCACTGCGGCGAGCGGTTGCCGCCGGTGAGGACCTGACGCATCTGCCGAACCCCGACGCAGACAATGATCAGGAAGGTGAACAGGACGAGGAGCGTGCCCAGCGCGTTGATCTCAGGGGTCAGTCCGCCCTTGAGCAGCGAGTAGACGCGCAGCGGCAGAGTGGTCGAGCCCACCCCGTTGGTGAAGGTGGACATCACGATGTTCCCGAAGGAGATCGTGAAGCTCAGCAGCCAGGCGGCCGCGAGAGCCTGGCGCAGCAGCGGGAACGTGACCTTGCGGAACGCCGTCCAGCCGCGGCAGCCGAGATCGGCCGCGGCCTCCCCGAGCGACGGGTCCAGCGATCCGTACGCGCCGAAGACGATCAGCGCCGCGTACGGGAGGGTCACCACCAGGTGGCCGAGGACGAGCGTGCCCATCCCCAGGCCGACGTGGAGCGCGCCGAAGATCGACAGCAGCGCCACGCCGAGCACGATCTCCGGCACCACCAGCGGGAGGAACAGCCCGGCCATGAACACGCCGCGGAACCTCGACCGGAGCCGGTTCAGCCCCATTGCCGCCAGCAGGCCGCACACCGTGGCCAGCGTCGCGGCGAGCACCGCGACCTCCACGCTGGTCAGCAGGGTCGCCAGCAGGTCGGTGTCCCCGGCGAGCTCGGCGTACCACTTGGTGCTGAAGCCGGTCCACCGGTAGGTGACGTCGGAGGCGTTGAAGGAGAGGACCACGACCGCGACGATCGGCACGTACAGGAACGCGATGACCCCGCGCGCCAGCCAGGCCGAGATCCGGTCCATCACGTGGACCCGTGGCTTGCCGCGCGTCATGCCTTCCTCCTCAACCGCCGGGTGACCACGCCGGCCGCCGCCAGGCACGCCAGGAGGAGCACCAGGAGCAGGACGGAGACCGCGGCCCCCATCGGCTGGTCGCGGAACTCCGTGTAGAGCGTGACGATCAGGTTGCCGACCAGCTGGTCCTTGCCTCCGCCGAGCAGCACGGGGATGACGAAGACGCCGAGGGTCGGCACGAACACCAGCAGGAACGCGGCGAGCAGTCCGGGCCGCGCGATGGGCAGCAGCACCTTGCCGTGCACCCGCCACCACCCGCAGCCGAGGTCGCGGGCGGCCTCGCTCAGCGAGGGGTCGATGCCGCGCAGTGAGGCGTAGATCGGGAAGATCGCGGTCGGCAGGAACGCGTAGACGAGGCCGATGAAGGAGGCGCCCTGGCTGGGGATCCATCCGGCCGGGCCGCTCGTCAGGCCGATCGCGTCGGTGACGCTGTTCACCGGCCCGCCCGGGCTGAGCAGGTTGATCCAGGCGAAGGTCCGGACGAGGAAGTCCGTCCAGAAGGGAACGATGATCAGGAGGAGCAGCCCGAGCTGCCGCTGCGGGGGCCGGCTCGCCACGTAGTACGAGACCACGTACCCGAGCACGAGGCAGGCGACGGTGGTGGCCGCGGCGACGCCCAGGCTGTAGCCGAGGACCTTCAGGAAGACGGGGTCGGCGAGCCGGCCGTAGTTGTCGAGCGTGAAACCGCCCTGGACGTTCCCGTACGCGTCGGTCCGCGCGAAGCTGTTGCGGATCACGAGGACCAGCGGCGCCACCACGAGGGCCAGGGTGACGACACCCGCGGGTGCCAGCATCGCGGCGGAGAGCGCCAGGCGCCGCACGCCCGGGGCGCCGGTCGTGCCCGGCACGGCCGTGGACGTCACGAGACGCCCACCGGGGCAGGCGACGTCGGATACATGAATCAGTCCTTTCTACGCTCCCGGGAGGAACACCGGCGGTCGGGCGGGGACGACCTGGAGCGGATGGGCACCAATGCTGGCCCTGAGTGGTCCTTGTCACCATAGGCGGCAGGTGCGATATCAGCGGAAAGGGACCGCTATTCTGACGAAAATCGCGCTAAGGGCGGGTTAACGCCTGGGAAATCAGCCGCCGAAGGGGCATGTGATGATCGACGACCTTGATCGGCACATCATCGACCAGTTGCGCGTCGACGGACGCCGCTCGTTCGGCGAGATCGGCCGTTCCATCGGACTGTCCGAGGCCGCCGTACGGGCCAGGTTCCGGCGCCTGAACCGCCGCGGCGTCGTCCAGGTCGTCGGCATGACGGACGCGGTGAAGATGGGCCAGCTGGAGGTCCACCTCGCGGTCAGGGTCCAGCACATCCCCGTCGCGCTGGTCGCCCGCGAGCTGTCCCGGATGGCGGAGGTGCAGTACGTGGCCTCCTGCGTGGGGCCCTACGACCTGATCGCGGACGTGCGGTGCCAGGACATCAGCCACCTCGCGGAGCTGCTCACCGAGCGGGTCAGACGGATCAACGGCGTCGAGCACGCGGAGGCGCTGACGGTCCTCGAAGTGCTCAAGGACACCTATCTCTGGGCCGGGTTCCGCGAGGTGCCGGTCAGGCCAGGTGATCAGATTCTTCCGCGGTGACGCCCCGGCCCACCGCCGAGGAGAGCCCGTTCCACGAGTAGTCCTTGAACAGCTCCAGCAGGAGGAGCACCTGGACGCCGGACACTCCGGGCAGCATGCGGATCTCATCGAGCAGGCGGACGAGCTGCGCCTGGTCCCGGCAGGTCGCCTCCACGAAGATGTCCTGGCTGCCCGCGCACAGGGCGACGTGGTTGATCATCGCCATGTCCGTCAGGCTCTTGGCCACCGCCCGGGGCGTGAGATCGCGCACCCGGATCATCAGGCGGACGGACTGATGGCCGAGCGTGAGCGGGTTGCACAGCGCGACGATGCGCAGCAGACCGCTCTCCTGCAGGCGGCCGACCCGCTGGCGGACCGTGGCCTCGGCGATGCCCAGCTCACGGGCCAGAGCCGTGTACGGGGCGCGCCCGTCACGGGTGAGCGTCTGGATGATCCGGCGATCCAGATCGTCGATCACGTGTGCCTCCCGGTGGCCGTCCCGTCCCGTCACGTATCGGCATGTCAGCCTACGAGCCGTACGGCAATGGCCGGACAGTGTGCGGAATGTCAGCCGTGTCCCCTATCTTCGCGATCAGCAACCGAAAGGGGCCGTCGTGTACCGGCAGGGAGACATCCTGATCGTTCCTGTGGCCGAGGAGGCCGTGCCCACGGAGGCGCGGACGCTGCCACCGCAGCCGCGAGACGCGCGTGGCCGCCTCGTCCTCGCCCTGGGAGAGGCGACAGGCCATGCCCATGCGATCCCCGGTCCCGGCACCCTGCTGCTCGATCCGAGCCCGCGTAACCCCGGCTTCCTGCACCTGCCCTCGGGCGGGCGGCTCGTGCACGAGGAGCACGACGCGATCTCCCTCCCGAAGGGGTGGTACCGCGTGATCAGGCAGCGCGAGTACGTCCCCGGAGCGTTCCGCGTGGTGGCCGACTGATGACGACCGATCTCACCACGTCCCTCACCACGTCCCTCACCACGGCCGAGGTGACCGTCACCTGGCGCGAGGCCGCGCTCGCCACCGGCCCCGCCGACCGTGCCGCCGCCGAAGACGGCGTACGGCGCGCCTACCGCGACGCCGGGCTGTCCGAGCCCGAGCACATCCTCTGGTTCGACTCCCCGGCGGCCGGAGCCGTCGCGGCCGCCGCGCTGTCCGGCGGCCCGGAAGCGCGCGCGGCGATCATCGCCGCAGGGCTCGACCGGGCCGCCGACCAGGTCCTGGCCCAGGTCGGTACGGCTCCCGCCGGCCGGAGCGTCCGTGACTCCGTACGCACCGGGCCGTGGGAACGCGCGCGCCGCGCCGTCCACGAGGCGCTCGGCCCGGCCGGCTGGTCGGGCGCCTGGGCGTCGAGCGGCGGCGAGCTGTGGCCCCCGGTGAACCGGCTGGTCCTCGAGATCCGGCGGGCGATCGCTGAGACGGACGAGTTGCTGCGCCGGGTGACGCTCGACGCCGTCCTCGGCCAGCACGACGCCGCGTGGCTCTGCGTCTTCGCGCCCGACGCCGGAGTGGTCCGCGAGATCCTGTCCGGAGTCGCTGAGACGGAGCGGTCCGCGCTCGGCGCCCTCTGCCAGGTCGCGCGGGCGGCCGGATGGTGGTGGCCGTTCGAACGCGTCGCGCTGCTGTGCGAGCGGCCCGTGGAGCTGCACCTCGACGACCTCGGACGCCTCCACCGGGCCGACGGCCCCGCGATGCTCTTCGCCGACGGCTTCGCGCTGCAGGCGTGGCACGGGATGCCCGTCCCCGCCGATTTCGGCGCGACCATGGCCACGCTGGACGCCGGGCGCATCCGCTCCGAGAGCAACGCCGAGCTGCGCCGGGTCATGCTGGAGCACTTCGGCTATGACCGCTACCTCGCCGACTCCGGCGCGTCCCCGATCCACGCCGACGAGACGGGCGTGCTGTGGCGGATCGCCCTGCCCGACGACGAGGACGTCCTCATGGTCGAGGTGGTCAACTCCACCCCCGAGCCGGACGGCACCCGCCGCACCTACTTCCTGCGCGTGCCCCCATGGGTCGTACGGGCGCGGCAAGGCGTGGCCTGGACCTTCGGTGTCACGGAGGAGGAGTACCGCCCCGAGCGCGAGACCTGACCACCGCCTCGCGACGCGCGTTCAGGCCCGGGCGGGCCGCCCGGCCGGGATCCGTTCGAGGATCCCGCCGGCGAACACGTCGTACAGGCCGAGCGGCTCCAGGTGGACGTACCCGATGTGGCAGTCGCAGGTGGCCGCGGGACACGGCCGGGGCCGCAGCGCCCGGTCGAACGACCCGTCGTAGAGGTTGCCGATCACCTCGGGGACGAAGTGGCACCGCCGGACCGTGCCGTCGCCGATCACCGAGACCACGGTCTCACCGGTACGGCAGGCCAGCCCGGCGCTCGCGTGCGCGAGTCGGCTGTAGCCGAACAGCGGGTCGATCACGGCCCACTCCGCCGCCTCGTCGTCGGTGTACACGCGCCCCTCCTCGGCGTTCACCCACAGGTAGGTGCTCGCGGGCAGGTCGGCCCGCAGTCTGCGGGCGGTGCCGAGGTGGTCGGGGTGGCCGACGATGCCCACGCTGTGCCGTACGCCGTGTCCGGTCAGGTCGCGGCACTTGGCGAGGAACCGGTCGTAGGCCACCTGGCTCGGGTGACAGGTCACCCACAGCGCCAGCCGGGTGAGATCGGCCTCGTCGAGCCAGCCGGTGCGGCAGCTCAGGTTCGTCTGGATGACCACCCTCCGCACGTGGGAGAGGTGGCTGAGCTCGACCATGGCCTTCCGGTACCAGGAGCGGACCAGGCCCTCGCCCCATGGCGTGAAGAGCACGGAGACCGGATGATCGCGCCCGGCCACCCACGCCGTGAAGCGCTCCAGCGCCGCCCGGTCGGCACGCAGCCGCTCCGGACTGTCCCGCCGCTTGGCGAAGGGGCAGTACGCGCAGTCGTAGTCGCAACTCGCCAGCGGGCCCCGGTACAGGATCGACAGATGCCCATCCTGGTCACGACCCCCTGTGGGCCGGGTCTCCGACCGGCAGCGGAGACCGGGGTCCGAGAGCACGAGCGGGAGCCGGATCCTGTCGTTCACCGTTCCTCGTAACCGTCCATCAGCGCCACGACCCGGCCCGAGAACAGCGCGGGCCCGATGGCGTCGGAGTAGGCCAGCCCCTCGGCGGTGAGCCGCAGCCGGACGGCGTCCGCCTCCAGCCATCCCCGCTCGGCGAAGCGTGCGAGCTCCCCGCCGAAGTCCACGAGCACGTCGGCGTCGAACCGTTTCAGGTAGTCGGAACGGGAGAGCCCCTCCGCCTGGAGCAGCGACTGGATCAGATGCCGGCGCCGCCGCTCCTCGTCGTCCAGACGGAATCCGACGTTCGCCACCTCGAACTCCTCGCGCGGCAGCCGGACGTACTCGTCGATGATCGCCCGGACGTGACCGGCGCCCACGGCGTACTCGTAGGAGTAGTGCAGGTCACGGGTGTAGGAGCGGGCGCCGCAGCCGAGACCCACCATGCCGTCGGTCTGGCAGCTGTATTCCGTGGCGCCGCCGTGGCCGGGAAGGCGGAACATGCGCATCGAGACCTGCTCGTATCCGGCCGCCAGCAGGTGGTCGCGACCGGCGCGGTACAGCTCCAGCCGCTGGTCGTCCCAGGCCCGCCCCTGCCTCCCGAGCCCGGTCAGCGGCCGGACGTACAGGGGGTAGAGGTACAGCTCCTCCGGCCGCCAGGCGAGCGCGGCGTCGAGCGAGTACCGCCAGGAGTCCGTGGTCTGACCGTCGATCCCGTAGATCAGGTCGATGTTCAGCGCCTCGAACCCCTGCGCGCGGATCGCGGACAGGGCCGCCTCCACCTCGGCGCGCCGCTGCGGTCGTACGGCGGCGCGGGCCTCGGCGTCGACGAAGCTCTGCACGCCGATCGACACGCGGGTGGTGCCCCGTTCGGCCAGGACGGCCAACCGGTCGGGAGTGGCGGTCGCGGGCGAGGTCTCCACCGCCAGCGGGACGGCCCGCAGGTCAGCCCCCATGATGCGTTCGGTCAGGTCGAACAGCCGGGTCAGCTCCGCCGCGCTGAGATAGGTCGGCGTACCGCCGCCGATCGCGGCCGTGACGAACCGGGGGTTCTCCCCGAGCGCGTCGCGTACGGCTTCCGCCTGCCGTTCGAGGGCGGCCAGGTAGGCCGAGGTCAGCTCCTCGGGCGCGCCGGTCCGGGTGAACAGGTTGCAGAACCCGCACCGCATCTCGCAGAAGGGGATGTGCAGGTAGAGGAAGAGGGCGTCCGTCCGCTCCCCCGCCCACACGTCACGGAGCCGGGGGCGCGGGTCGAGCTCCCGGTAGGCCGTCTTGTGCGGGTAGGCGTACACATAGCCCTGGTACGGACGGCCGGTGCCGTCCTCGGTCTGGTTCACATCACTCTCCGGTCGGCGCGGGCGGTGTGGCCCGGTCAAGTACGAACTCCGCGTAGGGGACGGTCCACACCACCTCGTGCCCGATCCGATGGCCGGTGTGGCCGTCCTCGCCGTAGGCGGTGCCGTGGTCGGAGCAGACGATCGCGAAACACGGTCGGCGCGCCGTCATCAGGGCGAACAGCCGCCCGACGTGCCGGTCCACGTACTCCAGGGCGGCGGCGTGGCTCTCCCGGGTGTCACCGTGCTCGCGGGTCGCCCCGGCCAGGTGGAACCAGTTCGGCTGGTGCAGCGCCGACACGTTGAGCAGCAGGAACACCGGCCGCCCGGCATCGCGCAGCGCCCTTTCCGCGCAGTCGATCTGCCGCTCGAAGGAGCGCTCCGAGGTCACGCCGAACTCGGGCGCCCAGTGGCTCTCCGCGAACAACCCCGGCAGGGTCGAGCCGAGCGGGGTCAGCTTGTTGAAGAAACCCACTCCCCCGACGCACACGGTGTGGTAGCCCGCCGCGGCCAGGCCCGACGGCAGATCGGGCGCGTCGAAGACCCAGGTGCCGGACGCGGTCGTCTCGCTGCCCGGGAACACGGCGGCGAACGGCCGGGGATGCGGCCCCGGTTCGGCCGGTGTGGGCAGGAATCCGGCGAGCATCGCGGCGTGCGCGGCGTAGGTGAAGTTTCCGGGGCTGTGGCGGCGTTCCCAGCGCCCTCCGGGAAGGACGCGGGCGAGATTGGGCAGCCGTCCCGCCTCGGCCAGCTCCGCCGCGACGTCGTACCGCAGCGTGTCGAGTGTCACCAGCAGGATGTCGTGGCTGCCCACGACCGTGTTCATGTCACGCACGCCGTCTCCTCCTCGCCCCGCTCGCCCGGCTCCTGCCGCGGCTCCGGCACCGATGACGCCGCGAACCGTCCTCCGAGCACGGCCGCGACCTGCGTGGCGTACGTGTCGAGGCCCGCGCCCGGAGTGCCGGGGAGACCGGGCAGGCCGGGCAGCAGGTCACCGAAGGCGTTGACCTCGGCGACGGCCACGGAGCGGAAGCCGGTCGCGACCAGGAGGTCGACGCCGACGGCCAGGCTGCGCGGGAAGCAGGCGGCGGCCCGCGCGCACACGTCCATGGCGTGGTCCCATCCCGCGTCCCCGAGCCTGCCCGCGACGGCGTCGAGATCGCCGCGGACACCGCCGAGGTGCAGGTTCGTCATGGGGCTGCGACTGGCGCGCACCACGGCGTGCGTCGGCGTCCCGGCCACGCACACCACGCGCAGGTCGAACGCCCGGCCCGCGATGGACGCCTTGGGAAACCAGCGCTCGACGTGCAGCCCGTCGGGAGCCAGCGCGCCGACGATCGCCGCGACGTCGTCCTCGGTCTCGTACGTCCGGATCCGCAGCGAGTTGTGCAGCGACGGGCCGGGGCCGAGGTCCGCCGAGGTCACCGCCTTGACCCGGGCTCCGTGCGCCTGGAAGGCGATCACGCCGGAGGCCGACGAGCCGTGGGCGGGCTTGACGAAGACCCGCGCCCAGCGCCGCCGCGCCATCGCCTCCCGCAGCTCGCCGTACGAGGAGATCGGGCCGGGCAGGGCGTCCGGGACGGGGACGCCCGCGGCCTGGAGCCGCCGGTGGGTCAGTCGCTTGTCGAACATCACCGCGATCTCGCCGGGGTCGCCGAGCAGGTGTGCCGACGGCGTGGCCTCGGTGAGATCGCGGACCCGCGCCAGGCCCGCCGTGAAGGTGCGGTACCACCGGGCGCCGCCCGCGACCCGGCTCGGATCGCCGGGGCCGCGCAGCAGGGCGTCGGCCCGCGCGTCCTCCCCGGGCGAGTCGATCCGTACCAGAGCGCCGGGCGGGATGAGCGCCTCACCCGCCGCGAGGACATCGCACCAGGGGATCACGATCGGCGTGGGCAGGCCGTGGCGGACCACCGCGTCGCCGAACATCGTCACCCTGCGGTCGCCGGGTGTGCCGACGACGGCGAACCGCGCCGGTCCACCGCTCATTCGTTCGGACCGCTCACTCGTCCAGACCGCTCACTCGTCCACCGCGACGTAGCGCCAGACCTCGCCGTCGCCGTCGTCCTCGCCCTGCTCCTGATCGGAGAGATCGACCTCGACGCCGGGCAGCGCCTCCTGGACGCGCTTGATCATCTCGTCGCTCAGGTAGTGGTGGTGCAGGTCCAGCCGCCGCAGGTGCGTGAGCGGCTGGCCGGTGAGCAACGCCTCGGCACCGGCGTCGGTGAGCATGCCCATGGACAGGCTGAGCGTCTCCAGCCGGGCGACGACCGGAGCGGTCGCCACGGCGGCGGCGATCTCGTCCTCGATCTCGCTGTCCTGCAGCCCCAGGTAGCGCAGCGCGGGCAACCGCACGCCGGAAAGGATCTCCTCCATGTCGCCAAGAGTGGCGTCGCCGCCGTACTGCTCGACACCGAGCCACAGCTCCAGATGCTCCAGAGCAGGAAGATCGCAATTGCCCACCGCGCGGACGACGGCACCCGGCAGGCCACCGGTCTCCAGCCGGAGCGTCCTCAGCGACTCGTGCCGGACCGGGCGCAGCCCGAGCCCCGTGCCACCCCGCACATCCAGCCGCTCAAGCAGTGGGAACGCCTCAAGCAGCGGCGTCACGTCGGACTGGTGGATCCAGGAGATCTCACACTCCTCCATCGGCATCGCGCCAAGGAAGAGGGAACGCAACGCCGGAAAGCGTGCGGCGTTGTCGACCAGGAGACGAACCACCTCCTCGGAGGAGGTGTCGTACGCCTCCTGCCAGGAGCCGATCACGACGGCGGAGACCTTCGTCGTGTCCACCCGCTCCATGAACCGGGCGAACATGTCGGCATAGTCGCGGTTGGAATCGTAGACCTCGGCCGACAGCCGCCAGGCCACCGAATCCGGAGCCGGAAGGTCACCGGTCTCGTCATCCGGATCAAACTGCGTGACCTGAAGGCCCGCGTACCGATCCCGGTAGTCCCGGGTGTAGCCCTCGTTCTCGTCGTACTCCGCCATGCCGAACTCCTCGCCGGGGAAAGCTGCGGGACTGTCCTACCAGAGCGCGCCGACACTTCCCGAATCGGAGACCTCCCCCTCACGCGGGCCGCGGCCACGGACCATGATGGGCCGTGTGGAACCTGACCAGATCCGGCTCCGGTCCGCCACGGGGCGATGGACCATCCTCGCGACCGTGCTCGGATCCGGGATGGCGATGCTCGACAGCACCGTGGTCAACGTCGCCCTTCCCACGCTCGGCCGGGATCTCAGGGCGGGCATGTCCGATCTCCAGTGGACGATCAACGCCTACACGCTCACCCTGGCGGCCCTGATCCTGCTCGGCGGCTCGCTCGGCGACCGGTTCGGCAGGCGAAGGATCTTCCTCGTCGGCATCGTCTGGTTCGCGTTGGCCTCGGCCCTGTGCGGCGTGGCTCCCAACGTCCCGGTGCTCGTGATCGCCCGTGCGCTCCAGGGCATCGGCGGCGCGCTCCTCACCCCCGGATCATTGGCGATCATCCAGGCGAGCTTCCCGCACGACGACCGCCCCCGCGCGATCGGCCTGTGGTCCGGCCTGGGCGGGGTCGCCGCCGCCGTCGGGCCGCTGGTCGGCGGCTGGCTGGTGGAGGCGGCAGGCTGGCACTGGGTCTTCCTGATCAATGTCCCGATCGCGGCCGTCACCGTCCTGGTCACCGTCCGGCACGTGCCGGAGAGCCGGGACACCGCGGCCTCGGGGCGTTTCGACGTCCTGGGATCGGCGCTCGCCGCCCTGGCCCTCGCGGGCGTCACGTACGGCCTGATCGAACCGGGCGCCGGGAGGGTCGCGCTGGTCGCCGGGTTGGTGCTGGCCGCCTGCTTCGCCGTCCTGGAGGTCCGGCGCTCACCGGAGGCCCTGGTCCCGGTGCAGATCTTCTCCTCCCGGGTCTTCACCTCCATCAACATCGTCACGATGATCATGTACGCGGCGATGGGCGTGGTCTTCTTCCTGCTCGTGGTCCAGCTCCAGGTCTCCTCCGGCTTCTCACCGATCGCCGCGGGATCGGCGATGCTGCCCGTCACGATCCTCATGCTGCTGCTGTCGGCCCGCGCCGGAGACCTGGCCAGGCGGGTGGGCCCCCGGATCCCGATGACCGTGGGCATCCTGGCGTGCGCCGCGGGGATCCTGCTGATGAGCCGCATCGGCCCCGGCTCCACCTATCTCGTGGACGTGTTCCCGGCGGCGACGCTGTACGGCCTCGGCCTTTCGGCGGCGGTCGCCCCGCTGACCGCGACGGTCCTGGCGTCGGCCAGGGAGCGGTACGCGGGCCTCGCCAGCGGCATCAACAACGCCGTGGCCCGCACCGGCAGCCTGCTCGCGGTCGCGGCGATCCCCCCGCTCGTCGGCCTGACCGGGAGCGCGTACAACTCTCCGGAGGAGTTCACCGCCGGCTTCCACACGGCGATGCTGGTCAGCGCCGCCATGCTGGCCGTCTCCGCCGCGCTCGCGTTCTCCACGATCAGGACGAACGTGCTGGTGGTGGCTCCCGCGCCCGCCGGCCGTACACACTGCGGGATCGCGGCGCCGCCGCTCGAGCGCACCGACTGATCAGGCGACCGGGGCGGCGGGAGAGCGCACGTGCGCCGTCCCGAAGAAGCCGATGTTCCGGTACGGCGACGCGGAGCCGCACGGGCTCCTATCGTGATCTGGTGCGCGCGACCATTCTGAGCGGATTTGTCATGGGCAGGTCTGTCACGAGCAGATTTGCCATGGGCAGGTTTGTCATGGGCAGATTCGCGCCCCGCCTCCTCGCCGGTGTCCTCGCCGCCACGACGGCGGCCTGTGCGGCGAACTCCGGCGCGGGCGCCTCCGCGCCTCCCACGCCGGTGGCCGCCTCGCCCGCGGGCCCGGGGCCGGTTATCGGCGCTCCCACGGCGACACCGGCGGCGAGCGCGCGGAAGGCCGCGAAGGCCCATGACTACAACGGCGACGGGTACGCCGACCTGGTCATCGGCGCACCGGATGGAACGGTGAACGGTGCGAAGGGCGCCGGTCACGTGAACGTGGTGTACGGCTCCACGACCGGCGTGACCGGCGCGGACCGGCACGTCATCGGCAGGGGCGGCGCGGCCGTGAAGGGCGAGGGATTCGGCGCGACCCTCGCCTCCGGAGACATCGACGGCGACGGATACGCCGATCTGGTGATCGGCGCACCGGGCAAGGGCGGGCGGACGGGATCCGTGGCGATCGCCTTCGGCGGCGGACGGGGACTCACCGACCAGACCGTCACGCCGGCGCAGCCCGAGGGCACCATCGGATTCGGCGCCGCGCTGGCCGTCGGCGACTTCGACCACGACGGCCACGACGACCTGGCGGTGGCCACCTTCGACACGGTATGGGTGACCTCCGGAGGGAAGGCGGTCCGCGAGGGAACGGCGACCTGGAAGACCGTCATGGGCCCCACCGCCCGCGTCGCCACTCTCGCGGCCGGTGACGTCGACGGGGACGGGTACGCCGACCTCGCCGTGGTCTACTCCGAGGACGACCCGGCCGACGAGGGCACCGGTGTGGTGTACCGGGGGTCGCGGTCGGGACTGGCGGGCCGCCTGCCCGGAACGTTCCCGGGCTGGGGCGTGGGCGACGTGGCGATCGGCGACCTCGACGGCGACGGCTACGGCGACGTGGTCGCGGGCAACGCCTACGCCGACGCCGAGGACGAGGGAGGCCAGATCTACGTCAGCCGTGGCTCCGCCGAGGGCCTGCGGGGCACGCGCGCGCTGTGGACGCTGACGTCTCCCGGCATGCCGCGGCCGCCCGCGGACACGAGCGGCTTCGGAGGGGCGGTCGCGGTCGGCGACGTCAACGGCGACGGGTACGCCGACGTCGCGGTCGGCGCGAGCGGCGGAGCCGGGGCGGCCTTCGTCCTGTACGGCGGCGAGGACGGGTTGTCGACGCGGGGCGCCCAGGTGTTCGACCTCCGGTCCGCCGGAGTCCGGGGTGACTTCCTCCAGGGGTTCGGCCAGGAGGTGGCCCTGGCCGACCTCGACGGGAACGGCGGGGCCGAGCTCATCGTCTCCACCCGCGCCGAGGAACGCGTGACCGTGCTCTCTCCCGCAGGAGGTCCGGAGCGGAGCGGCGCGGGCGGGGTGGGGAAGCCCGGCACGCAGTTCGCCCCCGAGCAGCAGGGTGAGGGGTTCGGCCGTCCGCTGAACTGAACGCGCCCCCGTCTGTGCCGACCGCCGACCGCTGCCCGCCTCAGGATGTCGCGAACACGCGGCCGAGTTCAAGTAGCCGACCCAGGGGGTTCATATCGTGGTGGGCCGGATGTCCGATTCACTGGGGACGATCCGGCCATGAGCGTCACTCGCCGCACCGTCCTGATTCCGCTGGTCACCGCCCTGACCGCTCCCTGGGTCGTCGGCCCGTCACTCGCGGTGCCCGCGACCGCCGCGTCGTGCCCCGCGTTCCTCGCGGTCGCCGCGCCGTACGCCACCGTGGACGGGCAGCCGCGCGCCGGGACGGTCACCCTGTTCCACGGCTCGAAGAAGGTCGCGACGCTGCACCAGGGCGCGGCCGGGGTCTCCGGCACACCGGAACGCGACGACGCGTTCGGATCGGCTCTGGTCAAGGGGGACTTCGACGGCGACGGGTGCGCCGACCTGGCGATCGGCGCGTCCGAGGAGTTCTCCGGTGACCGCGTGCCCGGGGCGGACGGGAACGGCGTCGTGCACATCCTGTACGGCACGCCGCACGGCCTGAAGGAGGTCGGGACGGTCGATGTCACCCTTCTCGGCCGGAAGTACGGCTCCGACCGGTTCGGGGCGGCCCTCGCCGCCGGTGACCTCGACGGGGACGGCGACGACGAGCTGGTCGTGGGCGTCCCCGGCCTCGACGGGGGCGGCGGTGTCGGGATCTTCGGCTCAGGGGGCGCCGAGCCGTACGGGAAGGGCCGGCTCATCACGCAGGCGACGAGCTGGGTGGGCCAGGAACCCGGGGAGACGGACCAGTTCGGAGTGGCGCTGGCGACCGGGGACTTCGACGGCGACGGGGACGACGAGCTCGCGGTGGGCGCTCCCGGGGACGGCGGCACGCGGTCCGGCTCGGGGGTGGTCACGGTCATCGACCCGCGCAAGCGGTACGCGGGGGTCTACACGCAGGAAAGCCCGGGTGTGAAGGGCGACGGCGAGAAGTGGGACGCCTTCGGCGCCGCGCTCGCCTCCGGCGACTTCAACGGCGACGGGCGGGACGACCTGGCGATCGGCATGCCCGGCGAGGACCTGTCCACGGTGGTGCGCGGCATGGACTACGGCGACGGGGCGGTCAACGTCCTGTACGGCTCCGGCCGCGGTCTGACCGCCGTCGGCAGCGAGCTCTGGTCGCGGAACACCCTCAAGGGGACACCGCACTACTACGACAGGTTCGGCACGTCGCTCGCGGCGGGCGATCTGAACGGTGACGGGGACGACGAACTGATCGTGGGCGTTCCCGGCGAGGACGCCGTCCAGGTGCTCGCGGGTACGCGGTCCGGTGGGCTGACCCGCGAGAACGACGTGCTGGTGACCGGCCAGAAGGGCAGCGGCTTCGGCTTCTCGGTCGGGGTCGGCGACGGCGGTCTGCTGGTCGGGTCCGCGGCGACGGGCACGGTGACGCTGATCGGCACGGAACGGAAGAAGGGCCCCTTCACCGGCCTGCTGCCCACGACCGCGCGAGTGCTCACCGGCGGCGCCGGAGCCAGGTACGAGGACGCCGCCCACACCGACGGGGCCGGCGCGGGCGGTGACGGTGACCTCTTCGGCTACGCCTTCGCCTGAGGTCCTGGCCTGACGCCCTCGCCTGGCGTCCTGGTCCCGAGGTCCCGGCAGGCTCCGCGCGAATGGAACGGGGTCAGGTGAGCTCGCCGTGGCCGGAGGGGACGGTGAACCGGGCCGACGTCCGCGCGGGAGCGCCGCGCCGCGAGACGTACTCCAGCGTGCGGAACTCGGCCCGCAGTTCCTCGGGCGTCACCCGGCACACGATGTAGCCGCGCCGCTGGTCGATGTAGGAGATGTGCGGGTTCTCCCGCAGCAACTCGGCGACACGGGCCTCGTCGCGGTAGCCGTCGCCGTCGCTGGAGACCGACGAGGTGACGAGCTCGACCGCGACCGGGGCGGACGACGTGTCGTCGAAGTCGGGACGCAGCGACGCCGCGTGGTGCATGTGCGCGTCCCCGGTGAGGACGACGGGGTTGGCCGCGCCCGCGTCCCTGATTCCGGTGAGCAGCCGGGTCCGGTCGGCCGCGTACCCGTCCCAGCTGTCCATGTTGAGCTCCTTGCCCGGTCCTTCCTTGAAGTCGCGCTGCGCCATCAGGACCTGCTGGCCGATGAGGTTCCAGCGGGCGTCCGACCGGCCGAGGCCGTCCAGGAGCCAGCGGCGCTGGTCCGCGCCGAGGATCGTGCGGCGTTCGTTCAGCCGTTCGTCGCATCCGGCCCGGTCGCCGTCGTCGCACGCCTGGTCGTCGCGGAACTGGCGGGTGTCGAGCAGGTGGAAGTCGGCCAGCGCGCCCCAGGAGACGCGGCGGTTGATCCGCATCCGGGCGCCTCGCGGCACGCTCGCCCGGCGCAGCGGCATGTTCTCGTAGTACGCCTGGAAGGCATGGGCGACCCGGTCGGAGAACGCCGGCGCGCCGGTGCTGGAGACCGGTCCCGCCCAGTTGTTCTCGATCTCATGGTCGTCGAAGGCCACCAGCCACGGGGCGACGCGGTGTGCGGCCCGCAGGTCGGGGTCGCTCTTGTACTGCGCGTGCCGCAACCGGTAGTCGGCGAGCGTCAGGCAGGTGGTGCCCGCGAAGGAACGCACCGCGCCGCTCACCGCCGTGTACCCGTCGGGCCGGTACTCGTACATGTAGTCGCCGAGGTGCACGACCAGGTCCGGCTCCTGCTCGGCGAGCCGCCGGTAGGTCGTGAAGTAGCCGTGCTCCCAGTGCGCGCACGCCGCCACCGCGAAGGTCAGGTTCCCGGCCGCGGAACCTGACGCGGGCGCCGTGCGCGTACGGCCGACGGGCGACAGGTGGCCGTCCGCGCGGAAGCGGTAGAAGTACTCCCGGCCGGGTTCGAGTCCGGCGGCCTCGACGTGCACGCTGTGCGCGGATTCCGGCCGGGCCACGGCCGTGCCCGACGTGACGAGGGTGGAGAACCGCTCGTCGGCGGCGAGCTGCCACTCGACCTCGACGGCGCGTCCGGGCATCCCGGCGAGCCCGTCGGGCGCGAGAGGGTCCAGGGCGAGCCGGGTCCACAGCACGACGCCGTCCGCCGTCGGGTCTCCCGAGGCGATGCCGAGCGCGAACGGATCCGCCCGCAATGTACGGCCACGCGTGGGCCGGGCCGACCCGGTGAGCATCAGGCCGCCCGCGCCGGCGGTCACCACTGACAGGAACGCTCTTCGTGACGTGTTCGTCTGCACACCCGGAGTGCAACCCAGCGGGTTTACACGCCGCGGCTGGCCCTGTGACCTGCGCGGGAACCCCTGATGAACAGTGCGGTGCGGCCCGCGTCAGACGTACGGCCGCAGGTAGTCGTTGGCCGAGCCGCAGCCCAGATAGTTCCGTACGGTGTGGAAGTCCAGCCAGTCGATGTTGCAGGCGACGTCGCGTTCGATCCCCTCGAAGTGGTCGCGCAGCCCCGGCGGGATCGCGGCGATGTCGTCCTTGTCGGCGATGTTGATCCAGCGGCCCACGCCGGGCGGCCGGGCTCCCCTGCCGTGGACGGGCACCGGAAGCAGGCGTTCGAAGACGACGTTCCGCATCGCGAGCGGGCTGCCCAGCGTGACGAGCAGCTCGGTGGACAGGTCGGGGTGGGCCCAGAACGCCTCGTAGGCGACGACGCTGCCGAGCGAGTGGGCGACGACGACCCGCGGCTGCCTGCGCCGGATGACGTCCGCGACGGTGTCCCTGGCCTTCGTCCTCGGGTCGCCGCCGCCGAGGTAGGCCGCCACCTCGGGGCAGAAGTCCTCGGCGAACCGCACCGCCTGGTCGCCCAGCCTGCCGAGCAGCCATTCGGCGAGCCGGTGGGCGATCCCGGTGAGCGTCTCACCCGCCTGGCTCGGCAGCCGCCCGTCGAGCTGCTTCGCCCAGTCGGAGAACACCAGCTTCGCGTCCGGCGCCATCTGCCTGACCGGTGCCGGAGCGGTCCGGCGCAGATGGTGGGCGTAGTACGCGATCTCGGAGAAGTAATCGGCGCCGCCGTACGGCGCTCCGCCGCGCAGCCCCTTGTCGAGGTAGCCGTTCCACTTGAGCCGCATGGTCTCGGCGGCCCTGCCCGGTGACCCTCCGGCCTCCTGGTAGTAGTGGTATTTGCCGATCCCGTGGACTCCGACGATCGTCGTCATGCTCGTGCCCCCGCCTCCACACTCCGTACCCCGCCGAACGTGGTCCGCCGAACGTGATCCGCGGGCGCCCGGGGATCGCCGAGGCGCACTCCGCCTGGTTCACTGGGATAAACCAGTTGATCGTGCCATGGGCGGGATCGCTACGCTGAACCACTCTCGACGCCATCCCGTCACCATGCCGAGGCCATCTCGAAACCATCTCCGGCACCGGATGTACGCGACACGACGCCGAGATACGCCGACATATGACGACATAAGACGACTGAGAATGAGAAAGAGGAGACCATGCCAGGCCCGTTGCACGTCCGCGGCTCGGTCGTGATCCCGGAGGCGGAGCTCGGCTGGCGGTTCTCACGCTCGTCCGGCCCCGGCGGCCAGGGGGTCAACACCACCGACAGCCGGGTCGAGCTGAGCTTCAACGTGGAGACCACGACCGCGCTCGGCCCCACCCTGCGGACCCGGGCGCTCGAACGGCTCGCCTCCCGGCTCCACGACGGCGTTCTCACGGTCGCGGCATCCGAGCACCGCTCCCAGCTGCGCAACCGGGAGGCCGCCGAGATACGGCTGGCGCACCTGATCCGCGAGGCGATCGCGCCGCCGCCCAGGCGACGCCGCGCCACCAAGCCCTCCCGGGCGTCGGTCGAGCGCCGCCTGACGGCCAAACGACACCGCTCCGATGTCAAGCGCCTCCGTCGGGGCGAGGAGTGACCACGTAGGCTGAGGAGATGGAACTCCCCCCGAGCGTGCGGGCCGTGCTCCTCGATAACGACGGCGATGAGGACCGGCTGATCCTCTTCCGGCGCACCGTGCCGGGCCGCGACCTCTACTGGTCCGTTCCCGGCGGCCACGTCGAGCCCGAGGACGCCACGCTGGAGGACACGCTCCGGCGGGAGATGCTGGAGGAGCTCGGCGCGACCGTCGACGCGATCACCCCGCTCACCACGCTGAGCTGCCTCCAGGAGAACGGCGTCAAGACCCAGCACGTGTACGGCTGCCGCCTCGTCACGATGGACGTGGCGCTGCGCTGCGGGCCCGAGTTCTCCGACCCCGCCCGCGGCCACTACGAGGTGGTGCGGCTGCCGCTGCGGCCCGAGGAGATCAGCGCGATCAACCTGATCCCCGAGGAGCTGGGGACCTACCTCGGCGAGCACATCTCCCGGCTGCCCGAACTGATCGGCTGACCGGGGTCAGTACCGGCGGTCCTCCATCTCCCAGATGTGGTCGATGACGTGCCAGGTGATGCGGCGGACCGCGTAACGGACCGGCCAGCCGCCCGGCACGGCCGGGCCCGTCACGGCGTCACCCGGACGGACGAGGGTGTCCGCCAGTTCGGCGCGCATGGCGTCCCTGGCCTCCCGGTCGCCGTGGAACGGCTTGTGCCGTACACCGACCTTGCGGGCGTAGGCGCGCTCCGCCTCGACCACGTGGGCGACCATCGGGTCGCGGTCCCGGCCGCCGCCCCTCGGGCCCTTGCGCAGTTCCTCGGGTGAGACCGCGGTCACCTCGTCGAAGATCTCCCAGGCGGCCCGCATCAGCGCGACCCCGCGCCCGGCCTCCGCCGCGTCCAAGGGGGCGGCGTCGGCCTCGGGAACCGCGTCCGGGGCGCCGAAGTCCGTGGTCGAGGTCCCCGGAACCCGCTCGACCACGACCGGGTCCCCGGGCGAGAACGCCAGCCCCGCCCTCTCGGCGATCACGCGATAGCGCGGCGCGTAGTCGGTCAGGGCGTCCAGCGCCGACTCCTCCGATCGGCCGATCCGGCACCAGCCGGGCCAGTCGAGCGAGCAGGCGAAGACCTTCTTCGGTCCCAGCTCCAGGTAAACGTGGTTCATGGGGCCAGCTTCGCAGCCGATCCTGCCAGGCCGTGGCAGGAATCGAACGGCAACTCAGACGGCATCGATCAGGTCGGCGACCGAGTTGACCACCTGTGACGGGCGGAAGGGGAACCGGTCGATCTGGTCCTTCTGCGTCACTCCGGTCAGCACCAGGATCGTGTGCAGGCCCGCCTCCATGCCGCAGACCACGTCGGTGTCCATCCGGTCGCCGATCATGGCGGTGTTCTCGCTGTGCGCGTCGATCCGGTTCAGCGCGCTGCGCATCATCATGGGGTTCGGCTTGCCCACGAAGTACGGCTCGACACCGGTGGCCTTGGTGATCAGGGCGGCGACGGCGCCGCAGGCCGGAAGAGAGCCCTCGTTCGACGGCCCGACCGGGTCCGGGTTCGTGGCGATGAACCTGGCGCCGTTCTCGATCAGCCGGATCGCCCGCGTTATCGACGTGAAACTGTAGGTCCGGGTCTCCCCGAGCACCACGTAGTCGGGGTCGAGGTCGGTCAGCACGTACCCCGACTGGTGCAGCGCGGTGGTCAGCCCCGCCTCGCCGATGACGTACGCGGAGCCCTCGGGACGCTGGCTTGCCAGGAACGCCGCGGTCGCGAGGGCCGATGTCCAGATGGACTCCGGCGGGACGTCAAGGCCGGCGGCGCGAAGCCGTACGGACAGATCACGGGGGGTGTAGATGGAGTTGTTGGTGAGCACGAGAAAGCGTCGTCCCGTCTCGCGCAGTTTGGTGATGAACTCGTCGGCACCCGGCACCGGATGCCCCTCGTGAACCAGCACACCGTCCATGTCCGACAGCCAGCATTCGATCGCTTTACCCTCACTCATGCCTCCAGCATGTCAGGGAGCGTGCCGGGCCCGCGAGACGCGTGCGGGCAAGGGGGCGGGGGCCGGCGGCCGGACGCCACGGGGTCCGGAAGATCGTCGTTAACACGACTGACCCACCGGAAGGGTTGCGGACGTTTCCTACATCTGGGATAACGTGTCCCATCCCGAAAAACCATTCGAGGAGAGTTCACCCTGGTGTCCGTTTCCAGAGACCGAGGCGTCACCATCGCTCCGGGCACCGGTTACCGGCACCACCAGGCCGAATCCCCACGCACGGCCGGGCGCGAGCCGGCCGAAGGAACCAAGGAGTGCCTCGTGCTTCCACGATCAATCACGCGGCGCCGTATCGCGGCGGTCGGCGCGCTGGCCATCGCCGCGGGGCTCACCCTCTCGGCGTGCGGCGGCGACGACACCGCCGGCACTGACACCGCCGCTCCGGCACCCAGCGCCCAGAGCACGCTCGCCAAGCTCGTACCGGAGAACATCGCGGCGGACGGAAAGATCCTCATCGGCAGCGACGCCTCCTACCCGCCCAACGAGTCCGTCGACCCGGCCACCCAGAAGATCGTCGGCTGGGAGGTCGAGCTGGGCGAGGCGCTCGCCGCCAAGCTCGGTCTCAAGGCCGACTTCCAGAACGCCGGCTTCGACACGATCATTCCGGGCATCCAGTCCGGCAAGTACGAGCTCGGCGTCTCGTCGTTCACCGACAACCCCGAGCGCGAGAAGGTCGTCGACTTCGTGACGTACTACTCGGCCGGTGTCTCGTGGGCCGCGCTGAAGGGCAACCCCAAGGGTGTCAACCCCGACGACGCCTGCGGCAAGAAGATCGGCGTCCAGCAGGGCACGGTCGAGGTCGACGACATCAAGGCCCGCAGCGAGAAGTGCGTCAAGGACGGCAAGCCCGCGATCGAGCAGGTCGTGCGCAAGGGGCAGACCGAGGTCAACGCGGACCTGGTCTCCGGCAAGATCGACGGCATGCTCGCCGACTCCCCCATCGTCGGCTACGCCGTCAAGGAGACCGGTGACAAGCTCGAGGTCATCGGGCAGGTCTACGACGCGGCCCCCTACGGCTTCGCCATCGGGAAGAACTCGGGCACGATGAAGGACGCGGTCCTCGGCGCGCTCAAGGAGCTCATCGCGGACGGTACCTACACGAAGATCCTTGAGAAGTGGGGCGTCCAGGACGGCGCCATCACCACCCCGGTGATCAACGGCGCCGGCGGCTGATCCATGTCGGTCGGCGAAACAGAGCCGCGTCCCGCGGCGGTCAAAGCCGTACCGGTGCGTCACCCCGGCCGCTGGGTGGCCGGGGTGGCGGTCGCGGTGCTGGCCGCGATGCTGATCAACAATCTGGTCACCAACGAGGCGTACAACTGGGCCGAGCAGCTCAAGTACCTGTTCTCGCCCGCGGTCCTCGGTGGTGTGCGCAACACGATCTGGCTGACCGTCGCCGCCATGGTCGGCGGTGTCGTCCTCGGCATCATGCTCGCGCTGATGCGGCTGTCCGCCAACCCGCTGCTGCGCGGCGCGGCCTGGCTGTACATCTGGGTCTTCCGCGGCACGCCGCTGTTCACGCAGTTGCTGATCTGGGGCAACATCGGAGCCCTCTTCCCCACTCTCGGCCTCGGCATCCCGTTCGGCCCGGAGTTCGTCACCGCGCAGACCAACGCGCTGTACAGCGCGGCCGCGGCGGCGGCGCTCGGTCTGATCTTCAACGAGGCGGCCTACATGGCCGAGATCGTGCGCGGTGGCATACAGTCGGTGGACGAGGGCCAGCAGGAGGCGGCCAGCGCGCTCGGCCTGACCAGGCCGCAGACGCTGCGCCGGATCATCCTGCCCCAGGCCATGCGAGTGATCGCACCACCCACCGGCAACGAGGCGATCTCGATGCTGAAGAACACCGCCCTGGTCGCGGCCATCCCGTACCTGGAACTGACGTTCACCGTGCAGAACATCTACTCGCACACCTACCAGATCATCCCCATGCTGGTCATGGCCTGCCTCTGGTACCTGTTCCTTTCGTCGATCATGATGATCGGGCAGCACTACCTCGAGCGCTACTACGGCAAGGGGTACTCCCGGTGAGCGAACAGACGGACATGCCGATGGGCGACCTGATGGTGAAGGCCGAGCAGGTCTGCAAGAACTTCGGCCACGTGGAGGTCCTCAAGGGCATCGACCTGCAGGTACGGCAGGGCGAGGTGATGTGCGTCGTCGGTCCTTCCGGCTCGGGGAAGTCCACCTTCCTGCGCTGCATCAACCACCTGGAGAAGATCGACGCGGGCCGGCTGTGGGTCGACGGGCACCTCGTCGGCTACCGCCAGCGCGGCGACAAGCTGTACGAGCTCCGCGAGAAGGAGGTCGCCGCGCAGCGCAGGGACATCGGCATGGTGTTCCAGCGGTTCAACCTCTTCCCTCACATGACCGCGCTGCAGAACGTCATGGAGGCGCCGATCCTGGTCAAGGGCGAGAGCCGGGACGCGGCCAAGGCCAGGGCCGAGCAGCTGATGGAGCGGGTGGGCCTGTCCGACCGGATGGGCAACTATCCCTCCCAGCTGTCCGGCGGCCAGCAGCAGCGCGTCGCCATCGCGCGGGCGCTCGCGATGCAGCCCAAGCTCATGCTGTTCGACGAGCCCACCTCCGCCCTGGACCCGGAGCTCGTCGGCGAGGTCCTGGACGTCATGCGCGACCTGGCCCGAGAGGGCATGACCATGGTGGTCGTCACCCACGAGATGGGCTTCGCCAGGGAGGTCGGCGACTCGCTGGTCTTCATGGACGGCGGCGTGGTGGTCGAGCAGGGCGTCCCGCGCGAGGTGCTGGCCAATCCCCAGCACGCCCGTACGCAGGCGTTCCTGTCCAAGGTCCTCTGAACCGGTCCGAGCCGGCCGTGATCACGCGGGGTCCCTCCGAGGGCTTCGTGTGATCACGGCGTCGGCGGCCGCGTCGGCGGATCGCGGACACACCGTGACAGCAAAAAGACCGAGATATCCGAAATAAACGGAAAACCGCTCCGGTTGTTCGGGGCGTGACCACGGACATCATTCGCGGCGTCCCGCGCGGGACGGCCGACGCCCCCTTGTCGATCCTCGAACTCGCGACCGTCGGCGAGGGAAGCACTCCCGCCGACTCGCTCCGGGCGAGCACCGAGTTGGCCCGACGCGCCGAGGAGTGGGGCTACCACCGCATCTGGGTCGCCGAACACCACGGCATGCCCGGCGTGGCCAGCTCCTCCCCCGCCGTGATCATCGCCCATCTGGCGGCGGCGACGCGCACGATCAGGGTCGGCTCCGGCGGCGTCATGCTGCCCAACCACGCTCCGCTGGTCGTCGCCGAACAGTTCGGCACGCTGCACGCGCTGCACCCCGGCCGGATCGACCTCGGCCTCGGCCGCGCGCCGGGCACCGACATGGCGACCGCGAACGCCCTGCGCCGCTCCGCCGACATCGATCCGAACGAGTTCCCCCAGCAGGTGGCCGAGCTGACCGCCTTCCTCGACGGCGCGTTCCCCGAGGACCATCCGTACGCGCGGATCCAGGCGATCCCCAGGACCGACGACCGGCCGCCCATCTGGCTGCTCGGATCCAGCGGATTCAGCGCCAGGCTGGCCGGGCTGCTCGGGCTGCCGTTCGCCTTCGCCCACCACTTCAGCGCGGAGAACACCGAGCCCGCGCTCGACCTCTACCGGTCCTCGTTCCGGCCGTCCGAGGTGCTCGCGGAGCCGTACGCGCTGATCGGTGTGGCGGCCGTCGCGGCGGACACGGAGGCGGAGGCGCTCCGCCAGGCCATGCCGGGCGCGCTGTCGTGGCTGCGCATGCGCCGCGGCAAGCCGGGCCTGTTCCCCTCACCGGAGACCGCCGAGGCGTACCCGTTCACCCCGATGGAGACGGACTTCGTCCGCGAGCGGCTGTCCAACGTGGTGCACGGAGACGCCGAGGGCGTCCGCGCGGGTCTGGACGAGCTGCGCAAGCGCACCGGCGCCGACGAACTCATGATCACCACGATGGTGCACGGCGCCGAGGCACGGCTGCGTTCCTACGAGCTCATCGCCCGGGCCCACGGCATGACGGCATAGCCCGGCGGGCGAGGCGACGCGCCCGCCGGGGCGCAGGTCAGGACGGAGTGGGGGCGAGCGCTTCGAGCGCCTCCTCGGCCCGGCGCATCGACTCGGCGGGATCCGCGTCCGGGTTGCCGATCTCCGGGTCGAAGTTGAGATCGTGGAAGACCTCCGTCACGCCCTTCGCCCCGAGGGCCGCCACATCGGCGCGGATCTTCTCGTAGGAACCGGCGAGCGGCCCCTCGTCGGTCGCGCGTACCCGGGTGACTCCCCGGCAGACGAAGCGCAGCCTGCCGGGATCACGCCCCGCCTCGCGTGCCGCGTCCTTGACGACGGCGATCTGCTCGTCGATCGCGCCCAGATCGGC
Source organism: Microtetraspora glauca (assembly GCF_040656155.1). Lineage (NCBI taxonomy): Bacteria > Bacillati > Actinomycetota > Actinomycetes > Streptosporangiales > Streptosporangiaceae > Microtetraspora > Microtetraspora glauca. The sequence continues at coordinate 94,911 of NZ_JBFALK010000030.1, forward strand.
GCGGCTGGAACTGATCCACCCGTCGGCGATCCTCCCCGCCCTCCGGAGCGCCACGGCGGCCGTGCCCCCCATCAGGATCGGCGGCGCCGGGACGGGCTTCGGATCCTGATGAATGGGCGGCAGTTCGTAGAACTCGCCCTTGTGCTCCACCACGTCCTCCGTCCAGAGGCGGCGGAGGATCTCGACGTACTCCTCCCCTCGCCTGCCACGGCGTTCCATCGGCACGCCGGACGCCAGGAACTCCTCCGGAAGCCAGCCGAGGCCGAGCCCGACGTCGAGCCGCCCTCCCGACACGTCCTGGAGTGTGGCGAGCTGCTTGGCCATCAGAGCGGGAGAGACGAACGGCAGGTTCAGCACCGCGACGCCGAGCCGGATGCGGTCGGTGAGGCCCGCCAGGTAGGACAGGCTGACGATCGGATCCTGGACGCTCCGGTACACCGGCCCCATCGGGTGGCCGACCGGATAGAGCAACCGCTGGAAGGTCCACACCTCGTGGTAGCCCAGTTCCTCGGCACGGCGCGCGATGCGCTTCATGTTCCCCGGTGTCGCCCACGAACCCGAGACCGGTACGGCGAAGCCAATCTTCATACAGGCACCATAGGCTGAACGCGTGATCGAACTGTCGGCACCGGCTCCGATCGCCTCGCGCGACGGAGCGTCCCCCACCGCCGGAGCGGCGGACGCGGCACCCCCGGACGGAGACCCGGCCGGCCCCCCGGACCCGGGCGAGGCACAGACGGCGGGGGCGGCCGGCGGGCGGTCCCCCGGAGGACTCGGACGGACCACCGCCGAGCTGATCAGCGATCTCGTCCGGCTCGCACCTCACGAGGGCCCGGTGACGGTGCTCAAGCAGGGGTCCGGCGCCGCCGCGCGGGGCGACGCCACCGGAGTCGTGGTGGTCCGGGTGGGCGATGTGGTGCTGAAGGCGCATCCCGAGAGGACCTCCGAGGCGGACCTACGCGTCCGGCTGGATGCCGCCGGGCGACTGCCCGGCCTGATGCTCGCCCCTCTCCGCCTGGAGCGGCTGGGCACCCGGCTCGTCACGATCTGGCCGGCGGGCGAGCCGCTGACCCCGGCGGATCTGGAGGCCGGCGACGACCACGCCCCGTGGGAGGAGGGGGCGCGGCTGCTGGCCCGGCTGCACGACCACCCCCTGCCCGCGGGGCTCCCCCCGGACGGCGGTCACGCACGCCTCGTGCGCGCGGTCGCCGCACTCGACGGGCTGGACGACGCCCCGCCCGAGATCCGCGGCGCGTACGGAACGCTCCCCTGGAGCCACAGCGCCACGGGCGGACCTGGAGAGCTGGAAGGGCTGGGACACGCGGCGCGTCCGGGCCGTCCGATGCCGCCGGAAGGCCGGGACCCGGCCGGACGGAGCGCGCTGGTGCACGGAGACTGGCACCTCGGCCAGCTCGTCAGGATCGGCGGGACGTGGACGCTGATCGACCCGGACGATCTCGGCGTCGGCGATCCCGCGTGGGATCTGGCCCGGCCCGCCGCCTGGTTCGCGGCCGGACTGCTCGCCACCTCGGCATGGGACCGGTTCCTCGGGGCCTACATCGCCGCAGGCGGGCGCGCGGTCGGTGCCGACGATCCGTGGAGGGAACTCGACCTGCCGGCCCGGGCGTTGACCGTCCAACTGGCCGCGACAGCGGTCGCGACGGCGAGCCGCGCCGGGCGACCACTCGACGACGCGGCGCGGGCGCTGGTCTCCTCCTGCCGGAGGATCCTCGCGGCCGCGCCCGCATGAGGCGAAGCGGTCGCCGGGCGGTCCAAAGCAACACAAAGCAGCACGATGCAATACAAAGCAGTACGGAGCAGCAACGCGATCAAGGAGACGATTCCTGATGCAGTGCCCCAAGTGCCGCGGCAACATGCGGACGTTCGACCGCAACGGGATCCACATCGAGCAGTGTGACAACTGCCGCGGCATCTTCCTCGACTACGGCGAGCTGGAGACGCTGACCCGCCTGGAGACCCAGTGGGCGCAGCAGAGCTACGCGCCGCCACCGCCGCCCGCGCACGGAGCCCCGGGGTGGGGCGCTCCGCACGGCGGTCACGGCGGCCACTACGGCCACCGCCGCGACCGCAGCTGGGTGGGCATGCTGTTCTCAAGCTGAACGACCGGGAGCGGCAGGCCGAACCGGCGGGCCGAAGCCGGACCGCCCGGAGCCGATGGGTGCGAAGCCTGGCTCCTGGAGCCCGAGGGCCGCGATTCTCAGGGATCGCGGCCCTTGTCGTTTCCTCTCGCCGCGCTTCATCGCGCTTTCGGCCGGAGGCTCCGCTCCGACCTCCTCCGCCGCCTCGCGACGGGCAGCGTTGTCGGACACTCCCTAGTCGAGCCAGATCACGATGCCGGTCAAGCCGTTGAGCACGGCCGCGGCACCGGCCCGGACGGCGCGCCCGGCGCGTTCGGGGGTGAAGGTGGCGGGATCGTACGTCGAGGACAT
>NZ_JBFALK010000031.1:0-92748 GCF_040656155.1 Microtetraspora glauca
ACGGCTCTGCCGATCACGGCGACGGCACCGACCCCTGTAACGCGAACGCGTCCGACGCTGGCGGCGGCCGGGCTGACGACACCGACGCCAGCGCGGCCCCCTCCGCTCCATCCGACCATGGCGACGGCATCGATACGTGTGACCCGGACGGCTCTGGTGATGGCGAGGCTGCCCACACCGACACAAGCGCGGCCTCCTCCGGTCCCGCCGATCACGGCAACCGCATCGGTGTGTTTGACGCGTGCGGCGCCGGTGGCGGCGACCTCAGCCCCAATGCGAGCCTCAGAGATCCCCTCGGGGGTAGCGACGCCCCTGGCTCCGAGGCGAGTGCCCACAGTCCCGTCCACAACGGCGGCGACGTCTGCCCCCCCGAGCCCCGCGACAGCGACCCTGACGCGGGTCCGCCCGCCCCCGGCCCCGGACCCGACCCCGGTCCTGGCGCTGGTCCCGGGCCTCTTGATGGCGACCCTGCTGGTCGCGCCCCGGGGTCCGGTCCCGATCCTGGTCGTGATCCTGGTCCTGGTCCTGGCGATGGTGGCCCCGCCGACCCCGCCCCGGGGTCCGATCCCGACCCCGATCCTGGTCCTGGTGGTCCCGCCGGTCCCGCCCCAGGGTCCGGTCCCGACACTGGCCCCGGCTCTGGGGTCGAGTCCAACGCTGCCCCTGCTTCTGGGACCGGTAGCAGCAACCTGCAGACGGGCCTGGCAGGCGCGGGCACCATGACAGGAAGCACGGAGAACGAGAACGGGACTGCGGTCGGCGTAGCCGGCGCGGTGGGGGCGGTCGGGTTCGCGGCCGGTGAGCTACGGGTCCAGGTCTCCACCCTGATGCACCTGGACGACCTGCCCGCCGAACTCGCCGGATGGGGACCCATCCACGCCCAGCTGGCACGCCGGCTCGCCAAACGTCAGATCGGCGGCGAGTGGCGGTTCGCCATCTGCGACGAACAAGGACAGCTCCTGCACGCCGGGATCACCCGACGCCGCCCCACAGGATGGCCCCGCCACCCCGCACCCGACCCTGCGCACGGTCTCGGTCTCGGTCTCACACCCGGCCTACCCTCCCAACCCCTCGCGGGTGACAACCGGGATGGGAGCGATCCGGCGGGCACGGCCAGGGTAGGGATGACGCCTGCCCGCACACCGGCTGCCGGGCAGGAAGACGGCGACCGGCCGGGCGAGGCTCTTCGCGCGAGGCCGACCTCGGTTCGCCGTCGCGGGATCGTCGAGCTCCAGCTTCCGCTGGCGTTGCTGCGCGAGCTGCACGCCGACCTCTACGCCCAGGGCGGCTGGGCCGGTGTGATCGCCGACATCATGCGTCAATACGACGAGGTGACCGAGAAGGTTTCCATTCCCAGCGACGAACCCGCTGAGAAGTCCTCCCAGCCTGGCGACGACAACGGACACGGTGGCGACGGACATGGTGGCGACGGACATGGTGGCAACGGTCATGGTGGCAACGGTCATGGTGGCAACGGTCATGGTGGCAACGGTCATGGTGGCAACAGTCGTGGTGGTGGCGCGGATATCGCCGATCCAGGTTTCGAAGGCCGCGCCATCGCGGACTTCGGCGCCGGCCAGTCTGCTGAGGCCGGCTCGGGCGGCCCTGCAGCCGACCACAGGCAGGATCCAGCCACCGGCCGCGACACGACTGCCAGGGATGAGCGGCGGCGGTTCCCCAAAACCCGGCTGCGGCGACAGATCGAGATCCGCGACAGAGTCTGCTCCCACCCCGGATGCCGAGCACCTGCGACCCGGTCGGAGATGGACCACACCCGCCAATACGCGAACGGCGGCCCCACCACCGAACACAACCTCGCCGCCGCATGCGCACACGACCACGACCTACGCGACAACGGCTGGCAGGTCATCCAGACCAGCCCCGGGCACCTGACCTGGATCAGCCGGACCGGCCACACCTATCCCGTGCAGCCGCCACCGATCATCGAATCCCTACCCGAGCCGTTCGCACCCAACGGCTGGACCACCCGCGGGGCGGACACCACCGGCATCCAGCAGGCGGGCGGCTCCGCAGCGGACACACGGCGGCGTCCCGGCTGCGGCGGCCAACCTCGAGCGGACTCCGCCGGCGCCCCGGCGGCCGAACCCGCTCGCCCGCTCCAGAACCGCGACCAGCACGTCATCGCCGTGGGCGGCGCGAAGGGCGACCACCTCGATCGGGTCAGCGGCCGGCCGGGTGCCGCCGGAGACGGCCACAGCACACACCGCCACCGCACACACCGCCACAGCACACATAGGCCGAACAGGACAGGCCTTGCGGTGAGCGGGTACGGCGCGGGCAGCATCACCGATCCCGCCAACGACGAACTCCCATTCCTGCCGACCTGGAACTACGAACCCGCCTGGTGGGAACAGCCCGTACAAGATCGAGCAGAACGTGCCGAAGCCGAGACACCACCTGTTCCGCTATCCGACCCAGCGGACGATATCCCACCCTTCTAGGGCGAAAGTGGATCAAGGGGCTGCGCGCCGTCTGGCATGTGTCGTGTGATGCTGGCGCAATGACTGATCGACGCGAGGTGGTCATCGTCCGCTGGCCAGGTCGGAGCCCTTCGACCGCTGAAGGCGGGCTGGTCGAGTTGCTGGCGGCCTACCATCTGCGGACGGAGGCAGAGAAGGGCGAAGCTGTTACCGATGTGGACGGGTTGCCGGACCGTTACAAGGCGGAGGTCCTGGACCCACGAGCCGCGTTCGTCGATGATGCGGTGCTGGTGGCGATGAGCGGCGATACCGCCGTGGGCTGCCTGGTGGTGACCGCCCCCGTCGGGGGACGGTCAGAGATCAAGAGGCTTTGGACGGACCCGGCATATCGCGGCCAGGGCATCGGGTCCGGCCTGGTCGGCGCCGCGCTTGCACATTGCGCGGACAGCGGCGTCCGCACGGTGAGGCTGTCGGTGTGGGAATGGCGGGCAGATGCCGTCACCCTGTACGAGCGGCTCGGTTTCACCGTCACCGAGTCATGGGACGAGCGGGATCAGCTGGTGTGCATGGAGCGCACGGTGTGAGTCATCACGGTTCCTGTGATCAGCAGAACGCGGGGACTCGCGAGTACCCATCCGTTCATAGTGACATCTGGGGACCCGCCGGTCCGGTTCCGGACGGGGTGCTTGACGCTTGCCGCGCCCGCGGTGCCCTGGTGGGTGAGGACGATCGCCGCGGGCCGGGGACGTACCGGAGGCGGCGTCAGCGCGAGAACCGGTAACGCAGGAGGAGGCCCATACGGCGGATCGGGGGGATCAGTTTCATGATCCGGCAGGCGATCCGGTAGTGCGGTGGCAGCCGGTCGATCCAGGGCAGGTCCACGGCGGCCAGTTCGGTGAGCAGGGTGAACCGTGGATCCCAGCTCTCCAGCCGGCGGGGGTCGTCGAGGCCCCAGGTGAGGGTGGCGCCGGCGGCGCGTAGGGCACGGTTGAACCGCTGGGCCCGTATGCCGAGCGGGCTCACCGCGTCGAAGACGAACTGGCCGCGGGGGAAGCGGTCGATGATCCGGTGGACGAGCGCCTCCATGGTGGGGGCCGTCAGATACATCGTGAGCCCCTCGGCCACGACCAGCGTGGGGCGGTCCCCGGGGATCTCGGCCGTCCATTCCGGGTCGGTCACCGAGGAGCCGATCAGCCGACAGCCGGCGCGTTCGGGATACAGGCGGCGGCGCAGCTCGACGACCTCGGGATAGTCCACATCGAACCACCGGACGCCGGCGGGAGGGGCGACCCGGAAGACCCGGCCGTCGAGGCCGCAGCCCAGATGCACGACGGTGGCGTCGGGGTGGGCGGCGAGGAACTGGGCGGTCCACTCGTCGAACTGCCTTCCCCGCATGGCGACGCCGGTCGCCTCACCCCGGCTCAGGTGGAAGCGCGTGAAGTCGTACGCGATGCGGCGGACCGTCTCCTCCGCCATCGTGTCCCCGAGGACGGGGTGGTCCGAGCGGCTGTCGAGCGCTCTGCCGTACAGGGTGGCGAGGAGGGTCTGCCGTGCGCCGGTGAAGGCGACCTTCTCGGTGGTCACCCGCGCGTGATACCCGGGACGGGCGCGTTGACGCGATCCCGGGCGGGGCGTCCCGGAACCGGTTTCCGAGGGTCGGCACGACGGGTCGGCGCCCGGGGCCGCGTCCTATTGTTGGCGCATGAGCAAACACTTTGACGTGGTCGTGCTGGGCGCCGGCCCAGGGGGATATGTCGCTGCCATCCGCGCGGCCCAGCTCGGGCTCAAGACGGCTGTGATCGAGGAACGCTACTGGGGTGGCGTCTGCCTCAACGTCGGATGCATTCCGTCCAAGGCGCTGCTGCGCAACGCCGAGCTGGTGCACCTGTTCGCCAACGAGGCGAAGACGTACGGCATCCGCGTGGACGGCCAGGTCGGGTTCGACTACGGGGTGGCCTACGAGCGCAGCCGCAAGGTCGCGGACGGCCGGGTCAAGGGCGTCCACTACCTGATGAAGAAGAACTCGATCACCCAGCTCGAGGGCCGCGGCCACTTCACCGACGCCCACACCCTCCAGGTGGCCTTGAACGACGGCGGTTCGGAGACGGTGACGTTCGGCTCCTGCATCATCGCGGCGGGCGCGACGCCGAGGCTGCTGCCGGGGACGTCCCTGAGCGAGCGGGTCGTGACGTACGAGGAGCAGATCCTCAGCGACAAGCTGCCGGGCAGCATCGTGATCGCCGGGGCGGGGGCGATCGGCGTGGAGTTCGGCTACGTGCTGAACAGCTACGGCGTGGACGTGACGATCGTGGAGTTCTTCGACCGGATGGTCCCGCTCGAGGACGCGGAGGTGTCGGCCGAGCTGGCGCGGCGCTACCGGAGGCTCGGCGTCAACGTCCTCACCTCCACGAGGGTCGAGGGCATCGACGACACCGGCGAGAAGGTCCGCGTGACGGTGTCACACGAGGGCAGGCAGCAGGTCCTGGAGACCGACAAGGTGCTCCAGGCCATCGGCTTCCAGCCGAACGTCACGGGATACGGCCTGGAGAACACCGGCGTACGGGTGACCGACCGGGGCGCCATCGACGTGGACGGCCGGTGCCGCACCAGCGTCCCGCACATCTACGCGATCGGCGACGTCACGGCGAAGCTGATGCTCGCGCACGCGGCGGAGGCCATGGGCGTCGTCGCCGCCGAGACGATCGCGGACGCGGAGACCATGGAGCTGGACTACGTCATGATCCCCCGGGCGACGTACTGCCAGCCGCAGATCGCGAGCTTCGGCTGGACCGAGGCGCAGGCGCGCGAGCAGGGCTTCGACGTCAAGGTGGCGAAGTTCCCCTTCAGCGCGAACGGCAAGGCACACGGCCTCGGCGACACGGTCGGCTTCGTCAAGATCCTCAGTGACGCGACGTACGGCGAGTTGCTCGGAGCGCACCTGATCGGGCCCGATGTCACGGAACTCCTGCCGGAGCTGACCCTGGCGCAGCAGTGGGATCTGACCGTCAACGAGGTGGCGCGCAACGTGCACGCGCACCCGACGCTGGGCGAGGCCGTCAAGGAGGCGATCCACGGCCTGGCCGGACACATGATCAACATGTGAGCCACGGGAGCGTGCGGCCCTGACCTGACACCGGGCCTGGCGGGTCAGGGGGCGTCCCGGTCGCGTTCGGCGAGCAGCCGCGCGGTCTCGTCCGACACCTCGGTGGCGAGGATCGCCGACACGACGTCGATCAGGTGGCTGGTGAAGAGCCGGTCGTCCCTGCCCTCGGGGCCGCCCGCGCGCCGGGCCAGCTCGACGTACGCCACCCGGATCGCCATGAAGCGCTGGTGCAGGCGTCGTACGGCGGTCTCGGGGAGCAGCGGGGCGACGAGCCCGCGCCAGCGGTTGACGCTCTGCGCGGGATCGTCCCGGATCCCGCCGAGCGCGGGCAGGTGGGTGCGGTGGACGAGCTGTTCCATGATCCGCAGGTAGGCCCGGCCGCCGTCGGGGTCGGCCAGCTTCGCGGCCAGGGGCCGGACGAGGGCGGCGGCCAACGCGCGCCGGGCCGCGCCGTCGGGAAGGTTCCCACCGGACTCGTACGCGTCGAGCAGCCGGTGGCGGTGCGCCTCGATCGCGGGATGGTGCTTGGCGAGGACCGCGCCCAGCAGGCCCTGGCGGTCCCCGAAGTGGTACTGCAGGGCCGTCGAGTTGCGCTGCCCGGCGGCGGCGTTGATCTCGCGCAGCGACACGCCCTCGATGCCCCGTTCGGCGAACAGGCGCTCGGCGGCCTCGACCAGGCTCCTGCAGGTGGCCTCCGGGTTGGGCGGCATGGGCCCGGTTCCTCCCTTGTCGGCGGATGGATCACTCGTTATCGTAATCAGGCACTTGCCTGAAATGGGGGTCCGATGGCCATCGATTTCACGCTCGCTCCTGAACATGAGGAGATCCGCCGCCGCGTACGGACCTTCGTGCGGGACACGATCGTCCCGGCGACCGAGGGCCTCGACCCGGGCGGGCGGCGCGACGAGTACCTCCGCGTCATCTTCGGGCTGCGCGAGCGGGCGAGAGCCGAGGGGCTGTGGCTGCCGCACATGCCGAAGGAGTGGGGCGGGATGGGGCTCGGCCACGTCGAGTTGGCCATGGTGCAGTCCGAGGCGGCCAAGACCCGGCTCGGGCCGTGGGTGCTCAACTGCGCCGCGCCCGACGAGGGCAACATGCACACCCTGCTGCACTGGGGGAGCGAGGAGCAGAAGGAGCGATATCTGCGGCCGCTGCTCGCCGGCACCGTGATGTCGTGCTTCGCGATGACCGAGCCCGAGGTGGCCGGTTCCGATCCCACGCTCATCCGTACGAACGCCGTCAGGGACGGCGACGAATGGATCATCAACGGGCACAAGTGGTTCATCTCCAACGCGCGCCGGGCGAGCTTCGCCATCCTCATCGCGCGGACCGAGCCCGACGTGCCCGAAGGCGTCCGAGGGGCGACCACGGCCTTCCTCGTCGACCTCCCCCAGGAGGGGTGGCAGGACGTCCGCGAGATCGAGACCATGCACGGCTCGACCGGTCACAGCGAGATCGTCATCACCGACCTGCGGGTGCCCGACGGGCAGATCCTCGGCGGGCGCGGCAACGGGCACAGGCTCGGGCAGTACCGCCTCGGCCCGGCCCGGCTGGCGCACTGCATGCGCTGGATCTCCCAGGCGGAGACGGCGCTGGACATGATGGTGGATCGGGCGGTGAACCGCTACAGCCATGGCTCGACGCTGGCCGAGAAGCAGGGCGTCCAGTGGCTGATCGCCGACTCCGCCATGGAGTTGTACCAGTGCAAGCTCATGGTGCTGCACGCCGCATCGAAGATCGACAAGGGTGAGGACTTCCGCACCGAGGTGTCGATGGCCAAACACTTCGTGGCGGGCAGTCTGGGCCGCATCATCGACCGGGCGATCCAGGTGCACGGCGCGCTCGGCTACTCGACGGACACCCCGCTGGCCCACATGTTCCAGCAGGCGCGCTGGGCCCGCTTCGCGGACGGAGCCGACGAGATCCACCGGATGCGCATCGCCGAGCGGACGATCGCGGCCTACCGCGACACCGGCTCGACCAGCGCCGCGACAGGAGGGCTGCCGCTGTGACGTACCGAACCGAGGGCACGGTCGCTCTGATCACCGGGGGTGCGGGCGGCATCGGCGCCGCGGTGGCCCGCCGGCTGGCGGGGGACGGGGCGAGGCTCGTCCTCGCCGACGTCGACGACGACGCCGGTACGGCTCTCGCCGCCGAACTCGGCGCGCTGTACACGCACTGCGACGTGTCCCGCCCCGAGGACAACGCGGCCGCGGTGGCCGCCGCGACCGAGCGGTACGGCCGGCTCGACCTCGCCTTCCTCAACGCCGGCGTCGCCTCGGGCTGCGGGCTCGGCGCGGACTTCGACCTGGCGCGCTACCGGAGGGCGATGGGGATCAACCTCGACGGCGTCGTGTTCGGCGTGAACGCCGCGATCCCGGCGCTGGTCGCCTCCGGCGGCGGCACCATTGTGGCGACCGCGAGCATGGCGGGCATCGTGGGCATCCCGCACGACCCCATCTACGCCGCGAACAAGCACGCCGTCGTCGGGCTGGTCCGCTCGCTCGCCGACAACCTCAAGCCGCTCGGCATACGGGTGCAGGCGCTGTGCCCGTCGTTCGCGGACACCGCCATCATCGCGGACAGCCGGTCCATGCTGGAGGAGATGGGATTCCCGATCCTCGACGTGTCCGAGGTCGTGGACACGTTCGTCCGGCTGCTCGACGGCGAGGGGACGGGGGAGTGCTGGTTCGTGATCCCCGGCCGTGAGAGCGAGCCGTTCGGCTTCCGCCGCGCTCCGGGGCCGCGCCTGGCGCGGAAGGACTGATCCCGCCGTGAGTCAGCGCCAGGAGAGCGCGGCCCGGGTGTCCCAGTAGGTCTCCGGGTCCTCGGCCAGCCCGGCGAGCCGCTCGTCGAGCTCCTGGTCCCACTCCACCCCGGTGGCGGTCAGGTTGCTGCGCAACTGCGCCGTCGAGACCGCGCCGCTCAGCACCACGCCTGCCCACGGCCGCGCGAGCACGGCGGCGAGCGCGACCGCGTCCGGCGTGACGCCGCGCTCGCGGGCCGCCTCGGCGAGAGCGGCCGGCGCCGCCCTGGCGGTCAGCCGCCCGTTCGCCACCGCCTCCTTGACGATCACTCCCAGGCCCGCCTCGTGCGCGCGGGCGAGCGCCGCCTCGCAGGAGCGCTCGAACAGGTTCCAGGTGGACTGCACCGTGTCGAAGACCCCGCTCTCGATCGCCCGCGCGATCGTGCGGGCCTGGCGCGGCCCGGTCGTGCTGAGCCCGATCGCGACGTGCTCCGCGCGCAGCGCGTGCAACCGGACGAGCACGTCCTCGTCGTCGAGCACCCCGCTCTCCACGGTCGCGGAGTGGATCTGGTAGAGCGAGAGGTACTCGCCGAGCAGGGCCCGGGTCTGCTCCAACTGGCGGCGCAGCTGCCCCGCCGACAACTCCTTCACCTCGTGGTACCCGGCGTCCATCCTCCACCCGCCGACGTACGCGTAGCCCCACTTCGAGCCGATGGTCGCGGCTCCCGGGGCGATGCCGCGGTCGCGCAGCCACCCGGCGAGGAACTCCTCGGCCATGCCGTACGAGCGGGCGGTGTCGAAGTAGCGCACGCCCGCCTCCCAGGCCGCGTCGAGCAGGGCCCAGGCCCGATCCCGCATCGCGGGGACGCTCCGGTCCGCGCCGAGATCCTCGGCCCGGCCGAGCGTGATGTACGCGGGACGGCCGACCGCGGCCAGCCCGAGGCCGAGCGGGGTCACCATCAGGCGGGTACGGCCGAGCGGGCGTAGCGCGCGTGCGTCCATGCGGCACAACATAACGCCGCGCGCAAACGATCATGACACGCGGCTCCCTCTGCCGACGGGCCGTGTCGCCGGTGTTTCGGCAGCGTGGAGGGGGGAAGGAGGTGTCGTCAACCGCAATCCGGATCGGGAGAACGTGGATGGCTCCATGGCACCTTCGTGATTTGAAAGAGGAAGACCTGGACCAGGTGGTCAGGGTCTGGGAGGACTCCAGGGACACCTCGGCGGATCCGATAGTGACGCTGTCGGAGGGGATCGGCGCGGTCGGGCGCGGCGCGCCCGGTGTCGTCGCGGTCGTCGGCGCCCAGATCGTCGGGGTGGCCGTCTCCTCGGCGAACGAGGACCGGGCCTGGGTGCTGAAGCTCGCCATCGCCAGGGAATGGCGGCACCGGGGCATCGGCTCGGCCCTGCTGTCGGCGGTCGAGGAACGCCTGGCCCGGCTCGGCGTGCGCCGCATCGGCGCGCTGCTGCCGGAGCACGAGGTGGGGGAGAACGCCTTCATCAACTCCGGGTACGCCCACCGGCCCGACATCAGCTATTTCGAGAAGCAGCTGCCGCTGGCCAGGGCCGAGGTCACGATCCTCGACCAGCTCGGCGGTGCCGTACCGGGGCCGCGCCTGTGGGACAGGATCGCGGGCATGGAGGCGGAGAAGGCGCTGATCGAGCGCCGCCTGGTCATGCCGCTCGAACACCGGGACGTCGCCGCGCACTACGGGCTTGAGCCGCCTCGCGCGGTCATCCTGTTCGGCCCGCCCGGCACCGGCAAGACGACCTTCGCCAGGGCGGTCGCCTCGCGGCTGCGGTGGCCGTTCGTCGAGGTCTTCCCGTACCAGCTGGCCGGGGATCCGCTGGGTGTGGCAGGTGGACTGCGGCAGCTCTTCTCGCAGGTCGAACATCTGGAGCAGGTGGTCCTGTTCTTCGACGAGGCGGAGGAGATCGCCTCGGAGCGGCGCGATCCGAGCTCGCTCGCCCACCGGGTCACCAACGAGCTGCTCAAGCTCATCCCGGTCTTCCGGCAGCGGGACCGGCGGCTGCTGATCTGCGCGACCAACGCCATCGGCAGCCTCGACTCGGCGTTCCTGCGGCCGGGCCGGTTCGACTACCTGATCCCCGTCGGCCCGCCGGACGCGGCCGCGCGCCGGGCCATCTGGGCGCGCTACATCGGCCCGGACCGCCTGGCGCAGGTGGATCTCGACGTGCTGGTGGAGGCGAGCGACCGGTTCACGCCCGCCGACATCGACTACGCGGCGCGTACGGCGGCGCAGACCGCGTTCGAACGGCACCTCGCGCAGGGGTACGACCCGCGGCCTGCCCGGCTCACCGACGACTACCTGGACGCGATCGGGAGCACCCGCGGCACCCTGACGGACGAGGACATCGACGCGTTCGACCGCGACCTCAGGATCGCGGCTCGGGTATAGCGGCGGGGGTCACCGCGGGGGTCACCGCGGGGAAGAGGCGCGCGGCGTTGTGGTGGCAGGCGGCGCGCAGCCAGTCGTCCCCGAGCCCGAGCCCGGCGAGGGCCTCCAGGGCCTCCGCGTACGGATAGGGGATGTTGGGGAAGTCGCTGCCGAACAGGATGCGGTCCTGGAGATCGAGCAGCCGGGGCAGCTCCGCCTTCGGGAACGGCGTGGCCTCCTCGGTGAACCCGGTGAAGGCCATCGTGGTGTCCAGGTGGACGTACGGATGGCGGGCGGCCAGGTCGAGGAACTCGGCGTACTCCGGCAGACCCATGTGAGCGACGATCAGCCGCAGCCGGGGATGCCGGGCGAGCACGGCGCCGATCGGGCCCGGCCCGGTGTGCCGTCCCGGCGCGGGCCCCGAGCCGCAGTGCGCCACGACGGGGACTCCGGACTCCGCGAGCACGCCCCAGACGTCGTCGAGGAGCGGGTCGCGCGGGTCGTAGGCCCCCACCTGGAGGTGCGCCTTGAACACCCGGGCGCCCGACTCGATCGCCTCCGTGACGTACCGCGTGGCGCCGGGCTCGGGGAAGAAGGTCGCGGTGTGCAGGCAATCGGGCGTGCACCCGGCGAAGTCCGCGGCCCAGCCGTTCAGCCAGGCCGCCATGGACGGCTTGTGTGGATAGAGCATCGAGGTGAAGGCCCGGACGCCGAACGAGCGCAGCCGCTCGACCCGTTCGTCCTCCTCCATCCGGTACGTGATCGGCCAGGGGCGGCCGATCAGCGGGCCCACGGCGTCGAAGTACGCCCACACCTTGGACAGGACCCGTTCCGGCATGAAGTGCGTGTGCACGTCGATCAGCCCGGGCAGGCCCAGACCCTGCCAGAACGCGGTGACCCGGTGAATCTCCTCCGACTCCGTCATAACGCCTCACGTTAGCTGGAATCGGGACCGGCGCGGTGTCTGCGCACCATGCCCGCCGCGAGGGGAGCCTCGGCGAAGTCCCCGGCGGCGATCCGCGCCGCCACGGTCCGGCGTACGAGCCGGTCGGCCAAGCGCGGCGCGTGCCTGGCCAGCATCATCTCGACCCGTCCGCGGGCGGTGGTGGCCACGTCACGGGGGGCGCGGCGCGCCGTCAGCGCGCCGACGACCGCGTCCACCACGCCCTCCACCGGTTCCGGCCTGGACACCGCGTCGAGGGACAGGCCGGCCCGCCGGGTGCTGTCGTGGATCGGGCTGCGCACCATGCTCGGATAGATCGTCGTCACGCCGACGTGCGTTCCGACCTCGAGCCGGAGCGCGTCGGCGTAGGCGGCCAGCGCGCGTTTCGAGACGCCGTACGCGGCGGCGAGCGGCAACGGCAGGACCGCCATCCGGGAGGCGATGAAGACCACCCGCCCCCTCGCGCGTACCAGATGCGGCATGAGCGCGGCCGTGACCCGCCAGGCGCCGACGAGGTTCAGCCGCAACTGCGCGTCCACCTCCTCGTCGGGAGCGAGTTCGGCCGGCGCCGGGCCGCCGCGCCCGGCGTTGTTGACCAGCGCGTCGACGCCGCCGAGGAGCGCCACGGCCTCCTCCACCGCGGCGTCCACGGACGTCTGGGACGTGATGTCGCAGGTGATGATCGGTACGCCGGCGTCCTCGGGGCGTACGACGTCCAGCCCGACCACGTGCGCGCCCGCGCCGACGAAACGTTCGCTCATGGCCCGGCCGAAGGTGCCGGCCGCCCCGGTGACCAGGATCCTGCGACCGGCCAGGCCACGCCCGGGGGAGGAGCGCCCGGGGGAGGAGCGCCCGGGGGAGGAGCGCAGCTCTTTCCTCATGATCCGGAGGTACTCGTCGATGTCGATCCGCATGTGCGGCCTCCGCTCGCCCCATCGGGCCCGGGCGTTGGCGAGTTCGGCGGAGGCGACCTTCGAGGCCGCCTCCGGACCCGGCGGCCGGTACCTCCCGGCGCGGAGGGCGGCCACCAGCCGGCCCTGCGCCTCGACGACCGGCAGCGCCGACCCGGTGGACTGCATCAACCCGACGTAGCTGAGCGACGTCTCGCCGACGGGCAGGACATGGCGGTACAGCAGCAGCCTCGCCGGATCGGCCACCGTGTCCGCGTCGAGGAACGGCACCACCGCGCGGTATCCGGTGCACCAGATGATGTGGTCGACCTCGTCCACCCGGCCGTCGGTGAAGTGGACCCGCGACCCGTCGAGACGGGAGATGCCGTTCCGGGCGAGCACCTTCCCGGCGGCCACGAGCGCGGGAACGGAGTCGCTCAGGGTGGGGTGGTCCTGGAGCAGGCCCTGCCGGGGCGCGGGAAGGCGTGGTCCCGCGGGCTTCCTGTCGGCGACCCTGAGCATCGTCTGCGCGATCACCTGCCGTACCCGCCAGGGCAGCAGGGCGGCCAGGGCGCCGTTGAGCTGGTCGGAGGGACGGCCGAGCAGCCGCTTGGGCACCACCCAGACCCCTCGCCTGGCCGACAGCAGCACGGCCGAGGCGTGGCCGGTCAGCTCGGCGGCGATGTCCATCGCGGAGTTGCCCGTGCCCACCACGAGCACGCGCTTCCCCGCGAACTCCGCCGGGGTGACATAGCCGTGCGCGTGGGACTGGGTGCCGGTGAACGACCCGTTGTAGGGCGGGTCGGGATAGCGCGGCACGTGGTTGTGGCCGTTGGCGACCACGAGATGCTCGACCGTCTCGTGGCCGCGCCCGCCGGGGCCGTCCAGGACCAGCTCCCACCCGTCGCCGGAACGCCGCGCCGACTCGAGCGTCGTACCGAACCGGAACCGGTCGCCCACCCCGAAACGACCGGCGTACGCGAGCAGGTATTCCAGCATCTGGGCCCGGGTCGGATAGTCCGGCCAGTGCGAAGGCATGGGGAAGTCGGAGAACTGCGTGCGCGGCTTGCTCGTGTTGAGGTGGAGACCGTCGTAGGCGGCGGTGCCGTCGTCCAGCCGCCACAGGCCGCCGAGCGCGTCCGCGCGCTCGATGCCCAGCACGGGGACGCCCGCCTCGATCAGCGCCTTGACCGTGGCTATCCCGGCGGCGCCGCCGCCGACGACGGCGGTCATGCCCGGCTTCCTGGAGTCCATCACGCAGCCTCCGATTAATCCATCGACTGATGGAATACTAGCGGGATGCGGCGTTCGCGCCAGGGGGTGCGTAGAGCAGATCGATCAGCCGATGGGCGTAGGCGCGGAACTCCCGCTTCTCGCGGGCGACGGCCACGGCCCCCGCGCCCGCGGCGGTCAACGCCGCCACGTGCCCGTGCGCCGCCCACACCAGACCGCGCACGGTGACGTGAGGGGTCGGCTCGATGATGAGCCCGCGGGCGGCCGCGTCCAGCAGCGCCTGCTCGATCTCGTGGTAGATCGGCAACGCGTACGCCTCGTCCAGCGGCGCGTGGCGGGTGGGGTCCAGCCAGCGCCGGAGCCACAGGAACGTGGTGTGCGGATGCTCGTCCAGGAAGTCGACGAACGTGTCCACCACGCCGTGCACGGCGGCGACCAGCTCCGTGGGCGACGCCGAGCGCGCGGCCTCCGCCACCGCGCGGACCGAGGGTTCGAGGGTCGCGCGCTCCAGTTCGAAGACCCGGGCGAAGCACGCCTCGCACAACGACGCCTTGGACGGGAAGTGGTGGTGCACGCTGGAGACGTCGATCCCGACCTGACCGGCGATGTCGCGCATGGAGACGCCGTCGAACCCGCGCACGGCGAAGAGCTCGGTCGCCTTCGACAGGATGCGCTCGGGCGTGGCCGGTGCGGAAAGGTCGCGTGGCGGCCGCCCGCGGCGACGCGCGCGGGGCGTGGAGACGTCTTCCTCGCTCGTCTTCATGCCTCAAGTCTGGCCGCGTGCGCGCCGGCCTCGCAATCGATCGCCCGCTGGATTACCGCCGGCCGGCCTGACCATGGAGTTCGTCATCCGCGGATCCCGCGAGTGGCAGGGCGCGGGTCCACAACATCCACCCCAGCATCGCCCAGTACGCGCCGGCGAGTAGACCGCCACCCAGGCTGGACAGCGGAATCGTGCACAGCCAGGTCAGCGGCAGCGGTACGGCCAGAGCGAGGGGGAGGCGCCGTCGGCGGCACACGGCCACGGCCACGGCCATGAGACCGGCGAACCACAGCAGGTTCGCCGGGATGGCGACCGCGGCGAAGAAGGAGGCGTCGTGCCCGAGGACGTTGGAGATGGTGCCGACCGCGGCCAGCAGCACCATGCCCGTGACGGCCACGAGCGGCCACCAGCGGGAACCCGCCCATCGGGCGACCGTGAGGACGACGGGGATCTGCAGGATCAGCAGCGTGGCGAGGCAGGCGAGGGTCACGTGCTCGACGCCGACCACCGTCTCCTCACCTGAGGGGGTGTGCACGAGCTGCAGCGTGCCCGCGACGAGGGAGGCGATCGCCGTCCCCGCGGCGCACAGGGCGAGCGTCCGGGAGGTCCCCGCCGGATCCTGGGAAGCGGGGGAGTGGGAAGCGGAGGCTGGAGAAGTCATGCCTCCAGCGTGCTCGGACGCGATGTCGCGCACATCGCCGTCACGGCGCGCGGATCTCATCCTCACGGCGCGAGCCGGCGCGACCTGAGGATGACCCCGGCCACGTCCGGCGGGGGACGTCGCGGGTGACGGCAGCGGCTACGGTGGCCGCGTGGATCCCCTCTCCCGGCTGGCGCACGTCCCGGCCCGGCCACCACGGTCGGACTACTGGCTCGCCGCGTTCCTCGGCGTGTGGGCACTGGTGGAGGCGGTCGCTCTGCCCGGACCCGGCCCTCTCGCGGTACGGGTGCTGTTCGCCCTGGTGGTGTCGGCACCCCTGGTGCTGCGCCGCAGGTTTCCGGTGCCGGTCCTGCTCGCGATCGCGGTCGCGCTGGTGGTCCGGGCGTACTTCGCGACCACGTTCGAGCCCGGGGCCACGCCGTTCCCGGCGCTGCTCGTCGCCACGTTCTCATGCGGCCTGTACGCGCGACCGGCCTGGCTGGCATGGGGCAGTGCCCCGGTCGGGGCGGGCGCGATCGTCGCGGCCACCTATCTCGACTACTACACCGGCGCCCCCGGGCCCGGTGACTACGCCCTGCTGTCGTTCTTCTGCCTCGGGAGCTGGGCTGGGGGGCGGGTCATCCGGATGCGGGTGGCGCAGGCCGAGGAGGCGGCCCGCAGGAAGGACGAGGCCGCCGCCCGGTCCGTCGCCGAGGCCGCCGCCACCGAACGTGCACGCATCGCCAGGGAACTGCACGATGTCGTCGCGCATTCGCTCTCGATCATCGCCATGCAGGCCGGCGCCGCCGAACGCCTCATCCACACCCGTCCCCAGGCCGCCGAGGAGCATGCCCGTACGGTCCGGCGCACGGCCCGCGAAGCATTGATAGAAATGCGTCGTCTGCTCGACGTCCTGCACGAGACGGCCGAGTACCATCCGGTGCCCGGCCTGTCGGATCTCACCACATTGATCGACGAGGCGCGCGAGTCCGGCACCGGTGTGGAGTTCGTCGAAGTCGGCGAACGCCCCTCGCTCGCACCCGGTTTGGAGCTGTCGATCTACCGCATCGTGCAGGAAGCCCTGACGAACACCCGGCGCCACGGTCGGACGGGACAGGCCCGGGTGACCATCGCCTATTCGGACTCGGGCACCACGGTCACCGTGTCCAACCCGGATCCGTCCCGGGGATCGATCCCGTTCCGTGCGGGCAGAGGACTCACCGGAATGCGCGAGCGCGTCGGGCTGCACGGCGGATCACTCGACATCCTGCGGGACGACGCCGCGTTCACCGTCACCGCGCGGTTCCCCGCCGAGGAGCGCCCGCTGTGACCGGCACGACGATCACCCTGCTGATCGCGGACGATCATCCCCTCGCCAGGAGCGGGCTCGCGGCGATCCTCGCGGAGGAGCCGGACATCGAGATCGTCGGGCAGGCGTCCGACGGCGACGAGGCGGTACTCCTCGCCCAGCGGCTCCGCCCGGACGTGGTCTTCATGGACGTGCGCATGCCCGGCGTCAACGGAGTCGAGGCGACCCGGCGCATTCTCGCCACCACCGAACGCACCCGCGTGGTCATGCTGACCACCTTCGACCTCGACGAGCACGTCTACGACGCCCTGCGGGCCGGCGCCGCCGGGTTCCTGCTCAAGGACACACCACCAGACCAACTGTGCGACGCCGTACGGCGATGCGCGGCGGGCGAGACGATGCTCTCGCCGCCGGTGCTCGCCCGCATGGTCGACAAGCTCGTGGCCCTTCCACCCGCGCGACACGCACCCGACTCCCGTCTGGCCGACCTCACCGAAAGGGAGACCGAGGTGCTCACCCACCTCGCCCGAGGCATGTCGAACGCCGAGGTAGGGCGGGCGCTGTTCCTCAGCGAGGCCACGGTCAAGACCCATGTGGGACGGGTCCTGACCAAGCTGGGCCTGCGGGACCGAGTCCAGGCCGTGGTCTTCGCGTACGAATCCGGCCTGGCCACTCCCGGATCGCGCCACTCCGACGCCGATCCGGGATAGCCCGTGCCGGCAGCGGGTACCGCCGTCCGTCACCGAGCGAGGTCGATCTCTGACACGAGGGCGGTGAGGGTGGTGCCGAGAGATGCGTCGAAGGTCAGGAGGGCGTCGGTGTCGCCTCGGGTCGGACCCCGGTTGATGATCGCGACGGGAATCGCCCGTTCGGCGGCGTGGCGTACGAACCGGTAGCCGGACATGACGGTCAGCGAGGACCCGAGTACCAGCAGCATGCCCGCGCGCTCGACCAGCGCGTAGCAGCCGTCGACACGAGCCCGCGGCACGTTCTCGCCGAAGAACACCACGTCGGGCTTGAGCACGCCCCCGCAGCCGTGGCAGTCCAGGACGCGGAAGGCGTCGATCTCGTCGTCGGCGAGTACGGCGTCGCCGTCGGGGTTGATCGCCCCGGCCCGCGCGTGCCATCCGGGATTGGCCTCGCGCAGTCGCTGGTCGAGCGTCTGCCGGGGAGTGCGTCGACCGCAGGCGAGGCAGCGGACGCGGTCGAGGCTGCCGTGGAGTTCGATCACGTGCTCCGCGCCGGAGGACTGGTGCAGTCCGTCGACGTTCTGGGTGATGATCCCGGCGACCAGCCCGCGGCTCTGCAGCCCGGTGATCGCGTGATGGCCGGCATTGGGGGTCGCACGGGCGATGTGCCGCCACCCCACGTGGCTACGCGCCCAATATCGCCTGCGCGCGGCGGCGCTCCCGACGAATGTCTGGTACGTCATCGGCTCGGCTCGCCGCCTGCGGCCGGTTTCTCCGCGGTAGTCCGGGATGCCGGACTCGGTGGACAGGCCGGCTCCGCTCAGGACCACCACGTCCCCGTCCGCGACGAGATCGACCAGCATGCGGAACCGAGGGAAGGCCGACATGCCCGACGAGTCGAGCAGCCCACCGGACAGGCCGCCTGAATCTTCGCCTACCGCCCGAGTCATCCGTCCATGGTGCCTGACAGCCGTGCCTACCTGAGCCTCCGCCCCCGCCCGTCCGGCGAACTCGGGTGAGGAAGGGGGCGCGGCTTCGGCCCCTCCCGATGTCACGCCGGAGGTCGTGATCCCCCTGACTTCTCCCGCCACGGTCACCCCATATCTGATCTTCCTGGGTCACACGGGGAAACAGCAGCAGGACCGGGTACGTACCTACTCGCAGGATCATGCACAATTAGGCACGAGCGCCCTTAGCTCAGCCGGATAGAGCATCGGACTTCTAATCCGACGGTCGGGGGTTCGAATCCCTCAGGGCGCGCTCATCATCATGGCCTTGACCTGCGGAAACGCAGAGTTCAAGGCTCCTCTGGAACAGAGACCCACCCTCTACGTGCTCGTAGCGTGCTCGCGTGCACAGATCGTGCACGCGACATGATCGGAAGCGGTCGTGCCGGTCGTGAAAGCTCGCCAACCGTCTTGGTGAATGTCCCGATCACACGCGATGGCCGTCCTCGTTTCACGACACCACGCCTCTACCAGCGGAAACTCCTGCACCACTTCCTTGGACGCAACCCTTAGACCATCTCCTTGGATGCGATTGCGGCGGGCGCCGAGGAGGCAGGACAGGAACCATGGACTCCAGGTCCTGATGATTCTCCAAGTCCAGGGACGACCTCGAAGTCCCCAGCTAGGGTTAATGATCAGCTACCTCGCCCTCCAACTTGTAGGTGATCATGGCCGCGATGCTTTTCAAGGACGCCAGCTATCCCGTCAGCTTCCTGGTCCAGGCCGTCGATCTCGGACAGATCGCGCTCCCCGACATCCAGCGTCCGTTTGTCTGGCAGGCGACCAAGGTCCGCTCACTCTTCGACTCCATGTACAAGGGTTTCCCGGTTGGCTACCTGCTGTTCTGGGCAACTGATGCCGACCCAGGCGCCAGGCAGATCGGTACAGGGAAAGCCGTACCGCACTATCTGATCGTCGATGGGCAGCAGCGGCTGACGTCGTTGTACGCCGTGATGAAGGGCATGGAAGTCCTGCGCGAGGACTACTCCAGGACTCGGATCCGAATCGCCTTCCGAGCGGCGGATGAAACCTTCGCAGTCACTGACGCCGCCATCGAGAAGGATCCTGAGTTCATCCCGGACATCAGCGTTCTGTGGACAGCGAGTAACTTCCAGAAGACGGTTCGGGAGTTTCTCACACGTCTGTCAACCAAGCGCGTCCTGACTGAAGACCAGCGCGACCAACTCAGTGAGACCCTGGGTCGGCTCCGCGGTCTCGACAGTTACACGTTCAAAGTAGTGGAGCTGTCGAGCGAGGTCGACGAGGAGCAGGTGGCAGAGGTCTTCGTCCGTATCAACAGCGAGGGCGTGACCCTTAACCAGGCCGACTTCATCCTCACGCTGATGAGCGTGTTCTGGGAGAAGGGCCGTCGGGAACTCGAGGATTTCTGTCGGGCCGCCAAGACACCCACGCTCGACACCGCCTCCTCGTTCAACTGGTACATCCAGCCGCAGCCGCCGCAGCTGCTCCGCGTCACCGTCGCCCTGGCCTTCCGCCGAGCAGTGTTGAAGAACGTCTACACCCTGTTGCGTGGCCGGGACCCGGAGTCAGGAAGCCTCTCCCCCCAGGGCCGGCAGGAGCGGTTCGCAAAACTCGAAGAGGCCCAGGCTCACGTTCTCGATCTCACTCACTGGCACGAGTTCCTTCTATGCCTGGAACGTGCCGGGTTCCGCAGCAGCAAGATGATCTCCAGCGACAACGCCATACTGTTCACGTACGCGATGTGGCTCTTTGGCAAGGTCCACTACGGCGTGCCGATTCCCCGGCTTCGCGAGGTCATCGCGCGCTGGTTCTTCATGGCGCACACCACCGGTCGCTACTCGAGCTCGTTCGAGAGCCAAGCGGAGCGGGACTTCGCCCTGTTCGACGGCATCGCCCCCGGAGACACGGACGGCTACTGCGAGACGCTCGACAACCTGATCAACGACACGCTGACCAACGACTTCTGGACGATCACGCTGCCTAACGGGCTGGCCACCTCAGCGGCGAAGTCCCCGGCGCTGATGGCGTACATCGCCGCTCTCAACATCCACGACGCGCCCGCGCTGCTCTCTCACATACGCGTCCGCGCCCGGCTCGACCCCGCCATCATCGCGAAGCGAGGGATCGAGCGGCACCACCTCTTTCCGCGCAAGTATCTCCGCGAAGCGCTCCAGATCACGGACACCAACAAGATCAATCAGATCGCCAACATGGCACTCGCGGAGTGGCACACCAACATCGCCATCTCTGACAAGGCGCCTTCGGAGTACTGGCCTCAGGAGATCGCCGAGGTGAACATGCCCTCCGAGGTGTTGGCCAAGCATGCCTACCTGCACGCGCTTCCGGAGAACTGGCATGAAATGGAGTATCAGTCGTTCTTGGCCGCACGTCGCCATCTGATGGCGCAGATGACCAGGGATGCGTTCACGCTGCTCCAGGACCAGTCCTACCACCCCAAATACCCGGCCCCTGGCGCGCTGGAGGCCGTGCCGAAATCTAACGGCGTCTTTGGCGTCAAGATCGCAGACCTCATCGATCTCGGCCTGCTGGAGGCTGGCACCACGCTCATCGACCATCAGCGCGGGACGGACGCGACCGCGGTCGTGACCTCCGACGGAAAGATCGACGTTGATGGCGAGACCTTCGACACGCCGTCGGGTGCAGCCTGCGCCGTACTCGACGTGAAGAGCTACAACGGCTGGGAGTTCTGGTACGCAGCAACGGATAACGGGCTGAAGCTGCTCTCCGACCTGCGTGAGGAGTTCGCCCAGCGAGTGGCTCAGCCGGGACTGCCTGAGTGACCAGACGCCGGTGATGGTCCGCCGGGTTCGCTGAGCGTGTCCAATATGTAGGCGCACCAGGCAATGGCTGTGCGTACCGCGAGGCGACTGTCCCTGGCTGCGATCCCGGTCACGGCAGACGTGTTGCCGTGACCGTCACCGGCCTTGTTCCGTAGCGTGCCGACCTTGAGCGCGATGTCCTGCAGGTCGCTCAGGATTGCCCGGACGATGGGTGATGTGGTCGCGTCGATCTGGTCCGGGTGGACGCCCAGAGACTCCATCGTCTTCTTGACCAGCGTGGGAACGTTCAAGTTACTGCCGACCGGCTGACCACGCTGAGCCAGAACGGCTTTGGCCGTGGCCTCGATGAGGTTCTTTGCTTTACCGATCGCCAGGCTGGGGTCGCCCTCCAGGGATCGTTCCAGGCGGGCCAGCTCGACCCGGATGGCCGACGCGTCCGGAAGGACGCCCGAGGCAGCCGCGCCCAGAGCGCGAATGGCGGCCATCGGATCCCCGCTGGGGTCGAGCGGGAACCCGTCCGCGGCCAGGCAGTGGCGAAGGCGCACCAGCCTGCTCTGGTCTGTCGACGACGCCAACTCGTAGATCTCGGCCAGTGTCACCGTCGCGCGTAACACCGCACTGACCACGCCAGGCTCGGTGAGGTCGAGTCCGCGAAGCGTGGTGGAGACATGGCTCGCCGTGCTGGGGACGACCGTGGTGCCGCCATGCGTCGTGGCGGGCTTCCTGCGCAGCGTGATGCCGACCGAGGAGAACGCGCGCTCCGCGTCACGGGTCGATCGTGCGATGTCCGCAATCGCCCCAATGGAATCGGTGCTGAGCAGGGGTGACTTCGTGTCTGTCACGGGCACGAATCTTTCTTAATGGGGGTGTGTTACGTAAGTTGATCTGCTCGATATAAATCAGAAGGCCAGCTGAGAGCCCGAGTGGACACGCGTCTACCGTGGCGTCACGATCGAGTCGTGAAGGGCGCATGCTCAGGTGCACGGCATTAGTGATCCTGTCATTTGGCTCTCAAGTGTTCTCCATTTGGTTGCGGCTGGCGAGGGCGTCGGCGATGGCTTCGATCTGCGCGAGCGCGGTCTTGAGGTCGGCGGCGATCGAACGGGCGATCTCTTCGGGAGAGTGTTGGACCGAGTCGCCTGCTCCGTCGTCCTTCAACCAGGTGATGTCGAGGTTGACCTTGTCGCGGGCGATCAGTTCCTCGTACGTAAAGGATTTGAAGCGCTCAGTTCCCACACGCTCTTCACGGGGTTTGCCGGGGAGGTAGCAGTCGACGAAGTCCTGCAGGTGCTCGCGGCGAAGCGGCCGTTGCTTGAGCGTGAAGCTCTCTCCGGCACGGAAGTCATACACCCATAGCTTGGATGTCCACGGCTTGTCCGATGGCCGCTTGCGCTCGAAGAAGAGAACGTTCGCCTTCACGCCGCCCGCGTAGAAGATGCCGGTCGGCAGGCGGAGCAGCGTGTGGACGTCGTACTCCTTGAGCAATCGACGCCGGATCGTCTCGCCGGCTCCGCCCTCGAAGAGCACGTTGTCCGGCAGGACTACGGCGGCACGGCCGTCGATCTTCATCAGCTTGGCGATGTGCTGAACGAAGTTGAGCTGCTTGTTCTTGGTGGTGACCCAGAAGTCGCGGCTGGTGTAGACGGCCTCGTCCTTGACCACCTTGCCGTCCTCGCCGAGCACGGTGATCGCGGACTTCTGGCCGAACGGCGGATTGGCGAGGACGAGGGTGGCACGCACCTTCGGCTCATTCAGGAGAGCATCACCCACCTCGATGACTTCCTGGTTCTCGCTGGGAACGACTCCATGGGTCAGCATGTTCATCGCCGCGAGGCGGGCCGTACCGCGGACCAGTTCCACGCCATGGAAGGCATGCCCATGGATCACTCGGTTGCGCAGGTCGGGGTTGAGTGACTCCATGGGGTACTCGCGACGCAGGTACTCGTTGGCCAGCAGAAGGAAGCCACCCGTGCCGCAGGCCGGATCGACGATCGTGTCCTCCGGAGTCGGCTGAACGCAGTCCACCATGGCGCGGATCAGTGGACGCGGGGTGAAGTACTGCCCGGCCCCCGACTTCACATCGCTGGCGCTGCGGGACAGGAGCTCCTCATAGGCGTCACCCTTGACGTCCACGCCTTCCTTTGACCACTGGGTCTTGCCGATCAGTTCCTTGATTAGCCGCTCCAGCAGCCCCGTCGCCTGGACCTTGTTCTGGGCGCCGAGGAAGATGAGCCTGAACATCCCGGGGCGTTTGCCGAGGTCCTCCAGTACGTGTTCGTAGTACCCCTTGAGGTCCGCGCCCTTCTTGCTTGCAAGGGTGTCCCAGTCAATCCCTACAGGCAAGACCCGGTTCGGCTTCCCCCTGCGCGCGAGCTTCTTCTCCTGCTCGTCCATCATCTTCAGGAAAAGCAAGTATGTGAGCTGCTCGACGTAGTCGATTGCGGGCACTCCCGCGTCGCGGAGCACATCGCAGTAGCTCCACAGCTTGTCCACGAGCGAACGGGTGTGTGCTGCCGTTTCTCGTGACTCTGCCTCCGGCAACTCCGCTGGCTCCTCGGTTGGCATGGTGGTCACGAGGACAGTTCCTCCTCTTGGAACAAGACTTCTTGATTTCCTGTACGGCTGACGCCCACCGTAGGCGAGGGTACCGACAGAATTCGGGCACTTGCACGGCTGCCATTTCGCACATCCGCGGCTGGGAGCACACTTGGCCTCTGGCGGGTCGCTGCTGTCTCACGGAGTGGTTGCCGCTTAGCTCTGATAGCCTCACGCTCGGCCTGGATTCGCTTCAGAAGCTCCGTAGCGGGTTCATGAATAGGGTCTTGAGACACCAGTCGTCCACTGTACGCGTCGGTGAGCAGCCTATTACGCAGCGCGGCAGACTTTTCCCTTGCGTGATTGATCTGAACAGAAAGAAGATCAACTTCGGCAAGTCTCTTCGTGACCCGTTTCACGATTTCTCGTTGCTCGTCAAGCGGTGGTACCGGGAATTCAACAGATTTGAACCGACTGGCTGAAAGGTGGGCGATGTTGGTCGTGATCCGGGTCTCCTGCATGAAGCGGCCGGCGTGCATGTGGCGGCGAAAGACGAGCAGGGCCCATTCCGGATCCACCTCTGGTCCCGCCCTGAACCGAAGAAGGCTGTTGGTGAAGGCGACTTCCTTCGGCTCTCCTCGGTACATCGCGGGACGTCCCAGGTACTCAGGGCTCTGTCCCTCGTTGAGGAGAATGTCACCTTGGGTAAGTCTGAATTTTTCGAAGACGGCAGGCGGGAAATCCATCTCCATGAGATCGCCGGTGTCGATCCGAGCCTCGAAAACGTTGGCGACGCGGAGATAGGAGCGCATGTGGGGTCCAGAGTGCCAATCCGGATGTCTCTGACGCCCAAGATCTACCTGTCCAACTTCATTGACCGTGGCCATCTTCCAGTGCGCTGGTCCTGGAATTGGTACAGCCTCTACGAGAATGCGCTTCTTGAGCAGCTGCAGCTTTTGCATGCTGAGCTCGATTCTCTCGTCAGTAAGCCCAAGGCATGAGAGATAACTCTCAAGATCCTCAGCAGTGCGCTGCTGCTCATCGGCCGGTGGAACCAGAACTTCGATCTCGCTCAGTGCTTGCTGCGAGATATTGCGCATGGAATCCTTTGTGCCAGTGGCTCGGGCAGATATCGCCTTCCGGACAGTAGGTGATTTGAGGACATGGAGAAGCCAGCTCCGATTTAGCTCTGATGAGGGAACCAGGCGGAGGCTCTTGTCGCTGAGAAGAAGTCGAGGTCGGCAATCACCGACCAGTACCGGTGCGCCGACATACTCCTCAGTATTGGCCCTGCTGACCAGGATGTCGCCAGGCCTGATCTCGTATGCGGGATTGATCTCGCGGTACGCCGGAACGGCTTTGTTCTCGCTTTCGCGGAAAGTCCCCCAGGTCATCGCGCTGACCTTTACGATGCCCCATTCGTCATCCTCGGCTGGACGGGGTTCGCATGTAAAGGATTTTCCTGCCTCGATACGGAGAAGGAGATCGCCAAGCTTTGCGCGAGCCCAGCCGGGGGGCAGGTCGGTCATGCGGTCAGTTCCCTTGCGAGGTCGTTGAGGACGGTGGTGGCGCGGTCGCCGAAGGCATCGTAGAAGCCGTCCTCGCCGCCGCGCAGGTCGAACGGAGCGTAGTCGAGGGCATCCTCGGTGATCTCTGCGCTGTTGACCACGATCTCGCAGAGCCGGTCCAGGAACCAACGCTGCATTGGTGAGAAGGCACCGTGTGCAGCCTCGTGCTTGGTGAGCCAGGCGGCGTACCGCTCCTCGATGAGGCTGCGGAACGGACGGAGTTCGGAATCAAGCTGCAGCTCGTAGCGAAGGATGGAGACCAGATCGGTGGGCTTGGCCTCGTGGCCCGGGGTCTTCACCTTGGTGCCGGATTCCTCGTAGGACTCCCACAGGTGAACTACGTTCCCCACCAGCGGAACGCGCTCGATCCGGTGCGCGAGGTCGCTCACTTCCGCCCAGGACAGTCGTGCCGTCCCGCTGCCCTGAACAGCCTTCATCAACATGATGGAGTCACCGTGTTGGTCCAGGTACGCACGGAATGACGCCACTCGGTTTCGGGCGATCTGTTCGCGAGGTACGGCTTCCGCATGTGTGACCTTGTCGCGGCTGATCTCATCGATGAGCTGGTCGTGCTTGTGCCGGATATCGAGGATCCGGTCACGCAGTTCCGGGTTATCAGCCAGAGGCTGTGCCGCTTCCCGGAGCTGCTCGGCTACCGCATCCTCGCCGCCCTCGTCTGCTGCCCGTGTCAGCGCTTGGACGTCGACTGCGGCAGCGAGGCGCCGCACGAGATCGCGCAGCGTGGTGCCGTGCCCAACCTGGGTGAGCTCGTCGCGCTCGGCATCCGTGATCTGACGTTCGAGGGCGTCCAACCGAGATGCCAGGGTCGCGGTCTGGTTCTCATCCAGGGAGAGTTTCGCGGCGCGAGAGAGCAACTGCTTGAGGCTGAGCCGGTTCTCAGGGTCACGGTTGAGCGGCGTGGCCTGGCATAGCGGGTGATCCGTGACGCCGACGGCGTCCACAATGACGAAGCGGTCCTTCGTCTGAACGGCCGCGTCCGGGGTGACGGCCTGGAGGTCGTCGGGGTCGATGGTGCGGCAGCCGCGCCCCTTCATCTGCTCGAAGTAGACGGCGCTCTTCACGCTGCGCATGAAGAACACGCATTCCAGCGGCTTGACGTCGGTTCCCGTGGCGACCATGTCGACGGTGACCGCGATCCGCAGTTCCGGGCTGGTGCGCAGGCGCCGCAGCAGATCCTTGGGATCCTCGTCGGCCAGCTTGGACTTGTACGTGATCTTCGCGCAGAAGTCATTGCCCTTGCCGAACACATCGCGTACGGCTTGCACGATGTCATCAGCGTGACTGTCGTCCTGAGCGAAGATGAGCGTCTTGGGTACTGACTGCGTGTAGTGTCCGAACATCTGCGGCAGGACACGATCGCGGTAGGCGGTTATCACCGTACGGATCTGGTCCATGGCCACCACAGAACGGCCGATCTCCCGGGCCGTGTAGGTGTAGTCCTCGTCCAGTTCCTCGTACCGCTGCTTCCTGGTGCGGCGATCACGTTTGGGTACGACGGTTTTGGTGCCGTCCTCATCGAGCGCGGAAATCGTGGAGCCGTCCTCGCCGATCTTCGTCTTGATGCGGAAAACGGCGAAGTCGACGTTGACCCGGTCGGCGACCGACTGCTCGTAGGTGTACTCGCTGACTGGGTCGCCGAAGAACGCAAGGGACTGCGCGGTGGGAGTGGCAGTCAGCCCGACGATGGGAGCGTCGAAGTACTGGAGTACTGCCCTCCAGCGGCCGTAGATCGACCGATGGCACTCGTCCACGACGATCAGGTCGAAGGTCTCAGGTGGCAGGTCCTTGTTGTAGACGGCGTCCATCGGACGCGACGGCTCGAACTCGTCCACATCCTGGTCATCGGCGTCACCTGGCGGGAGCGGTTGGTTGGTGAGCGCGCGATAAAGCCGCTGAATGGTAGTGACCACCACGCTGGCCGACGACAGAACAGTGCCGCTTGAGAGGCGTTGGACGTTGTAGTCCTCACCGAGGGTCTGCCCGCTGGCTGTGACGTAGCGGGCGAACTCTCCGGCCGCCTGGTCGCCAAGGTTGTTGCGGTCCACCAGGAAGAGAACGCGCTTTGCCCCGGCATGCCGGAAGAGCCGATAGGAGAGCGTGACCGCGGTGAAGGTCTTGCCCGCACCAGTGGCCATATCGACCAGTGCCCGCTGGTGGTTTCTCCGGAAATGCCCCTCGACCCCGCTGATCGCATCCGCTTGGGCGGGACGCAGCCCATCAGTGTCGAGATCGGGCATGGTGCGAAGCCTGGCCCGGAAGGTCGGGGCGTTCCGGTTCTCGTCGGCTTCGGCCATCCATTGTGCGATGGTCTCGGGCCGGTGGAAGGAGAACACTTCCCGGGATCGTGGCTCCGGGTCGAGCGTGCAGGTGAAATGGGTCTCGACACCGGTGCTCTCGTAGCGGAACGGCAGCGGCTCATCCCGTCGCCACACCGCCATGCGGTGATCACCCGGCAGGGCTGCGGCGTAATCGCCGGACTGCCACTCGACGCCGGTCAGCGGCGTCCCCTCGCGCTTGGCCTCGATTACTCCCACGATCTTGCGATTGACGTAGAGCACATAATCGGCGCGCTTGCGACCGATGGTGAACTCCCGCACGGCCACGCCCGTACCGGCGCTGTGGTTGAGCTGCGCCAGGTCCTGGACTACCCACCCGGCTTCCGCGAGCATCCTGTCGATGTTGCGCCGGGTCTGCGCCTCGGTGAGGGGTGCAGCCTGGCGTGCTCGTTGGGCTATGGCATCCCGACGGGCCGGGCTGACCTTCGCCGGCTGAGCCGCCTTCTGCTCGAACTGCGTCCGCAGACTGCCGAGTTGCGCTTCGAGGGCTTGAACCTGGGCCGCTACCGCGTCGCGTTCGGCCCGCGCCTTGGCGAGTTCCGCTTCGGCTGCTCTCTTGGCGTCAGCTTCTGCCTGTTCCCTGCTATGCGAGCCATCCAGAACGAGCTTCGCCTCGACCAGCTCGCGTTTGAAGCGTTCCAGCTCTGCGATCAGGTCGGCGTTGCTGGTTACAGCGGGAGGCGCGGGCGGAACGAACGCGACAAGCTCTCGCGTCCCAGTGATCGCCCGATGGAGCAGCAGGCCGAGTTGGAAGCACCGTTCCAAGCAACGCAGCGCTGTGGGTGCGTGAGCGACGTGACTGTGTACGGCCGCGTTACCCGAGCGGCGGATCTCGTGGAGAGCGCTCGTGACGTTGGGGGTAATCACATCGGCGCGGCTCAGGGCGTTGATACGGTCCACCAGGTCTCGGCCTTCTACCGGAATGCCGGTGGCGCGAACCATGACCGCCGTGAGCACCTCTATGAACTGACGACACTTGACCAGGGCGCCATTGGGATCGGTGAACACGATCGACTCCGCGCCCGCCCCATAGGCCACCAGCAGCGGCTCGTGCTGGAGGAGAAACCCGAAGTTCGGCGAGTGGTCTGCCAGATCGCCTAAATGTGAGTCGTCCGCCACCCGTGGCCCTTCCATCTTGAGCTGATAACCCATTGCCCAGTCTGCACGATCACGTTGCCGATTTTCGTGATGTTTCGGACATCTCTAGCTGACCGCGCCAGGCACGATCTGGTCACAAATTGCGGCGAGGGGCTGCCTGAAGTTCGGCATACTCATGGCGGACCGTCGGACATCCTCCGCAAGGAGCGCGCGTTGCTGGAATATCCTCCGAAAACTCAGGCGTTCCTCGACTTCGAACGGAATCTGGAATACGCGAAGCAACTCGTCCGAGCCGGCCAGCATCTCGACGCCATCGGCGTCTCAGCCTTCGACGTAGGCGACCTGCACCGAGCCGCCTGGGTGCAGGCGGTCGCCGCGCTCGATCACTGGGTCCACCAAGAGGTGTATCACCGCGCCATCCTGCTCGCGCAGCAGCCCGGGATCCCCAAGCCACGCAAGTTCCGGGAGTTCACCATCCCCATGGAGCTCTTCGAGGACGTCCATCACGGCACGGTGCCCCTCGATCAGGCGCTCCGCAAGCATCTGAAGCAAGTCGTCGGCCGCAAGACCTTCCAGGGACCCGAGGACATCAAGGACGGCTTCGCCATCGTGAGCGACGTCGCCTTGTGGGAACAGGTCACCAAGGCCATCAACAGCGAGCGCTTTGGCGGGACGGAGCGGCTTACGGCCAAAGCCATCAAGCAGATGCTCGGCGCGATCGTATGGAGGCGCAACAAGATTGCACACGAGTCCGACCGCGACACCGACGATGACCGCAAGCGCCACATCAGCGCCGAGGCCGCGATGGAGGCCATCGAGACTGTGGAGATGATCGCTGCTTCGATTCTCGTCGCTGTTGATCGCGCGTCCTGAGCTCCAGTCACGGAACTGTTAAACGGCCGATCTCGCGCTACCACGCTGTCCTGTGATCCATTGCCAAGTCTTGATCTTCCAGCTGTCAATCTTGATCGCCTACCGGGTAGATCTTCGGGTGTCACGAGTCGTGCGCCATCCAGCCCTTTCAGAGGACTGTCCGGGGGTGATGCGGTGTGATCAAGACGTGCCCGTCCCGCAAGCAGGGGACTCGCTACCTCGTACGAGGTGCCCTCCTCAGTGTCGCGATGGTCGGCCTCAGCTCAACGGCTGGCTACGCGATGACCATCCGGGATCCTTACTGCCACGTGTCTCAGCAGGCCTGGCAGGTCTACGACGTCGAGAAGTTCTGCGACCTCGTCAACAAGGACCTCGCCGAGGGCCGGATGCCTGACCTCCTGGCACGGCTGGAGGAATCGCGCCGCGTCCCGCAACCGCCGCCAACGGTCTCCAGGCCGACGGTGTCCGCGAGGCCGCCGCAGCCAAAGAAGCCACCGGACGTGACTCCTGCCAAGAACGACCGCACCACGCCCAGCCGGAACGTGCAGAAGACTCACATCGAGCGGCCTGCTACACCACCGTCTCGTAGGGAGAAGGTGCAGAGCAGCGGGCGGCACCACGGGAAGCCCGTCGATCGCGTGACGGAGAAGCCGCCGCGCGGCAAGGCCATCCGAGCCAAGCAGGATGAGCCTCGCTCCACTCCCACCGTGAAGCCGTCGCCAGCGGTCCCCGAGATTGTGTCTCCGCGGCCCCCTATAACGCTGGGCGAACCTACTGGACACGTCGTCCCGAGTCCCCGCGTCTCCGACGTGACAACGGCTGCCACCAGCGAGCCGCTGATCGTCCCCATCGGAAAAGCCCTGCTGTACGGCATGGCGGTCGCAGGCGCTACTGCGCTGCTGTTGCATCGGCTCCGCCCTATGCCGGCCCGTGCAGAGATGAGCCAGAACGCGGAAATCGACCGGCCAGAGCGGCAGGACGAGACGGGTCCGAGGCTTCGCGGTTTCGCCGTCCCGATCACAGCGAGCGCCCCCGAACCCCGCATCATCGCGGAGCCGGATCACAGCCAGGTGGGCGGCAGCGTGGCACTCGTCACGGTACGGGTCTTGGACCAGGTGACGGTGCACGGTCCGGCCGGGAGCGCAGACTGCAGCCGAGGAAAGGACGTCGCCGATCTCCTCGGCCTGCTGGTAGTTCACCGGGAAGGCATGACCCGGGAGCGGGCGTACCAGCTGCTGTGGCCTGACATCACGCTGGACCACTACGACTGCTTCCACGGGCCGAAGAGCGAGCTGCGTGACAAGCTGGTGCGGGTCCTCGGTCGCCCGCACCAGGGCAAGAACCTGCTCCAGTACGTCGGAGGCCGCTACCGGCTCAACCCACTACTCGTCACCACCGACCTGTGGCAACTCCGCGACGCACTGGCCGAGGCGAAGCAGGCCGACAGCCCCGAGCAGGTGATCGCGTCTCTGCGCAGGGCCATCGACCTGTACGCGGGGCCGTTCCTCCCTGCTGGCACCCATCCGTGGGCCACCGAAGCCGCCGAGGACCTACGCCACGATGTCATCCAGGCACTGCTACGGCTCAGCGAACTCGATCCCGACGCCGATCGCGTGACCGCCGTACTCGAACGGGCCCACCGGCTGGACCCCGTCAATGAGCAGGTGTCGTGCCGGATGATGCGCCACTTCAGCGCCCTCGGCCGGAACGACGCGGTCTATGTGACCTACCGGGATCTCTGCCAGGCCCTCGCGGAGCTGGATGGGCTGTCGCCGTCGACCAAGACACGCGAGTTGTACGGCAAGCTCACCGGCCACGCCTCGTAGCCCGTCACCGCGGTTCCAACCGAGTCGGATGTGTCCCGTAGATCTGCGCCAGGAGGGTGAGCGCCCAGGCGGAGGGCCGCCTGCCCCCGGCGGGCCAGACCTCGTAGTCGTACAGCCTGCTGTCCCGCAGCGTGGCAGCACCGGACGGGTCGAGGTCGTTGAAGGTGGTCACGACCTGGGCGGCGGTGAGCCCGTTGGCATAGCGATAGAGCTTCAACGGGCTCACGTCGTGGTCGAGGGCGAGCACCATGGCGATCTGGTCGACCGTGAAGCCGTGTGCCCGGAGGGTACGGCCGCGCCGTCGGCATTCGAGCAACGCCTGGTAACCGGTACCTGACATGGTGAACCCGCCTTTTCGGCATTCGCGCTGGTCAGTGACGGGCGGACCATAGGCCGACTTCTGGTGAGTGATCGAGTCCGGTCGGGTGGTACGTCAGCAGAACATCAGCCGGTCACGGCGACTTGATTGGCATTTCCGCAGGTAACACGCGCCGTTCCGTAGGTCGCTGGATGACGTGTTCTGGGGATTCGAATCGGACGGTGAGTCGATCCATCGTGCTGGTCCCTCCCGGAATCCCCGGGACGTCACGGAGGTGACCAGCATGAACGATCAGGAACTTCAGGAGTTCGACGAGCCTCGCCCAGGCGTGATCTGGACGACGGTCCGGCTGCGGCGCGGAGCGGGCGAGATGCTGCGGTGGCGGGTCTTCCCTGGTAGGGGCGATCAGGTCGCGCCCGCTCGCAAGATAATCCGTTCTCTGCTGGAGGACACCCAGCGCGCCGACGACGCGGAGTGGGTGGCGGCCGAACTGATCAGCAACGCCCTCCTGCACACCCGCTCGGGAGCGCAGGGCGGCTACTTCGTGGTCGAGGTCGCGCGCAACATCTGCGTCGCGAAGGTCCTGGTGTACGACCTCGGCGGCGGAGGCGTGCCCGTCTTCGGCCAGGGATTCAAGCCGAGCGAGCACGGACACGGCCTTCGCGGCGTCGCGGCGCTCGCCAACCGTGTCGGGCTGGAGGGCGATCCCGTAACAGGCCACGTCGTCTGGGCCCAACTTGTCCTGACCGTACCGGCCGTAGGCACCGCATCGTGATCAGACGCGATGGCAGGGGTCGAAGCCGCCCTCCATGATGGCCCAGCGGCGCCGCACTCCTGGCGGACATGACCGTCGGACGTCCGACGGTCATCCGCCGACGGGCGGCCGGAACTCGTGGACGACCTCGATCAGGCCGACGATGTGGCCGTTGAACTCCCCCAGCTCCTCGGCGGGGACCCACAGCTCGAGGATGTCGCGTCCGCCGGCCTGCCGTACCGGATAGCGGGCAAGGAAGTCGCTATCGACCTGGAAGCGCGTGACGTAGCCGACTCCGGAATGCGGGACATTCCAGTCACGCGCAATCTTGATGGCGTACTCCTCGTTGAGAACCGGATAGAAGATGGGCTGCTCGGGCAGGCGTGGAGGCCACTCCCGCCAGCCCGACCGCCGGACCAGCTCCAACTCCTGCGGGCCGGTCGGCCGCCAAAGCGTAGTGAGCTTCGTCGACTCCGTCGCCATGGCCCTGTCCCCCCGTCGTACGTCGAGGTGCCATCTTCCTTAAATGCGCACGACGGAGCGACCCGATTTCCGTGGAAATCATGCGATCCTCGATGATGTGACCGCCGTCATGGACCGTCAGGAACTCATGCGGCTGCTCATCAGGGAGGGCGCCGCCGATCGGGCATGCTGGGCCGCTCTCCGCTCCATGGCGAGCTACACGATCTGGGAAAATCCCGTACACCTGCGGCCATTGCTTACCACCTTCCGAAGGCGGGCCAGGCTTCTCCAGCGGCTGGGCACACCGACCTTGGATTCCGACGAAACCATCGCCCGGCTCGAAGCCTGCCGACTCGAGGTCGTCTGTCTCGGGCTGGTCCAGGCGGCAGGTCCGCCGTGCCACTTCCAGCTCTTCCTGAGTCCGGCCCTCGATCAGCTGATCGCCTGCCTCGGGGTCAAGCGGCCGACACCATCCTGACGGCGAACGTAGGTCAACTCGCGTCGTAGCTTGCCTGGACGAAGGGAAGCGCCTTGTCCAGGTCCGCCCGATTACGGATCCTCAGTTCCAGGTCACCCGTGCCGAAGTGGCCGATCTTCCGTACGTCACGGCTGAAGCCGTCCTCCAGCTCCACCTCGTCCGGATCCACCTTGAGATAGACCAGCAGCGTGTGATTCTTGGGATGGACCTCGACGCAGGCGAAGTTCTTGATCCGCCGGAACGCGAAGTAGAGCTTCAGCACCTTCTTGGTGACGTCGTCACCGATGCCCTCAACGTACGCTTCCAGCTCGCCGTACAGGTCCGCCAGGGATGGCGGGGCCTGAGCGAGCAACTCGGTGACGGTCTTCGCCTGAGCCGGCGCTTTGGCACCGCCGTTCTGAGCCTGCTTGTCAGAGCCTGTCTCGCCGCCCCCCTCGCGAGAGGCGACCAGCTCAAGCGCCAGCAGTTCGCCCTCGAAGTCCCGGTAGCGGACCAGTTCGATGGAGCGGTTGATCTGTTCGATGGCATGCGTGTCGTAGCGGTTGAAGTCGCCGGCTACGCACACCAGACGCGGATTACGCCAGTCGATCTCCTGTGCGGTCTCCGCGCCGAGGGTTCGTATGGCCAGGAGCTCGAACGCCTCCCGGTGGTCGAGCAGCCAGTCCAGGTAGAACAGGCCCTGGCTGATGACGTTCTCGTTGGCGGCCCTCTTGTACTCGAAGATGACGGGCGAGCCGTTCTCGTCGATCCCGAGTGAGTCGATCCGTCCGCGGTGCTTGTTCCCGGTCGAGTACTCCGATGCGAGGAACCGCACGCCGAACAGCGTTTCCATGTTGTTCTCGATCAGCCGCTGAACGGATACCTCAACGGCGAAGGTGCTTCCGCGCAGCTCAGCGGCTTTCCCGTTGTCGATTCGGAACAACTTGAGATCGCTCACGGGCCAAGAGTACATGCAGGTAAACCCAGTCGATCTTCAAATGGCTCTGGCTGCCCGAGACACTCTTCTGTTCCGTTTCCCGGGGGTACGGCGACCGGCGTGATCGGCCCGTTGACGCGACTTGATTCCCGTCAATGAGTCGAATCATCGTGGCATGCCGACGCGGGTCGGGTGACCTCCGGAAGGCGATGCCGATGAACGACCACGACAGCGAGATCCTTCCCGAGCCCCGGACGTCGTCCGGCCTCGTCACGCGAGCCGGCTCGCTGCCGATCCGGTCGGATGAGCCGGTCATCTCCGCCTCGATCGTCCGGCGACGTGGGCGGCCGACGTACGCGCTGGCGGCCGAACAGGACCTGCCTGGGGATGGATACCCAACAGGGTGATCGGTGTGATGTGGGCCGTTCTACCGCGACGACTCGTCAGACCGTCCCTATGAGTCCCCGTGCCCGACGTCATCCATCCCGCAGGCGGTACAGCTCTCAACGTCTGACGGGGGTACCGATCGGGGTTCCAGTGTGGTGACCGATCGGGGTACCGGCTATGGCTGGTACGTCCTGGATTGCGAGTCTTCGCAGCTACCGGGGATTTGGGGTGGCCCACTGGTGATGCCGACCGCCCATAGGCGTCGTATTCATATGTGCGCGCCGTACGAATGACGGTTCGTGTTGCCCCGGCGGTGGCACTCGCCGTACGACTCTCGCTCCGCCGTATACGGGTCAGGCCCGCCGCGTTGAACGCGGCGGGCCTGACGGTTGGGACGGACGGCGGGACGCCGGAGGAGGGGTGGGGCCCGCGCGGGGCGAGCCCCGGCTGGGCTACCGTGCGGCGCGGGCCACCGCCGCGAACCGCGCGGCGACCGTGCGGGCGGGGGTGCCCGGGCTCAGGAACGCGGTGTACGTGCGTCCGTGACCGCTGACGGCCAGCTCGATGGGGTCACCCGGGCAGCCCGTCACGGTGATCCTGGCGCGCGTGTCGGTGTGGGGCGTCCGATAGAGCTGGGTCACCCGGCGCGGACCGCCCGGACGCCGGCCAACCAGGCCGCCGCCTATCCGGTTGATCCCGTGATCCCTCAGGGCGCGGCTGATCGGCGCGATCAGCGGCATGAGCCGCTTTTCGTCCTCCCAACCGGCGAGGTAGTCGTTGGCGATGTCCGTGTAGTCGTCGGCGAGGTCCTCGTCGTCGGTTCCCCGACCGTCTTCGGCATTGAACTCGCTGATGTGCGCGATGGAGTCGTAGTCGCCGATCTGCATCAGTGACCCGTCGTCCGACTCGGTGATCGGCCGGATGATCACGTTGGTGCCGTCCCACATCAGCGCCCACCCCGGCCCGTGGCCGCGCAGGGTTGCCACGTCGTCGGCGGTCACGTCGATGAATACGCGGTCGGACATTTCGTTTCCCTTCGATGATTCCCCGGCTATCCGGGGCCCCGTTTCCGTCCCGACTCCATGGAACCTCGAATTCGTGGAATGTCAACCGAATCAGCGGCTCGTTTCCATGACTCTTTTGGTGGCGAATAAACACCAGTGGACGACGCGGGCGCGATAGCGAATCACACACGCACAGTCAAGTCGAATCATGGCATTTCCCCAGCTCAACGACAACAGGCGGCCCTCCAGACAGGGGCCCAACGGCCGGCCGGTTTGGTAATGAATGTTTTTACCCAACATCACTTGCGAGCTCCCCGCGAGCAGAGTGATGGTCGTGCTCCGCCAGCCACCACCACCCTGAAACGGGAAATGGAAAGGAGCACCGGAAATGCCCTCGAAGGCCGCTCGCAAGGAATCCACTGCGATTCCGTCCGACACACCCCTTGGCATTATCGAAAACGCGCCCACGGTCATCGCTGACGCGCCCGACGGCCTCGCGCCGGAACAGGACACCACCCAAGCGGTCAACGGCCCGACGGACGCCGTGTGGGCCGTGCTGATGGCCAACCCGGGCATGTCCGCCGTGAAGATCGGGGCCGCCGCCGGGATGAGCCGCGCCGCCGCCTCCAAGATCCTCACGTCCCTCGAAGCCGACGGACGGGCGAGCCGGACGCCGGGTGGCTACGAGGGCGGCAGGCGTACCCCCGACGCCTGGTACGCGGTGGTTCCCACCGATGAGATCAGCGACGAGCCGTCCAACGAGGTCACTGCCACCCCGCCCTCGGAGGCACCCGGCCCGGAAACCGGCAGCGTCACCACCGACGATCAGCGGGCGGACATTCCCCTGACCGTCATCGATCAGCCCACGGAGGACGCCACCGACGCCGACGTCGGGCACGAGTCGGCGGACGCCGCACCCGACGAGGTGGAAACCGACGAGCCCTCCCCTGACGAGCCTGACGCCGTCTCGCAACCCACAACATCGGACGAGGCTGCCCTCTCGGATGGGCCGGATACCGGCACACCGGGCGCGCCGAACATGGCGCCGCGCCCCGGTGATCGGGATGACTCCAGCACCAAGAAGGACGACTCGGCCGACAGGCAGGCACCCGAGGGCACGCCGGAATCGGTCGTCAGCGAGGCATGGGCGGAGGCCCGCCGCGCTCTGATCGAACTCGCCAACCTCGCCCTCGGCACGGTCGAGGCGGCGGAGAACGGCGACCTCGCGACCGCGCTCGGCCGCCTGGAGCTGATGTACGGCAACGCGGGACACGTCCGGCGTGACGCCAAGGCCGCGCTCACCGGTACGGGGCGCCGGACCAAGACCAGCGGGGCCGAGGTGATGCGCCCGGGGCAGCTTCGCGACCGCGTCCTCGCCCATCTGACCGCGCACCCCAACCAGGAGTTCACCCCGTACGAGATCGGACGGGTGCTGGGCAACTCCTCCGGCGCGGTCGCCAACGCGCTCGACCGCCTCGTGTCCCTCGGGCAGGCCGAGCTGACCTCCGAGCAGCCCCGGAAGTTCACCGCCGCCGACCAGACCACCACCGCCACCCGCTGACCCGCATCACGGGGCGGGTCAGTCCGGCCTGTCCCCTTCCAACGGACCAAGGAGAAACCAATGACGGAGTCCCTGACGTGCCACTTCGACCGCTATGCCGCCGAGCGTCGCGATGACGCCGGCGAGGCATGGGCCAACGCCGCCGCCCGTGTCACCGCCCAGATCGACGAGGGTGAGGACCTCACCGCATCCGATCTGGCCGAGATCGCGCTCCACCAGCACCTGCACGGCTGGTGGCGCTGGGCCACCACCCTGATCGACGACGAGGGCGCCAACGGGGCCGACGCCATCCTCCAGGTCCGCCAGCAGGCCGAACACCACCTGATCGACATGCCACCCATACGGCACGGTGGGCTGTTCGAGCAGGCCATGGCCGAGGCCCGGCGCGAGGCCGCGCAGCGGTTCTTGAAGACGACCGAGAAGCTCGCCGCCGCCGCTGCGGAGGCCCGGGCATGAACGAGGCCTTCCACTTCCTCGCCTGGTCCTGGGACGTCACGACGGCCAAGGAGTACGCGGCGGGCCGGAAGCCCACCGGACGGCTCGCCCCTGACACGTGGCGCGGCTACCTGAGCGCCATTCGGATCGACGACTCCCGCATCGGGGCTGTCGACCTGTCGGTCCCGCTGATCGCCGTGCCGTTCCCCAATGCCGGGCCGTTCCCCAACGCCGGGCCGTTCATCATCGACGGCTGGCTTCGCATCGCCGCCGAGGAGGAGTACGCCTGCCGCATCCACGGCGGTGACAAGGTCGCCGCCGTCCGGATCCGCTGACCCACTGCCCGGCGGCCCCTTCGTAACCAGGCCGCCGGGTACGCGAGCGACACGAGACCAACAAAGCCCAACTGATCAGCCAGCTCGCACCTACGTAAGCAATACCCGTTCTGCCATCCGGCAGGACGAGCCTCGTCGTAGCTCAACTCATGGCAACGACCGGTGGCTGGATCTGCGGATTTGAGACAACTTCGTCCAGCGCCTTCCGAGTGGAATACAAGGCGTCCTTATAACCCGAGAGGATTGTGATCTTTGTCACACAGGGTGCTGGTGTTCACATGTACAGCGATCGTCGACCGAGCCTTCGGCTACTGACTGCTGACACGCGTACGGCCGGTTCCTCCAGGTGAGGGCGCCGCATATTGACATCGCAGCCTTACCAGATTTCAACATCTCTGTTCTTTATGCGGGCCTTGTAACCGATCGAGCGGCAGATGTCCATGCTTGTAGATCCCTGAAGATCACCTGTAAAAGATCACCTGAAGCTGAGTAATTCCTGTGAACTCCGAACGAGGAGAACGTGAACAAGTCAGGATCACCTCCCCCCTCCCCACTGGGTGGCGTCAGTCTCCGCAAGTTATCCGGCCTGCTGGCAGCAGTAGTCACGGCATCGCTACTGACGGCAGGCGCCGTACCGGCAGCAGCGGACGACACCCAGCCCACTCCAAGCCCTGAACCGACGACGGCCCCGAGCACGACGACGTTCCCTAAGCCGGAAGATCCGGACGCGGACCTGCGGACCGCGATCGCCGAGGCCAAGCAGCAGAACAAGCCCGTCGAGGTGCTCAGCAAGGGCACCGAGTCCAGTCGATCCTGGGCCTATCCGGACGGCCACATCACCACCGACACCTATGCCGGTCCCGCCCGCATCAAGCAGGCGGACGGCTCCTTCCAGTGGATCGACACCACGCTGATCGAACGGGATGGAACGTTCCAGCCCAAAATGGCCAAGGCGGACATCCGATTCAGCCAGGGCGGGGACACCAAGCTCGCCTCGCTGGAACGCGACGACAAGGGCCAGCTGTTCGCGCTGGAATGGCCCACACCGCTGCCCAAGCCCCGGATCGAAGGCAACAAAGCCATCTACGCGGGCGCGGCCGGCCCGACGGCCGACCTCGTCGTAACCGCCCTCGCCACTGGCTTCCGTCATGACGTGGTGCTGCGCGAACGCCCCACTGGACCAGTCGAATTCCGGCTGCCCGTACGGACCGAGGGTCTGAAACTGGCCGAGACGAAGGTCGGCGGGCTGAAGCTCACAGACGCCAAGGGCAAGACCGTCGCTGCGGCGGCCGAGCCGTTCATGGCCGAGGCGCCCAACAACGATGCCAAGACGCTGCCGCACCAGCGGGGCAAGATCGACGCCTCTGTGGTCAGTGAGAAGAACGGCGGCCAGGTTCTGGTGATCAAGCCGGACCCGGCGTTCCTCGCGGACGAGAAGACCACCTACCCGGTCACCGTCGACCCCACCGTTTCCTTGACCGCGACAACGGACGCCTGGGTGCAGGCCCGGACCGGCGCCGCTGACGCGACCGGGTCGGAGCTGAATATCGGCACCGGCACGTACTACCAGTCCGAGCGCAGATGCTCGGGCAGCGTGTGCACCTACACCAACAAGATCTATCCCAACTTCCTGCGCGGCTACATCGGCTTCGGCGGTACCAGCGGCTTCGCCGGCAAGTACGTCGACTCGGCCACGATTCAGCTGCTCGGCTCGTACGCCGGACCGTGCACCTCCCGTACGCTCACGGCCTCGCCGATCACCTCTTCGTGGTCGACAAGCTCGCTGTCGTGGAGCAGCCTGCCTCCCACCACGAGCACCGGCGCGGTGGCGATCACGCCCAGTTGCAGTTCCAGCACGGTCACCAGCTTCAGCGTGACGCAGATGGCGAGGAACTGGGCCACGGGTTCCGCCAGCTTCGGGGTGGAGCTCAAGTCGACGGAGGATCCGCGTACCAGCTGGCCGGACGACCCCAACCCGGTCACGGCGCAGTACTGGACCTTCAACTCTGTCGAATCTGGGCAGTCGCCTCCCAAGCTGACGGTCAACTACCTGCTCCCGCCCGAGATCCCCACCGTCACGGGCGAATCCATCGACTCGATCGTCGGCAATGACGCGATCTCACGGTCCAGTGACGTGAAGGTGAACTACAAGTCCACCTCGATCGACGGTAAAAGGATCGACTATCTGGTGTCGATCTCGGACCCGACCACGCCGATTCCAGTCCCCACCACCGAGCCCAGCCCGTCTCCATCCCCGACTCCCACCGCCTCACCGAGCCCGTCGCCCACGGCCATCCCAGGTCTGGTCGCCGCGTACGGCATGAACGAGGGCACCGGCACGACGGTGGCCGACCTTTCCGGCACGGGCAACACCGGCACGGCGAGCGGCACGAGCTGGGCAACCGGCAAGTACGGTCAAGCTCTGTCCTTCAACGGCACGTCCAGCCAGGTCACAGTCCCGGACTCGGCCTCCCTGCGGATGACCAACCGTTTGACGCTGGAGGCATGGGTACAGCCCGCCGCCTTGGGGGCTGAGCGTCCCGCTCTGGTGAAAGAAGCGGCCTCGGAATCCGTATATGGGCTGTTCCCTGCGCTAGAGATTTGCACTGCTGACCCCTTCGTGTGCTGGTTCTCGCCCACGTACAGCTACCTTCCCAGCTCAGAGGTGAAGCAGAGCGGTTCCGGCTTCTACGCCACCGGAACCAGTTCCCTGGCGACCGGGTCGTGGAGCCACATCGCCAGCGTCTATGACGGTGCGACGATCAAGACCTATGTGAACGGTTCACAAGTCGCAAGCACCAACGTCTCAGGCGCCATCGACACGAGCACGTCGCCGCTCCGCATCGGCGCCGACACCATCGCAGGCACCTATTTCAAGGGCCTGATCGACGAGGTCCGGGTCTACAACGTCGCCCTGACCCAGGCGCAGATCCAGAGCGACATGAACACTGCGGTTGGAGGCGCTCCCGCCCCTGATGACCCGCCGTCCGCCCCCGGCACACTGAGCGCTGTGGCTGGTCCCGACACGGTTAACCTGTCCTGGGGAGCGGCGACCGACGACCGAGGCGCGGTCACCTACCAGGTGTACCGATCGAAGACCGCCGGGTTCACGCCGTCCGCGGAGACACGTGTCGCCACCGTCAGCGACCTGGCCTACAGCGACAGCGGCATGGTCCAGGGCCAGTACTACTACCGCGTAGTGGCCGTCGACAGTGCCGGCCAGGCCGGTGGCGCCTCGAACGAGGTCTCCGCGCTCACTTCCGCGCAGTTGTTCCCGCCGGTGTCCGGCGCAGACTCCGGCCAGGTAGTCAGCAACGAATTCAAGTTGGGCAGCCCGGACAGCTTCAAGTTCAAGGTCAAGGCCTGCCTGACCGGCATCACACCGCGGATGTGCAACGAGACCCCGTACTATCGAGTCACTACGGATGCCCCCTGGGCACCTACTTCTCCGGAGACCGGAATGGAAGATCCCTTCCAGCCGATCCTTTCGGGAATGGTGGCGCGGCCGTCGAACGGTCCTGTGGCAACGAAGTTCTACCTGTTCGACGGGGGTGGATTCCCTGTTGGTTCCAGCCCTCTTGCTCAGATCAGCGTCAACGGTGGCGAGCGTGCCTCCTACCAACTGCCAAAGGGCACCGTCACGGCCGGTGGCACGTACACCTGGCAGATGCAGGCGTGTGCCGAGGAAGTATGTACATCTAAGACCAACGCAGTGAGCTTCACAGTTCCCGGTACCCCTCCCGATAAGACCGAAGACGTCCACTCACTGAACCTCTTGAAGGACCAGTTCGTAATAAAAGTTGGAAAGACAGACCCCACTGCCTGTAGTGGCGCCCCCTGCCCACTGTCCGACTCGTCGACCATTCAAGTCGGTGGAGAAGGCTCCGAGAAGCTTGCCACTGCCCTCGGCTTCAGGCTGGCGGATCTACCTGATGGAGCGGCCATCAGCGAGGCCATCCTTAGCCTGGGTACAGCGGTCTGTCCAACAGCTGCGTGCCCAGCCAGCCGCGCACTCAGCGTCGTCCCACTCAAGAGCTCCGTCACGTCCGAAACGAAAGGCGCTGACCTGGTCAACGACATCGACACCAGCGCTACCTACGCATTGCCGATAACAGCACCCCAGGCCGACATTTCGGACAGCAACGCCGAATACGGCTGGGTCATGATTACTTCGGACGGTCCGGAGTCGATCAGCTTCGGGGCCCCCGAAGCATCTGAACAACCAAAATTGACGCT
This sequence comes from Microtetraspora glauca, assembly GCF_040656155.1. Lineage (NCBI taxonomy): Bacteria > Bacillati > Actinomycetota > Actinomycetes > Streptosporangiales > Streptosporangiaceae > Microtetraspora > Microtetraspora glauca. Next base: position 42,091 of record NZ_JBFALK010000031.1, read on the forward strand.
GACCTACTTCCCCCCGGGGCCCCCAAGTAAAGTCCTCAATCTGACAGCCGAAACTGCCGACAGCGGCGCTATCGCAGCATGGGGTATACCCGAAAAAAGCGGCGGGATGGCGATGCTCGACGGGTACGATATCCAGGTGCTCGGGCCTGATGGTTCGGTAGTCGGGACATACGATGTTTCAGACCCCATGGCGACGATCGATAGCCTCACAAACGGAGTAACGTACACCGTCAAAGTAAGGGCCCACACCATCCACGGGACGAGTGAGTGGGAATCGACGACCGTCACCCCCAAGCCGCTCGTGGGGCCTTGCGGCCTCTCGACATATGTACAGAAACTCAACGAGTACTACGCAAAGCAGGTGGCCGTTCTTGAAGGCGCGGCAGCTGATGTCTGGGCCGCCGGCACGGATCCTGCAGGAGCGACGACGGCTCGGCTCGCTCTCGACAACCCTGCGCTGATCAGCGAGAAGCAGTCCATGGACGCGCGGGGAATCACGCGGTCCAGCAGCGCCATCGCGATCACGCATGCGGTCGCTCGCGACGTGGACAATGGACGTGTGCGGGTAAATGCGACAGTCGAGCAGACATGGAACCTGACCAACGGGGCTACCGGGGAAACAGACCATGAAAGCAGTACCGATGAAGTCACCTACACGTTCGTCCGCTGTGGCGAGCTCGCGATTGATTCCGAACCGACCGATGTGGAGGAAGACTCCACGGACTTCACATACGACGACGCCTTCTATATCTATGATGACGCCGATCAAAGTGCTGCCACCAATTCAAAGACCAACACGAGTGTCAGTTCACTTAACATCTCGGCGACGGCGGCACGCCGAGTGCCATGCACTCGGGCACAGAACGGAAATGGCTACTATGCCACAGAGGACACCTACCGCTACAAAACCAAGGGAAATATAATACAGTTCACCGAAAAGAAGAATAACAAAAAGAAAGTCTGGAAGGGGTGGTGGATCAGCGCGCACGGCTGTTCCCGATGGTATGTGCCATGGGCCTCGAGCACTCCGACCACTGACACCTGGCTGATATCCGAGAACATCAACTACATCCGAGTCGGAGGGCCGTCCAACTGGCCGCAGAAGGAGGCACTGTTCATTAAGAACAACCTGGTCATGGAAAGCACGGCATCTGCCTGCTTCCTCGGCAAGAGGTTCAACGCAGCTTACGGCATCTCCATCGAAGGCAAGCGCGACTATTCCGTGGGCATCGAGGTCAGCGGCGCCAAGGAAACCGTCTGCAAGGACTACACGGAGACTGGGCCGGACAAGCCGTCCACCGGGGGCAATTTCATGCTCTACCCGATCTGGAACAGGCACAATCCGAAAGCCGAATGCTTCCAGAACGCTACAACAGTGTGCCAAATCGAAGGCTACATGCACACATTCGCCCCCAAGGTGAAGCTCTTTTATCACACCAGCAACAGCAAGTCTGCAGTGGCGCATCGAATACTTTTCCAACCCGGTGAGCAATATGGTCCGTGGATGAAATACGACGGCACCCGTTATAGCGCATTCTAGCGGGATCTAGTTTCCTAAGAGCGTCGTCTGGTGTTTACCGAACAAGGTGGACACCAGACGTTCGCATATCTGGCGACAGGGAGGCTTCAAAATGAACCTGACGGGACGAGGCGCGGCGTCGGCAATTCTCACCGGGGCGCTCGTGGCACTCGCAAGTGGATGCACTGTCAATACCAATGACACTTCCACAAAAAAGTCAGACCAAAGCCCTCAACATTTGGTGGAGTTGTACGGGATTGCGTTGTCCATAATTCATCCGGATTATTATGTCGGCTTGGATGGTGCTCCTGTTCGCGACATCCAGACCAATAAGACAGAAATTCCAATAGCCATAGAGGCGATTCCGCAGACAGGATTCGATTCTGGCGGGGTGGACACTCGAGAGGTCGCGATCGTCCGCACAAACACGGAAGGGGATCTCGTGTTTCCCCGACTCAAAGGCAATGACGCAACGAGCACTCTCAAGCGATATCTCGCAGGCCAGGGTAGAACCGAGAAATCGAAGCGGCAGGTGGCGCAAGTACTGGAGGGGCTAGATGACGAACACTTCGCGGTCACCGTCATCATCGAACTGAGACATCCGATGTCGGATGAGGAGTTGGAGAAAGCGAGTCTCGACGGCGCTCAGAAGGTTCTCTTCCCGATGACGCAGAGCGGCCTTCCCATTGCCTGGACAGACTCGAACTGCACCTATTCCTCTCTTGACTGTGACGGCCCATCCCCCGTCAAGCATTTTCGTACGTGGCTGGCTCAACTGACCAAATCTGACCGCGACCTGCTAATCAAAAAAAGAGTTTATCCCGATCAACTGCTGAGACTGACCGAGGGCGGCAGAGTGGCCGGGCTGATGTACGATCTGACGCTGCCAACCGGCATGCTATCTGTCGTAAACAACCCCAATGTTCGGGCCGCTTACCTTGCTGGCGTTCAGCTGCGAAAGCCCATCCCCTAAGTATCAATCAAGGCAAGCCCTTCGCCGATACCCTCAATCTGGCTCTTCGATCTTGACGGGGAAATACCTGGGCGTGGCCTGATCGACAGAAGCCCGTGACCCCACGACACTGGCTGTTGATCACGACAGTTTCAGTAGATGGGGCCACTGGTTGTGGACGACAGTACTTCGATCCTGTTCGGCATGCCGGAAATCGCGGTGGTGAAGGTGGAACGCGTCACCGTCCGTGAATCAATAGTCGTGGTGGCGCCAGAATGGGTTCCCGGCGCCACCACGACCCGCGTCTACACCTTACCGAAGAGGCCTCCCGCACTCCTCTTGATCTTCGCTCTGGCCCTGCATAGGTCCTTTTGGCATGCCAAAGGCTCTGTGGCGTGGACGCCGGGCATGGTCTCGGTCCCCTCGGTGGGCCGGTTAGTCGGGGCCTTTCATGTCGCCGGGATGGGCGGACGGGTGATCACGGTGGTGCCGGTTTCGATGACGTCGCTACGCTTTCAACGTTTCAGCAGTGGTTCACTCGCATCCACCTTCTCGACTCGCACCTGACACCTCAAAGACGCCTTTTCCGCGATGCTCACCATCACGGCCATTGAGCCATTTCCGGTAACGGCGCTCGCTGATCGCCTGGCCCGGTCGCTCAGCTCCTGCACGGGCCGGGCCGGGACCGTCGACACGAAGTGGAAGTGCCGCCCGGCCTCCGCGTGCCGCGCAGCTGCAGTCCAGACTCCTTTGGCCCGCAGCGATGCCACCGTCCAAGCGTTGGCATTCCCCTGCTGACGCTTCACCTGGTGAACCTCGATTACCCCTGCCCGCCGGAGAGTGAATTCGGCGCCCTCGGCTCGCTCGCTGACGTCCTCGACTGTGATCGATTCGGCACCGCCTTGCAGTACGTACAAGCGCGTTGCACGATCCAAGCGTTCTCGTAGCGATTGCCGACCTTATCGGCTTCGCCTGCCGGCCGAGGGCTCATCATCACTCCGGTGGTCAGATCCAGGCCTCTATTCTCGCGTACCGCGTCAGCTCCGAGTGTCGCTCAACGCCAGCCGTTACTTCACACCGAAACCCACCGCGAGAAGGCTTCGTCTTGTACCAGCCGACGAATTTCGGTGAGGTGCGCTGCTACGGTCTCGTACTCGGTTCACGAGCTTTCTGCACGATCATGGGACAGCGGTCTGAAGGTGTCCTCTCCCGCCGCAAACTCTCTAGTGAGCTGTTTCAGGTTCCAATCGAGAATCTCTCATGTGAGAGAGGAAAAACCTCGCTCGAACGCAGCAGTGGCGGAACGAGCAACGACGCCGGTCCCCGGCAATAAAGTGCTGCTGGCCGGCCCACCTCAGGGAAGCGCCGCTCGCCGGTTGGGATGAGGAAGCCCTCCGTTCCGGTCACCTTCCTGCGGAAATTGCTGGCATCGAGCTTGAATCCCCATACCGCTTCGTAGATGCGGCGTAGCTCGCCAACCGTGAAGGGCTCGGGGCAAAAGGCTGCGGCCACAGTCGTGTGCTCGAGTTGGGACCTCGCCCGCTCCAGGCCGTCCTTCAATATCGTGGCGTGGTCGAAGGCCAGAGGCATGTCGCCGTCGATGGCGGAGGAGACCGGTGTCCAGTGCGCTGCTGCGGCATCTGTCCCTGCGACCGGCGGTGGCAGGTTAGGCCCGAGGGCCAGGTAGGCCACCGTGATGATCCTGCCCCGCGGGTCTCGCTCCGGGTCGCTGTAGGCGTGCAGCTGCTCCAGGTGCAGCGTACGGCCGTCGAGTGCGGTTTCCTCTCGCAGCTCCCGCAACGCGGCCTCGTCCAAGGTCTCGCCGTCGCGTACGAAGCCGCCCGGCAGCGCAGCACAGCCGAGATAGGGCTCATTGCCGCGATCAATCAGCAGGACCTGCAACTGGTCCTGCCGAACAGTGAAGATCACTAGATCCACTGTCACAGTGACCGATGCCGCTGGACGTCGCCCGGGTCTTTCTATCACCGGCTCACTCTAGCTAAAGGTCACCTTGACCTAAAGTGCCAGCTCGACTTATGGTCAAGTAGACCTAAATAGGAGCCGAGGGAGAGCGGCATGGTCGAATCCAGGGCGACACAAGATGAGCATCAGTACGGCGGGGCCTTGAGGGAAGACGCGGCCACTCGGCATCTCTGCGCCGGCGTGTACCTCGATCCCGCCTTTCGCGACACCGTTCTTCGTCGGGTGCACAACGACACGACCCGCATGGTCGCTCCGTCATACGGATTCGACCTCGTCCCTGTCGTGGCACACGCCTGGCGAGCATGGGTTTTGGAGACGATGCAGCATCTTTGCGTGCTGGTGATGTTCGCCGTCGGTTTCACCGCCAACCTCCCTGCCGCTGTCACTGTCGCCAGCGGACTCGGGTTCTGGCACCTGTCCCGCCTGGCGGTCAGGAGTGCCCGGGTAGTCCTCACGCTCCGGGCCAAGGCGGCGACGGACAGGTGGCTGAGGCGGACAAGGTGGAGGAGCGAATCGGATGAGCTGCGGCAGCAGACACGCCTTCTGCGGCTCAGTGGCATAGGGTGCGCGGTCCTGGCTGTGACGCCCGTCGCGGTGGCCGGGCTCTCTCGGGTTTCACTGGATGAGATGACAAGAGCGGCGGCGGTTCTCGTGCTACTGCTCGTTGTCGTGGTCGGCGGAAGGGGAACTGTTCAGCAGCAGTCCCTCAATCACATGCACGGGACAAAGTCCCTGCGACCGCGGAAGCTCACGCTGCGGCAGCAAGCGATCGCCGACCAACAGTCACATCCCTACGTGGTCTACCGCAGGCCTTCACCGCCAGAGCCTGAAGCGCAATCGGAAGACTCTGCTGTCGAACTGATCGACGAGGACCGGAGCCCGTTCGTGGGCAGCGGCGAGCTCGTACACCGGTGGCTTCCTCCGCTCACCGTCCAGTTCCTTCGGTCGCTCGAAGGCAGGGAGGATCCCATCGGGCACGCGCCTATGGAGAAGCTGGAGCATTCGACACCGCCTTTCAAAGCCCATGAGCTCGTCGCCCACTTGAAGAAGGCGATGGGCCCCATAGGAGACGTCGACGACCCGACCTCACTACGTGGGTTCACGATGTGTGACCGGCTGTACATCGCCGAGCTCGACGTGGAGCCTCGCCCGGAATGGCTCAGGAAACGGCCGAGCCAGAGTGAGATAGACCGGACCATCGATGATCCCTACGACGCCGCTCACCACTTTCTGGAGATCGGCGCCAGTGCCACAGGAGAACTGGTCACCACGGTCTTCCTCCGGGTCACCGTCAAGGGCCGAGCGCTCAGTCTCGATTTCGCCGCCTGCGCGCTGACCCGAACGCCCGTCGACTACCAGTTGCTCAACGCCTACGCGGAGAGCGGTGCGAGCGCGGTAATACGGTCCACGCTGCGCATGCTGTCCAACCTTCCCGCCGAAGTCGCGGGGATACGGAGCCTGGCCGAGGCTCCCCTGCTGCTGATCGGTGCCATGCGAGCCCGCAAGAACCGCATGCTCAAGCCCAGGCGTGGGATGGCCATCGGTGCCCAGGTGAGCATCCGGGAGGAGAAGTCGACACCGTGGAAGCACGCGCAGCTGGACGAGGTCACGATCCACGACCACATGAAACTCATCGAACAGCGCCTGCTTAAGGCCGCCGAGGACTTCCTCGAGTCGCGTGGGGTCGATACCTCCGCGTTCAAGAAGAGAGCAGCCAGCATTATCAACACGGGCGTGCTCAACATGGGCGGAAAGACCGAGATCAAGCAGTCGGCGATCGGCGCCAATGCCCAGGTCCGCGCGGACGCCCGCGAACCTGACAAGAACAACGAGCATGCATCGACAAGTGAAGGAGGCCAGTGATGAGCGTCAACAGCGGCATCGTCAACCACGGAGGTTCCATGGAGATCAGCCAGTCCGCGGTCGGGCATGGGGCGACGGTCTCCGTACAGGCCGACCTGGACAAGGAGTCATCGGACACCCGACGTGCCGACGTAGGGGTGATCACCATCCTTACCGAGGAGGCTGCCGCTGTCCATGCGGTACTCGGCTTACAGCGGACTCAGACCAGCGGGCTTCCCTTCTTCGAAGGAACCGTGAATGTCCGGGGTACGACCACTCGGGTCGCAGCCATCCGTGCCCTGTCCCAGGGGCAGCGGTCGACCGTCATGGCCTTCGATCATCTTCGACGGCACTACAACCCAGCCGTCGTCGTACTGACCGGAATCGGTGGAGGAATTCACCCAGACCCCGCGATCGGCGACGTCGTCGTCACAACCCGGGTTGTGTATTACGACCTGCGCAAGGAGACTCCGGACGGGCGGCGGCGCAGAGGAGAGGAACGAGAAGCTCCTGCTCCGGTCGGCCATGCCGTCAACTCCTTCTTCATCGACTTCGGCGAGCCGGCCCGGTTCCAGGACTCTCAAGACAACGGACCCATCCGCGACTACCAAGTGCACACCGGACCGATCGGCTCGGGCGACGCAGTGATTGCGGATGCGGAATCGGAGATCATCCGATACCTGAAGGCATTCAACGACAAGATCCTCGCCGTGGACATGGAAGCCGGTGGCCTCACCCAGGCATTCCACGAGCAGGACGGGCCTCAGGCCGTACGCGGCTGGGCCGTTGTGCGCGGGATCTCCGATGGCGCTAATCCGGATAAGGATGACAACTACCACGACATCGCCGCACGGCACGCGGCGATCGTCCTGCGCAGCCTGCTTCCCTATCTTCCCGTGGACAAGTCGTGACGTTCTGATCACTTGCGACGGTCATCGATGAAGGAGACGAACATGGATGCGTTCGTGCTGGGCGTGGTGAGCTCCCTCCTCGCTACCGCACTCACCTTCGCGGGAGGCTGGATTCTTTCCATGCGTTCCCGTCAGTGGCCGGTCGCGCTCCTCTCCCGGCTGACGGGTCTGGGAGTACGCCGCGTCTTCTCACATCAACACCTGGCCTCCCAAGAACTGGCGGATGAGTTAGCCCGAGCTCGCTGGGTTCGCGTCCTCGCCGGACGCGGGAACGAACTGACGCGCGACGGATTCGCCGCCGTTTGGGAGGCCGTGGGCAGGCGCCTGGAATCCGTACAGATCCTCCTGCCCGACGCCGATCTCGGCCCCGACTCCTGGCTCGCCAGACGAGAGGCGGAGATGCGTCGGATAGACCCGGGGTTCTCCGCTGGCATACTCGCCGAACAGGTACGCATCAACGCCGCCTATGTGGGTGAGGTCGCCCAGCATCGTGAGCACGTCTCGCTGCGGTTCTACGACCTGCCCAATGCACATCGGGTGATCGTCACCGACAACGTTGCCTACCTGACCTTCTACCGGCAAAACGAACACGGCCGTAAATCTCCCTGCATCGTGGCACAACGACCAGGGCTGATGTACGACTACGCGTTGCTCCTCTTCAGCACTGCCTGGGACAACAGCCGCCGTGCTGAGTGACTGAGCCTGGATGCACCGCGTGATTTCTCGTAATCGATTCCTAGTCCAAATCCTCCGCGAGGGCCGTTTCGCCAGGTGAAGCGCTGTTTCCGGGTATGGGAGAGCCGCTGCGCGCGGGTCGCAGCTTGTCCACATGGCTCGGGGGTGGGGGTTGGTGCGCCGATGGCGCGGGTGACTGTTGGGGTCGTGGCGGTGTGGGCGGTGACCGAGGGCGTTCGGGCTGGTCAAGCCACCACAGCAGATGGTGGGTCGTGGACGGCGTCGAAGACGTTCATCCATGCCTGCTGCCAGCGCCAATGCGCGGGCAGGTGGAGGGTGATGTGACCGCGTCCGCGCCGGGCCAGGCGGGCGGGCACAGCGATCAGATGACGGCGCAGTGTGGCTCCGCGTGCCCTGGCGTGGGCGGGGCCGGCCAGGCAACCGGTCGCACGCAGCAGGTTGTGGGTGATCACCACGCAGGTCAGCCACGCGGCGTTCGCGGCGAAGTCACCCGAGGGCAGATGCGCGAGCGGGCCGCAGGACAAGTCAGCGAAGACCTGCTCGACGATTGCGTGGTCATGATGCTGTTCTTCGGCCTGGACCAGGTGGAACGGGCTGTCGGTGAACACCGCGTGGTACCGGTACACGCTGAACAGCTCGTCCTGACCGGTCGCGTCCTGCGGGTTGAGCCGCTTGACCCGGCGCACGATCAGCCGGGCCGTGACAGCTTGGCCCTTCTTCGACGTGAACGCGGTGTAGGTGACCTCGGCGATCTCGGCGTCGGACACCCAGCAGCCGGCCTGCTCATCCCAGATCGCGTCCGGGTACTCGATCGCCTGCCAGGCGTCCTCGTCGATGACGGCGATCGCCGCCGTGATCTTGGGGTCCATCTTCGCGGTGACCGAGAAGTGCGCGCCCGCGCGGCGGCAGGCGGCGATGACGCCCGCCGCATAGAACGCCGAGTCGCCGCGCACGACCAGGATCCCGGTAGCACCCGCTGCCCGCGCGGTTATCGACTCGGCCACGAACGATTCCGCGCCGCGGGCTGAGCTCGCTTTCCCGCCGCGTAGCCGGGTGCCGGTGATGACCGGAGCGGCCAGCGGCGTCGACAAGGTCGAGGCCAGCACATTCAACCCGCGCACCAGCACACTCTTGCCTTGGATCTTCGTGTGCCCGAACCCGCTGCCCTGCTTGGCGTATCCGTAGGTGCGTTTCTGCATCGAGTCCACATCCAGGAACGCGAACACGTCCGCGCCGGGCAGCAGCGGCGTATGCGCGGCCAGCCGGGCCAGCAACTCGCGGGAGACCTTCTCCATCTGGCGGACGTTCCCCCACCTCAGGCAGCGCAGGAACGAGCCGAGCGTGGACGGGGCGCGGATACCGGCCAGCAGCTTGTCCATACCGCCGTGCCAGATCCGCGATCGAGTCGGCCCCCACAGCCATCCCGGCCACGATCGAGCTGATTTTCGCTGCCGCGTTCACACCGAGCCGGTCGGCGATGGCGACGTGCTCGTCCACGAGTCCGCCCAGGTCACAGCGTTCGGCCAGCCGCATCACCGGCTCCAGCCCGGCGTAGGCGATCACGTGCTCGTCATCGAAGCTCGCATGGGTCCTGGCGGCGGCATGAAACAATCGCACGTACGAGGTGTCCTTCGACTGTGGATCTTGGAAGCGTAGAGAACTCCCATCATCCCAGTTCGTAGGGCACCTCCTCTCATTTCACGGCAATCAAGTCAGATTCGGCTCGGTGCATCCAGGCTGAGAAACGCCAGGCGACCCAGGTATATCGCGGCGAAAGCCATGGTCGGCAGTGCCGTGCTCGGCGTGTGCGCGTATGTCTCCCAGAACCCATGATCACTGCCCGCCACGGTCCGTAATCGAATCGAGAGAGGTTGTGGAGGAAGCACCGGCAAGCGACAGCAGGAAATTCGAAACAACCACAGCGAATGCACGCTCAGCCGTGTACCTGGCCAGGGGCCTGATGGGCTCGTCACTCACGGCTTCAAGCCCTACGTCTGAGCCCCGTGTGAGATGTCCGGTTCGCGGTCGAGCGGCGGGGCGCCCGCCCACTCCGGCAGCGGTTCGCATCTCCTTGTCCACTCTGAGGGTAGGCGGTTGGCGCTCCCCGAAGCCGCGATGATGCCGCCGACGATGGCGCAGGTGGTATCGACGTCACCGCCGGCCGCTGCGGTGGTCCACAGGGCCGCTTCGAAGTCACGGCGTTCGCGAGCTACCACCCAGAGCGTGAAGGGAACCGTGTCGTGCGCGCTGACGTGCCGCCCGTTTCCCAGGATGTGGGCAGCGAGCGCGGGATCGCTGATGGTGAGAAGCTGCCGCGCCTCGGAAATGCCATCACGAACTATGCTCGCGGGCGCGTGTTTACTGATCGTGTCGGGAAAACGCCCTGGAGAAAGGTGGGGCTCCGCGACGGCCGTTGCCGCGGCCATGGCCACGGCGACTGCACCGGCTATCGCTTCAGGGTGGGTGTGCGTGACTTGTGCAGAAAGGGCGGCCTGTAGGGCGACTTGCGCTGGATCGTCGGCGAACCAGGTGCCAAGCGGTGCCACCCGCATCGCGGCCCCGTTGCCCCACGAACCTTTGCCGTCGAACAGCTCGTTCGAAAGCGTCCGCCAATCGCCGCCTTCGCGGATGAGGCGGAGCATCCGGTTCGTGGCCGGGCCATACCCGCGATCGAAATCGTGACGCGTGGCGAAGCTCGCCGCGAGTCTGTCCTGGTCGATGACGTCATGCTCGGCCAGGACGCGATAGACGGAGCAAGCCATCTCGGTGTCATCGGTCCATTGCCACAGTCCGGGTGGAAGCACGCGGTCGGTGAGGGCTTGACGATTGGCCGGAACGAAGAACTGAGAACCGAAGGCGTCGCCCAGAGCCAGGCCGTGAAGTGAGGCTGTGGCACGCGCAAGAGGATCAGCGGACATCTCTCTCATTGTGGGGTACGCCGGCTGGTCACCGGTGGTCGTTGACCGTCCTGGGCCGTAGAAGTCGGTCCGTACGTTTCCGGCAGCGTGCTCGCATCGGTGAGCGTGTCTAGCGTGCTCGTCGTGTGCTCGCATGCCCCGGAAGGGGCCGTCAACGTCCGTCAGGATCCGTCAGCAGGATCGGACGATCCACGGACAAATTGTCAGCTATCGGCAGTCGGAATCCCGGAACGATCAATTCCAGCACGTCGTAGATCTTGCTTCTAATCCGACGGTCGGGGGTTCGAATCCCTCAGGGCGCGCTCTCCACTAGCAGCACGAAAGAGCCCCTGACCAGCAGCGATGCCGGTCAGGGGCTCTCTTGCTGTGTCCGGTGGCGTACGGCTATGCCCGAGCAGTTGCGGGTGATCGTGCCAAATACGTGCGCAAGTTTCCGGGCCTATCTAGTCACAGGGACATTCGGGATCTGCCCGAATGTCCCTGTGGGTGACCAAGGGCGGCGCTGCGCACCGTGGCACATGGGCCTTCCGCCCGCCGTCCGAACGTGCGGCCTTGGGGCCGGTCCCGGGCGGCGGGACCTCAGGCTGCCCGTCGGGCCTCCATCCCTGTTGTACCCATCCGACCCGCCGCACGCGGCCACGCCGCGACCAGATGATCAGCCAGGGGAAGGCGTGTGCCTCCGCGCAGGGGTTCGATCGCTTCCTCTACCCCGGGCCTATCCCTGGGAATCAGAGGCAGTCAACGATCGGTATCAGTAGTCCAGGCACTACCACGCCGGGCCCAAGCAAGATCAATGTCGTCGGAACCGGATTGCATAGTCCGGTAGGCAGGAGCGCTGGACAGGTAGACAGAATCCAGCTCGCGATGTGTATGCACGATATAGAAACATCCATGCTCCCAACGACGGGTTGATCTAAAATCGCGGCTAATGTTCTCGTGAAACGTGGAGCCCTCCTGTGCGGCGGATGTTCAACTATCGCGACGCGGTGAACCTTCTCGGCGGTGCGAGTTTCCTCAGCGGCCTGCTCGACAAGATGTCCGCTGTGGCGCTGCTCGGCCTAGGCGCGATCGACCTGATCGACGCGCGCGCGGAGGTTGTCAAGCTCGGTGACGGACTAATCCGCGGACTGCGCGATCGTGTAAAGCGATTGGCCAGATACGACCGGACCGAGCGCCTGGTGGCTGCGCATGCGGTCGTTGTGATCACTGCGTACTTTGAGGCGCTCCGCGAGCTAAACATCCTTCCTCGTGATGACCTGACGCGGGATGACCAGGAGCGGATGCTCGGCCAGGATCCGATGGCCCACTGGGTGGAGCAGCTGATCATCGCGGAGCTGCCCACCCCCACCCCGCAACACCCGCATGAAGATGTGCTCACGGAGCTGAACCAGTGCTACCAGAAGTTTTCTTTCGGACTGCTCGACCTTGTCTCTGGCCTGGCCATCTGGGATGAATGGGATGACACTCGACGAGCTCGAGTGCGCAGGGAAGTGTCCAAGAGTCTGCCTCATCAGGCCTGCCGCCGTTACGAGGAGCTCTTCCGCCGTCTTGCCGCCGAATTCCCCGAGGTCGCTTGCTGGGCGAACCTCATTGAGCACCAGGCCACTCGTGCCAAGGTCCAGCACCTCAGGCAGGGCCTTGCGGGTCTGGAGGAGCAACTCCGGAAGATCGGATCGGGACGTGAGCCGTCCGACAGGCTGGCGGCGCTGGTTCAGGCGAACCGCGCAGCACTCGACCGCCCCATTATCTCCGCGACCGACGTGCCTCAAGGGATGACGATTCCGCCTCTGCGCCTGGCGTACATCAACCCCGGATTTCGCGTCCTTTCGCCAGAGCATTACCGCCATCCCGCGGACGAGAGGTCCTGGGATACGCTGCCTCTCCGAAATGATCTGAACGAATTTCTCTCCGGTCACCTCACTTTGCCACAGGCAGTGCGGGCTCCCCTTCTCATCCTGGGCCAGCCTGGTGCGGGCAAGTCGGTGCTTACCAAGATGCTCGCGGCCCGCCTGCCTTCGGGCGACTTCCTGCCAATCCGGGTAGAGCTGCGCAATGTACCCGCCGACAGCAGTGTGCTGGCGCAGATCGAACACGCGATCAGGGATGCCCTGGATGAGCCGGTGTCCTGGCCGGAGCTGGTCCAAGCGGCGCAGGGTGCGCTCCCGGTCGTTATGATGGACGGTTTCGACGAACTGCTGCAGGCGACTGGAGTGACCCAGACCGACTACCTGGAGAAAGTTGCGGAGTTCCAGCAACGTCAGGCCGAGAGGGGCAGGGCGCTGGTCGTCGTCGTCACTAGCCGTACTGCTGTCGCGGACCGGGCGCGCGTGCCTGATGATGCCGTAGTGCTGCGGCTGGAGTCGTTCAATGAAGAGCAGGTCTGGCAGTGGGTGACCGTCTGGAACGGTGCCAATCACGGGTACTTTAACGAGCGAAGACTCGCACCGCTATCGATCGAAGAGGTACTAGCGGTACCCGATCTGGCCGGGCAGCCCCTCCTGCTGCTCATGCTCGCGTTATACGACGCCGACGCCAACGAGTTGCGGCGCGTGCATAACACACTGGATGAGGCCGAACTCTACGAGCAGTTGTTGCTCCGCTTTGCCGAGCGCGAGGTGCGCAAAACCCGCGAAGGGATCTCCGACGCCGACCTCCTACCGGCGATCGAGCAGGAGTTCCTCCGGCTCTCGGTGACCGCCTTTGCCATGTTCAACCGAGGCCGCCAGTGGGTAACCGAAGACGATCTAGATGAGGATCTCAACGCCCTTCTCTGCCAACCCTCTGAAGTCCGCCGGCCCGACGGCTTCCGCCGGAAACTGACATCGGCTGAAGGTGTCATCGGCGGCTTCTTCTTCGTTCACCGGGCGCAGGCACTACGGGACGAGCAGCGCCTGAAGACCTACGAATTCCTCCACGCCACGTTCAGCGAATATCTGATCGCCCGGCTGGTCGCCCGAGAACTTGCCGATCTTGCCGCGGAGCTCGCCGCCGCTGGATCCCGTACCCGGCCGGCTCGGCCTGACGACGCGTTTCTGCACGCGTTGCTGTCCTTCGCCGTCCTCACCGTGCGTGCCCCTATCGTCGGCTTTTTGAGGTATGGAATCAGCTATCGCATCCCTGAGGACCGGCGCACGCTCCTACGGCGCTACCTCTGCGAGCTGTTCACCAATTCGCTGTACGCGAGGCCCAGCTCTTCCTACGATGCCTACCGACCCATGCCCGCGACAGTGCCCGCCAGGCTCGCCGCCTACAGCTCGAACCTGCTGCTGTGCATCCTTGCCACGGACAGGCCGATCTCCGGTACTGAGTTGTTCGCCCTTAACAATGCGGGCGTCGCGAACGAGCATTGGCAGGGCATCGCCGGCCTCTGGCACTCCCAGCTCACGGGCGAGGAATGGGGCTCGCTGATCCGCGCCGTGCGCGTGCACCGCTCCTTGCAGGACAACGTCAGGGTGATGACGGTACAGCTGAATCGCGGCGATGCCTTCAAGGTGGCTGAGCTGCCACCCTTCATATGGCCGATCTCCCTACGCTATGACTCGAAGTGGCCGTTCGAATCCAGTGATCGGGCTGGTGACTATGACCTAGCCATATCCCAGGACCATGAGCTCGCGGTATGGCCGCGAGAGATTTCCTTTCGAGACGACCATCTATTGGCGAATCTGTTCGTTAATCTCCTTCCCTACGCCAAGAACCTTGGCGTAGGTCTTAGTGCCAACTATTTATCTTCCGAAGTAGGCGCAGTCGTTCCTGCTTTTGAACTGCTGACGCTCCTGCTGGAGCCCTGCTCGGACACCGACCGCCGCATGCGTATCTATATGCGAGCCTTATCTGCTGCGGAATCCTTTGGAGCGATTGAATCCGGTGGACGCTACGGCGACTTCGTTGTGAAACAGCTTGACGAGGACTGCGACAAGCTGCCCGCCCAGGAGATTCTGAACTTTCTGGACAGATGGGCAATCAACGCGAACAAGTCCCGGATTCAATGGAATGGTATCCGGCGGATCCTTGGGCGCCTCGGCGATCGAGCCGATCTCGATGTTGCGCGCCATCATGAGATCATTGTAAAAGTAGAGGAAATGTTCACCAGGATCAGCGAAGGCGAAGGTAAGGGAGATTCCGACCAAGACTCCGGAACTTCGAGAGAGTGACTCAGGTGACCATGAGGAAATGCGTCAACGCCCGCCTCTTGTAAGCATTACGATCCCTGATTGGTAGGTATGCCGATCAGGGCCCCTCTGCTGGGTGTGGTGGTGCGCTGCTATCGGTGAGGAACTGTAGTTAAGCCCGCCAAATGCATACCCCGAATCCGGGCGTTGGCCACGTCCGGGGAGTGGTGTTTGAGAAGGCCACCCGTAATCCGGTGGACTGTTAGGCAGAAATCGCCTCAATATTCACTTTAGCATCGTTTGTCTCGTTCGCCGTGGTCTTCTTACGGCACTCGGCCAAGACCTCACGGCCCATGTAGCGGCGCTGCTCGGTCCACTCGTCGTTCTGTTCCGCCAGCACCGCACCGACAAGCCGGACGATCGCCTCCCGGTTCGGGAAGATACCAACCACGTCCGTCCGCCTCCTGATCTCTTTGTTCAACCGCTCCTGAGGGTTGTTGGACCACACCTGCCGCCACACAGCCTTCGGGAACGCGGTGAACGCCAAGATGTCGTCCCTGGCCTCATCCACATGGGCGGCAGCAGCCGGATACTTCGCCTCCAACACCTCCACGACGTGACGATGCTGCGCATACACCGACTCGGCGTCGGGCTGCTCGAAGACGGTCCGCAGCATGGTTGCCACCCACGGCTGCGCCGACTTCGGAACGCGGCAGCCCAGATTCCTCGCATAGTGCGCCCGACACCTCTGCCACACCGCACCGGGCAACGTCGAGGCGATCGCATCCCGCAGCCCGGCATGGCAGTCGGAGGTTACGACCCCAGCGGACTCGTTGGTGAGGAACTGAACACCGTCGCGTTCGTGATGGAATACGTCGAGTTCCATTTCAACGGACCGAAGCTCACAGCGCTTACGGACCCACACCTACAGATCGGTTCCCGGGCCTGGATTTTCCCCCAGACAGGATCACGAGACGCCCTGTGCACCCTCATTGGGCGAACGGTCCAAGCTGTCAGCATCAAGACCAATGAGTCCATCCTGCTCGACTTCGGTGAAGCCATCCTGACTATCCCCCTCGATGAGGACAACCGTCACGGCCCTGAGGCCGCGCACTTCTTCCCTGTCAACAGGGACGGGAGTTGGCGTCCGGAGGGGATGAGGATCTGGTAGTCGCCGCGCGGGCTCGCAATCGGGAAGGCTCAGGCACGGTGGCGGTTGCAGTTCAGGGCAGCCCAGAGCCGTTCCCCGATCAGACCGCGCATGCGCGCTGACCTGCGTTGAACTGTGCGGAACTACGGCAAGCCGATCTTTTAATCCGCCTGTTGATCGTTGTCATCGATTGGCAGCGCACTGCAGGCGCTTTCAAGCTCTCCGGTCGCGATCATGTCTCGTACGGCGTCGACCATCGAGACGAAGCCCGGTTCGCGGATGATGATCAGGTCCGAGCACCGGAAGTACCGGCCATTGAGGCACTCGCCGGTACCCCGCCAGTGATCCATGACCCCAGAGATGGTTCCCAGGGTCATGAAGGTGGCATAGCGACGAGTCCCGTCAGGAAGGGTGATGGTCGCGTCGGCTTCCTCGGCTGTCTCAGGATCGTGCCCTTCCCAGCGGGGAATCAGCATCTCAAAGCCGGGGTTGCTGATGCGGTAGAAAGGACCATCGATCTCGATCATGGGTGAGTCTGCCAGCCGTGCCCGTTGCGTGCCCGATGGAGCGGTGAGCAAGGGTAAGTAGCGGGGACTCACGGGGAACGCGAACGGCGGTGCGAGCAGCAACGATGCAGATCGATCAAGATCGGCATACGTCTTTGCAAGCAGGATGTCAGGAGTTCGAATCTCCTAGGCTCCACTTATGCGTTAGCCCAGGTAGGGGACGGTTTCCCCGACCTGGGCTTTGATTTGGCGATCGATAGCGGCGGATCGTCGGCTAGGACAAGCGGCTTCGGGACAGGATTTCTTACTCGCCATCCCACTGCGGCCGGGTAACCGGAACCACTGTGAGCAGGCGATCCAGCTCTTTGAAGTCCTTCGGGTTGCATGTGTAGAGCGGTAGGCGGTTCGCGATGGCGACACAGGCGATCATGAGATCCGCCGTTCGAGGACGTGGGTTGCGGCCTGAGGAGATGACAGCGGTCCAGAGTTGGCCGTACTCGCGGGCGGCGGTCTCGTCGAAGGGGAGGGGGTCGAACTCGGCCTCGGCTGCCTGCAGGATCTTCATTCGCTGAGCGAGTTCTCGCGGTCCGGACGCCACCAGCACGCCGACCGACAACTCCGCAGTGGTGATGGCGCTGATCATCATCTCGTCGGGTAGCTCATCCGGGTCGATCCCAGCCCGCAGGACGAGGATGTTGGTGTCGAGCAGCCCTTGATTAGGGGTCATTCCCCGTCCTCTGTGAACTCGCCCCTGCCGTAGGCGCGATCGTACGGGTCGTAGAGATCGTCATTGACGTGACGGTCCATGTCCTTGCGGTACTTCCGGTCGTCCAAGCGGGGCATGCCGCGGGACATCGCCACGAATTCGGCGCGTGACACGGCCCGGCGCCGGCGCCGAATAGGGACCAGATCGCCGATGTGGTGGCCGTTGCGGGTGACGGCGTACCGCTCCCCGCGTTCCAGCCCATCCATGATCTCCGCGGAGCGGTTACGCAGGTCGCGCTGAGAAATCTGGTGGGAGCGGTCAGGTTCAGAGATGCTCACCCCTCAAGTCTATGTCCAGGTGCTACGACGTGCTACTAAGTAGCACATCTCTGCCACCCGACTTTGTTGGGGCAGGTTGCGGCTTGATCGCCAGGCCATTAGCGGGCCATTGGGCCATTAAGGGTGGTAAACGGGGGGAAGTCACGGTCACTCGCGGACAGCCCCTCGCCCAGGTGGCGGCCGTCGTCCCAGAAGATCGGCCCGATTTATAAGCAGGATGTCAGGAGTTTGAAGCTCCTAGGCTCCACCAGCCAAACGCCGCTTGCCAGATCAAGGAAAGCGGCGTTCGTGCCATTAGCTTGCGGGTGTGTCTTCGGCTCCGGAAAGCTCAGCCCACGCGCGGTGACGGCCGTTGGTGCCTGGCTCAAAGCACGATCGTCGGTGGTGTGTCGTCCGGTCACCCAAGCAAGCGCACGACGAGATTCCCAATACCTCCCAGGAAGGTCATGGCACCCAGCACCAGCAGGACAGCAACCTGAAAGGTCCCCTCGCCCAACGGTGACATCTCTACAGGCTCACTCGGATTCTCCGGATCCACCAGCAGCGGCACCCGCTGCCCACCCTGTACCGGCGGAGACCACAACTTCATGCTCCCGCCCATCTGGGCCAACGTCGAGAACTCGAAGTGCTCCGACGCCCTCTCTCCGAAGACAGAGCCTGTCGTGCGATAGGCCCGCCTCCGCAGTCTCCGCATTCTGCGGATTGCCGCGACTGCCCAGACCAACAGAACATACCCGGATTGACCTTGCTCCGTTCGAAAGCACGCGGGAGATCACCCGCAGGTCAGCGCATCGACGGGTCACGAAGGAGCGATCCACTTCTAATCCGACGGTCGGGGGTTCGAATCCCTCAGGGCGCGCTCTCCAGACCAGGTCACATCCCGTGTGACCTGGTCTTTTTGCTTGACACTGCCTGCGCTGCCCATGCAGCCGTAGGCCACCGAGAGCCGCCATTTGTCGCTGATCGCGAGATATACGCGGGACGGGATCGCTCCTTCAGCGGCTGGCAGGCTGGGCGAGTCCGCGGGATCAGGGGGAACCGTTGTGCTGTGCGGTTGAGATTCACCTGATCATCTCGCCGACGTTTCCGGTACTTGTGCCGGTTGCGGAAGCGGCCTCTTCGGGCTCTGCCATGACTACCTCTTTCGCGAGTATCGACAGGGTGTGTTGCTCCGTGTAGGACAGGCCCAGGCGGTTTCAGTTGAAGATCACGTGGTGGGTGATGACGGATCGCAGACCCCGCTCCAGGTGCCCCCGCCGCGTGACGTCGGCGAGTTCCTGCCCGGCCTGTGCGGAGGCGGCCAGCCAGCCGGTGATGGCGGCTCGAATGGACACGCTGTCTCCGTGGTGGGGATGTAGGTCAGGACAGGGTGCGAGATCGGCTGGGGAAAGCTCCTGCGCATGTGCCGTAGACCTCCTTCACGGTGAGCCCGCCGAGACGCGGGCGACCGATGGAACGTGCTGTCCTGGCCAGCCGCACGGCAAGCGATGAAAACGTCGTCTCGTCGCGTCGAACTATGACCGTCCGAGGGATCACGGGGCGCAGTACAGCTCCGCCGACTTCGCCGCCGTGTGCAGGCAGTTGGGTGTGCGCCAGTCGATGGGCGCTGTCGGCACCAGCGCGGACAATCGCGCTCGCCGAGGCGCTAACGTGCAGGCGGGCTCCGCCAAGCCGCCGTTGAAGGTGGCCGCTGCGGCCGAGACCCGATGCGTCGGCCGCAAGGTGATGGTGATGCTACGCGTCACGAACAAGGAGAAGGTGCACGTGTCGGCGTCGGCGGAGTCGGCGTACGGGTCGAAGCCGCTTCCGTGCGGCATGCTCCTGCCGTTGACGGAGGGCGGCCCGGACCGCCGGGCCGCCTGTCACGCCATCAGCGCTGCAGTGTCAGCAGACCCGGCCGGTAGGGCAGGAGGCCGTAGTCGCCGCTGGAACTGGGGCTGCGTCCCTGGTAGAGCAATTGCAGGTTGCAGGGATCGACGGGCATGGTCTGATCGGCGCTGGTGCGGACCAGCTCGCCGTGACTGATGTCGTTGGTCCAGGTGGCACCGCTGTTGGCCTTGCCGGCGAAGGGGTTGCCCTCGGTGGCGGCCTGGGGTGTCCACGAACCGTTCAAGCTGGTGGCGGTGAACGAGCGGAAGTAGCGGCCCTGCGAGCCGATCGCCTCGACGATCATGAGGTATCGGTTCTGGCCCTGGAGCTTGTAGACCTGAACGGCTTCGAACAGGTTGTTCGTCGTGTCGCTCATGACCACCGTCGATGTCGTGCCGAAACTGCCCGGGAAATTCCCGATGGGCATACTGGCCCGGTAGATCTTGCCGTTGTCGCCGGCGAAGAACAGGTACATGTTCGTGCCGTCACCGATGACCGTCTGGTCGATGGGTCCCGTACCGGAGCCGGAGATGCTGCCGGAGAAGAGCGTCTGCTGCGCTGACCAGCCGTTAGGGTTGGTGGGGTCGCTGGAGGTCCGGTAGGAGAACGCGGTCCCGCCCCATTGGTAGGCGAGCACCCAGATGTTCTTCGGGGCGAAGTAGAAGAGCGTGGGCGCGACCGTGGCAGAAGACATCGTGTTCTGGCTGGCCGAGGCCATGTCGGACCAGTTGGTGAAGGGGCTGAAGTTCATCGAGCCCCACTTCGTTCCCGTGTCGTGGGTCGTGGCGTAGACGAGATGCCGGCCGTTGTAGGGGGCGACGGTGAAGTCCTTGAGCGAGACCCATCCCGACTTCGGGGTCGCCAGCGGGCCCGTCGAGGTCCAGCGGTACGTCGACGGCAGGTCGCACGTACCGGGGTTGCCGCCGCCGACCTGGACGAGTTGCCACTGCTGGTTGGCGCCGCCCCAGTCGTCGTACTGGACGATGTTCGCGCCGTCGGCGGTGGAGGCGCCCTGGACCTCCAGCGCCTTGCTGCTGTGGCGCGAGATGAACCTCACGTAGCCGTCCGAGCTGTCGGCCAGCCGCCACTGCTGGTTGGTGCCGTTGCCGTCGGCCCATTGCACGATCGCGCCGCCGTTGGCGGTGGAGAAGTTGTAGACGTCGAGCACCTTGCCGGAGTGGCGGGACTTGATGCGGTAGTAGCCGCCGCCGGAGTCGACGAACTGCCACTGCTGCTGGTTCTGGTCGTTCCTGGTCCACTGGGTGATGCGGCCGCCGTCGGCGGTGGACAGGTTGTAGACGTCCAGGGCCTTGCCGCTGTTGCGGTTGACCAGGACGTACCAGGCGTTGGTGTCGACGGTGGCCGCGTTGGCGGCCTGAGTCTGCATGGCGACGAACAGGCTCGCCAGTAAGGTGGCCACCGTCGCGAGGACGGCCAGCGATCTGAATCTCACGATGTGCTCCGATTCATCCGACTCGGACGAGTTGCCATTGCTGGTTGGCGCCGTTCCAGTCGTCGTACTGGACGATGTTCGCGCCGTCGGCGGTGGAGGCTCCCTGCACCTCGAGCGCCTTGTTGCTGTTGCGGTTGATCAAGCGGAGGTAGCCGCCGGAGTCGGCCGCCCTCCACTGCTGGTTGGTGCCGTTGTGGTCGGTCCACTGGACGATGGAGGCGCCGTTGGCGGTGGAGAAGTTGTAGACGTCCAGGACCTTGCCGGACAGCCGTGACTTCAGCCGGTACCAGCCGCTGCCCGAGCTGACGAACTGCCACTGCTGCTGGTTGCCGTTGTTGCGGGTCCACTGGGTGATGCGGCCGCCGTCGGCGGTGGACAGGTTGTAGACGTCGAGGGCCTTGCCGCTGTCGCGGTTGACCAGGACGTACCAGGCGTTGGTGTCGATCGGCCCCGGGTTGGAGGAGCCGCCGTTGAGGGCGTCGAGGGTGGCGGTGTAGGCGGCCTTCTTGTTGCCCGACGCGTCGAACAGCAGGGGGTTCTCCCCGGCGCGCCAGGAGTCGCTGTCCCGGATGCCCCAGACCGTGATACCGGTGCAGCGGGAGACCGCCAGGCAGGCGCGGGTCACCGACGCGTAGATGTTCGCCTGGTTGGAGCCTTGGGCGACGTCGAGCTCGGTGATCTGGACGTCCACGCCGAGATCGGCGAAGCGCTGGAGGTTGGCCTGGTAGTCGCCGGAGATCGAGGTGCCCAGGTGGGACTGGAAACCGACGCAGTCGATCGGGACGCCCCGCGCCTTGAAGTCGCGCACCATGGTGTAGATGCCGGTGCTCTTGGCGTTGATCCCGTCGGTGTTGTAGTCGTTGTAGCAGAGCTTGGCGCCGGGGTCGGCGCCGCGGGCGGCCCGGAAGGCGGCCTCGATCCAGTCGTTGCCGGTGCGCTGGAGGATCGAGTCGCGCCGGCCGCCGCTGCCGCCGTCGGCGAAGGCCTCGTTGACGACGTCCCAGGTGTGGATCTTGCCTCGGTAGTGGGTGGCGACCTGCGTGACGTGGTTGATCATGGCGGTGCGCAGGGTCGAGCCGGACAGGGCCTGCGCCCAGCCGGGCATCTGCGCGTGCCACAGCAGGGTGTGACCGCGGATCTTCATGCCGCGCCCGATCGCGTGGTTCACGATCCGGTCGGCGCCCGTGTAGGTGAAGGAGTTCCGGGACGGCTCGGTGGCGTCCCACTTCATCTCGTTCTCGGCGGTGACCGAGGTGAACTCCCGGTTCAGGATGTTCACGTACGTCGAGTCACCGAGCCTGCCGGCGGCCACGGCGGCGCCGAAGTAGCGGCCTCCTCGCTCGGCCGCGGAGGCGCCCAGGGTCGAGGCGGCGTCGGCCGGCCCGGTGAGCGCCACCGAGAGGCCGATGGCGACCAGCCCGGTGGTGAGCAGGGACAGGAGTCGTTTCATGGACGGTTGGTGCCTTCCTTGTGTCGACGTGTTCTGTCACGGGGTGGTGAGGTCGAAGCGGCGCACGGTCACCGCGCCGCCGAGGGACTGGGTGGCGTAGTTGAAGATCCCGAAGCGGTAGCCCATGAAGAACTGCCAGGCGTTGTTCAACGTGAAGGCCGGGCCGAGGCTCACAAAGGTGCTGCCGTCGGTGCTGTAAGAGAAGCGGGCCTGCCTGCCGGAGCCGGGGCGGATGTCGGCGTTGACCCGCAACCAGATCCGGCCGCCCGAGATGTTCGCGCTCGCCGCCTCGGCGCCGGTGCCGGTGGTCTGCCACGAGCTGTTCATCGTCAGGCCGTTGGTCATCACGACCCGGGTGACGCCGTTGTCGCGTTTGACGCCGATCCAGGCCGACTGGTCGCGCAGCATGGCCAGCCCGGCGCGGTCGCCGTTGGTCATCTGCGAGTAGTCGAGCTCGATCGTCGCCGTGGACGACGGGCCCTGGATGCGGTGGGTCAGGGTGTTACGGGCGTTGTAGAGGTCGCCTGTGACGGTGGCGGTCTGCAGGCGCAGGCCGTTGCCGGTGGAGAAGCGGCTGGTGTCGGGGTTGTGGTTCCACTCCCAGCGGTGGCTGAGGCTGCCCGAGGTGAAGGTGTCGGGGCCGATCATGGACGTCACGGTCCGGTTGGTCTGGATGTTCGGCTTCGGGTAGGTGGCTCCCCAGCCGCCGTTGACGGTCTGCACGGTCGGCCAGTCGCCGGTCCAGGTGATCGGTGCGAGCGCCGGTACGCGGCCGCCGGGGTAGGCGTCGACGAACGACATGTAGTACCAGTCGCCGTTCTGCGTCTGGACGAGCCCGCCCTGATGGGGGACGCCGCCGCCGGAGATGGGGCCGGGCATGTTGAGCAGGACCTGGCGCATCTCGTACGGGCCCCATGGTGAGGTGGAGCGGAGGACGTACTGGCCGTTGGCGGGGCGGGTCAGCCAGATGTAGTAGTAGCCGCCCCGCTTGTAGAAGCGGGCGCCCTCCAGGGTGGCGACGCTGCTCGGGGTCTGGAACACCTGCTGGGCGCGTACCTGGCTGAGCCCGTCGGCCGAGAGTTGGGCGACGCTGATGGTGCCGTTGCCATAGGCGACGTACATGGTGTCGTCGGTGTCGATCAGGAGGCCGGCGTCGTAGTAGCAGTTGTTGATCTGTGAGCGCTTGGTCCAGGTGCCGTCCACGGCCGAGGCGGTGTAGACGTAGGTGCGGTTGAACTCGACGCAGCCGATCCAGTAGTAGGTGCTGTTGCTGGGCCGGTAGTTCAGGGTCGAGGCCCAGATGCCCTTCACGTACGCCCGGCCGCCGCTGAGGTCGTAGGCGCCCGAGTTGAAATCGAGCCTCGGGACCGAATGCCCGGCGTACTCCCAGTCGACCAGGTTGTAGGAGCGCAGGATCGGCGCGCCCGGCGAGTAGTGCATGGTCGAGGCCGAGTAGTAGTAGGCGTCGCCGACACGGATGATGTCGCCGTCGGCGAAGTCCTGCCAAACGACCGGGTTCGTGTAGGTGCCGCCCGGATCAGGGTTGCTGCCGACGGGGACGAGCTGCCATTGCTGGTTGGCGCCGCCCCAGTCGTCGTACTGGACGATGTTCGCACCGTCGGCGGTGGAGGCGTTCTGGACCTCCAGGGCCTTGTCGCTGTTGCGATTGATCAGCCGGATGTAGCCGCCGGCGGAGTCGGCGAGTCTCCATTGCTGGTTGGTGCCGTTGCCGTCGGCCCATTGGACGATGGAGGCGCCGTTGGCGGTGGAGAAGTTGTAGACGTCCAGGACCTTGCCGGAGTGGCGGGACTTCAGCCGGTAGTAGCCGCCGCCGGAGTCGACGAACTGCCACTGCTGCTGGTCGCCGTTGTTACGGGTCCACTGGGTGATCCGGCCGCCGTCGGCGGTGGACAGGTTGTACACGTCCAGGGCCTTGCCGCTGTTGCGGTTGACCAGGACGTACCACGCACTGGTGTCGACCGTCGCGGCCGACGCCGTGGGCGTGAGTAACACGCCCACAAGAAGCACTGACGAGAGAACCGCGAGCACGCGTCTCACAGGAACCTCCAGAGGTTGTTGTTCGCGCCGCTGTCGTCGGTGAGTACGACCTGCGCGCCCTGCGACGTACCACCAAGGCCGAGGACCCGGCCGCCGTTGGCGCACTGGATGCGGAAGGCGGCGCCCGACCCGTAGCGCAGCCGCCAGCGATGGTCGGCGGTGCCGTTGTCGGCCCACTGCACGACGCGCGACCCGGAAGCGGTGCCCATGTTCTCCACGCCCAGCACCTTCTGGCTGTTGGAATTACGCAGCCGCAGGTAGCCGCCGGTGTCGACGATCGCCGTCCACAGGTGGTCGGTGGTGCCGGTGTCGCCCCACTGGACGACGAGCGCGCCGTCGGCTGTGGACATGCCGGTGACGCCGAGCACCATCCCGGTGCCCACGTTCTGGAGGCGCCGCGCGCCGTTCGGCACGAACCGCCACTGGTTGTCCGCGCTGCCGTTGTCGGAGTCCTGGACCACCTGGGCGCCGTTGGCGGTCGACCCGTTCTGGACGCCGAGCAGCTTGGAGCTGTGGACGTTGCGGATTCTGACGGAGCCGTCGCCGGCATCGACGATCGTCCATCGGTGGTCGGCGGTGCCGGTGTCACCCCACTGGAGCACCCGAGCGTTGTCGGCGGTGGACATGTTCTCCACGCCCAGGACCTTGCCGCTGTTGACGTTGCGCAGGCGCAGGGCGTCGCCGTCCACGATGGGTACCCAGTCGTGGTCGGCGGTGCCGTTGTCGGTCCATTGGAGGGCCAGGCCGCCGTCGGCGGTGGACATGTTCTGGATGCCGAGGGCCAGCCCGCTGGCCGCGTTGACCAGCCGGAAGCTCGCCGTGCCGGTACCGCCCTGGCCACCGGTGTTCCAGTAGACGACGTAGTTGTGGTCGTGAGCGTCGTAGAACGGCCCCAGCCGCACCGACGCTCCGTCGGCAGTGGCCGTGAAGGCCAGGGAGGAGGCGCTGGTCCGGGTGATCGAGGAGGGGGTCAGGGCAGGGGTCGATGACAGGCCCGCGTTGCCGTAGTCGCCCGACAACACGACGGGGCCGTAGGTGACGGCCTGCACGCCGGGGTTGTCGTTGGCGGTCTTCATGACCACCCGCATGGGCAGCCGCACGGTCACGGTGTCGCCCGGCACCCACGACCGGGTGAGGCCGGCGTAGGTGCCCGGCGCGGTGGTGATGCTCTGCGGGACTCCGTTGACGCTGATCGTCGCGCCCTGGGTCCAGGCCGGGATGCGGACGCGCATCGTCCAAGATCCGCTCACGTTGCCGGTGACCTGCAGCGATGTGGTGTCGCCGACCGGGTAGGAGGTGGTCTGGGTGACGGTGATGCCGCGCTGGCTCCAGTTGAGCGTGGAGGGCGTGAACAGGTTCACGAACAGTGTGGTGCCGTTGTGGAAGTAGATCGAGTCCATCAGCTTGGTGTTGGTCTCGATCCCGGTGCCCTGGCAGCACCAGAAGGAGTTGTAGTCCGTGCTCCAGGTGCCGCCGCCCCAGGCAGGGCCGACGCCCCGGCGCCCGCCGGGATCGAGCGGGGTGAAGTAGGTGACGTGCCCGTGTGCGTCTGCCGGGTTCTGCTGCCCGATCAGGTGGTTGAACAGGGCGTTCTCGTAGTAGTCGAAGTAGTCGGCCCGGCCCGGCGACAGCAGCCACAGCTCCCGGGTCAGCTTGAGCATGTTGTAGGTGTTGCACGCCTCGCCGGTGTCCCTGGTCAGGTGGGCGGCGATCGCGTTGGGGGCGCGGAAGTGCTCGGCCTGACTGTTGGAGCCGTTCACGTACGTGTGCGCGCCGACGGTGATGGACCAGGCGTTGGCGGCGATGTCGCGGTAGCGGGTCGTGCCTGTCGCCTTGTACTCGCGGGCCGCCCCGATCCACTTGGGCACCTGCGTGTTGGCGTGCAACCCGTTGAGCAGGTCCTGGCCCGCGGCCAGCGGGTCGAACACGGCCGCGTGGTCGAACCGCTGGGCCGTGGCCAGCCAGCGGGAGTCGCCGGTTGTCTGGTACAGGTCCGTCAGCACGGCGTTCATGCCGCCGAACTCGGTGCCGAGCATGGCCTGCATCCGGCTGGGGCTGAGTCGCGACGTGCGGGCGTCCACCCACCCCGCCAGAGCCAGCAGCACGGTCCTGGCCTGGGTGTTGCCGATCAGTCGCCAGACGTCCAGCAGCCCGGCCAGGGTCTTGTGGACGCAGTAGTACGGCACGTTGCCGTTGGTCAGGGTGCGGTTCTCCACGGCCGTGATGTCCGACTCGGGGAAACCTGACAGGTAGCCGCTGGTGAAGCCGGCGGCACCGTTGTTCGCCTGACATCGGGCCAGCTCGGCCACCATGTGGTCGGCCTTGTCCCGGCAGGTGGTGTCGCCGAGCACGGCGTAGGCCTGCGCCCACGCCGTCAGGAAATGGCCCTGCATGTGAGACCGGAACGGGAAGCTCGGCGCGTCCCAGCCGCCGTTGGCCGCCGCGCCGTTGGTGGACAGCCGGTGGTTGGCCCGGAAGACGTACAGGAGCCGGTCGACATCGACGAAGCGCAGGTAGTTGAGGGTGCGGTTCTGGTTGTCCAGCAGGCGGCCGGAGGTCAGCCGGACCAGGCCGAGGTCGAATTCGTAGGCCGCGACGCCGATGTCGGATCTGGCCTGGGGGAGTGCGGCCAGAGCTGGGGATGTACCGGCTACCTGGCCGGTGACCGAGAGCGCGGCGGTCGCGCCTGCGGCCTGAAAGAGCTGACGACGGCTCAAGGACATGCGGAGCTCCTCGGAGATGGGGGGTGGTGACCGGCCGCCGCCGGTCACGTGTTCACCGGGTCAGGCCCCAGGAGAGGCCGCCCATGGCTGTCGAGGCGGAGACGCCGCTCTCGAACCCGGTGTTAGCGCTAACATTTCGTGCACGCGATCACCAGGAAGGTGGGGAACCGCAGCTGTCACGGCTGTTCTGGAGGCCGACCCGTTGACTGATATGGAGCTGTGGCGGTCGTGGCACGCCAGCGAACGGTCTGTCCTGTGCCGCCGCCGGGGATGCGGGGGGATATCCGGGGCTCCTTGACTAGATGCCAGATGGCCTAATATTGTTAGCGTTAACATTGATCTTGTCGAGCTGTACGGCCTGCTCTGGTGAACGCGTTGTCGCAGAGTAGATCCGACGGTCCGGCCCGGCGTCAACGAGGAGTCCCGTGCCGACCTGGACGTTGCCGTCAGAACGCTATCCCGCCTGGAGTTTTGCCTCCGTGGAGATCGCGCCGGACTGCTCGTGCATGTGAAAGTTTCATAGAAGTCACCGGTTGGCACCAGGGTGATCTGCGACGGATCACAAATCACGAAACGCGGCACCTCGGCGCTGTACACGGTTGCGTCCACGGAAGTGGTGTAAGAGTTTCCGCTGGTAGAGGCGTGGCGTTGTGAACTGGGGCCACTGGCCTGGAAGGTCAACTACTGGGCGCGTGGCCATGTGGGCGCCGAACAACAGCACCCAGTGGACGATCACGGGCGTGTGACGGCCGCTGGGCCGCTTGGGAGTGTGAGAACCGCTGTTGAGCCACACCCGGCCGCTTCGGACGGGCGTGGCTCACCCTCACTCGGCCTCTTCACCGGGGCCGGGGGGAAGGTCGCACCGGGGTGCGGTCAGCAGGTGGAGCCGGTCCGGGTCACCAGGCCCAGGCGCCAGGGCGACCAGCCGGTGAAGCTCACGCGGTGCCCGCGTTGTAGGTCCACTTCTGGTTGCTGCCGCCCCAGCAGGTGTAGAGCTGCAGGCCCGTGCCGTTGCCGGTGCCGCCGCCGACGGCGTCGAGGCACAGCCCGGACTGTACGCCCACGATCGTGCCGTCGGAGTTGACGCGCCACTTCTGGTTGTCGCCACCCCAGCAGGAGTAAATCTGGATCTTGGCGCCGTTGCCTGCGCCCCCGGCGTCCAGGCACTTGCCGCCGTAGACCTTCAGCTCCCCGGCCGTGGTCTGCGTCCACTGCTGGTTGCTCTGACCGTTGCAGTCCCACAGTTGCACCGCGGTGCCGTCGGTGGTGCTGGAGTTGGGCACGTCGACGCAGCGGCCGGAGGCGGTGCCCTTGATCTGCCCCGTGGCGCCCCCGCCGGGCGGCGGCGTCGTGCTGCCGCCGCCCAGCGCGTTGAGCACCGCGGTGTAGGCGGCCTTCGCGTTGCCGTTGTTGTCGAAGAGCAGCGGGGTGGTGTTGGCGCCGAGCCAGGAGTCGCTGTCGCGAACCCCCCAGACCGAGATGCCGGTACAACGCGGCACCGCCAGGCAGTCGTTGACGACGTTGGCGTACGTGGTGGCCGAGCCGCCCTGAATGTCCAGCTCGGTGATCTGCACGTCGACCCCCAGCGCGGCGAAGCTCTGGATGGTCGTGCGGTAGTTGCTGTTGTAGGGGCTGTTGCTGTTGAAGTGCGACTGCAGGCCGACGCAGTCGATCGGCACACCGCGGGCCTTGAAATCCTTGACCATGTTGTAGACGCCCTGCGTCTTGGCCCAGGTCCAGTTGTCGATGTTGTAGTCGTTGTAGCACAGCTTGGCGGCCGGGTCGGCGGCGCGCGCGGTGCGGAAGGCCACCTCGATCCAGTCGTTGCCGGTGCGCTGCAGGTTGGAGTCACGCCGGCCGCCGGAGTTGCCATCGGCGTAGGCCTCGTTGACCACGTCCCAGGCGTAGATCTTGCCCTTGTAGTGGCCCATGACGCCGTTGATGTGGTCGATCATCGCCTGGCGCAGCGAGCTGCCCGACAGCGATTGCATCCAGCCCGGCTGCTGGGAGTGCCAGGCCAGAGTGTGGCCGCGCACCCGCTTGCCGTTCTGCACCGCCCAGTTGTAGACCCGGTCCCCGCTGGTGAAGTTGAACTGCCCCCGGTTGGGCTCGGTGGCGTCGATCTTCATCTCGTTCTCGGCCGTCACCATGTCGAACTCGCGATTGGCGATCGTCGTGTAGGTGGAGTCGCCGAGCTTGCCAGAGGCGATGGCGGTGCCGAAGTAGCGGCCGCTCTGCGCGGCGGCCGCGCCGAGCGTGCTCGCCGCGGCATCGGCCGGAATCACCGTCGCGAGTACCGTGATCAGGCCGAGTGCGCCGAGCGCGCCGGTGATCAGCGCCCGGCGGTGCGCGCCGAGCGGCCGTCGGGCGGCAGGCGGGGACATGACGTTGACACGCATGCTTGAGCCTCCATATGCGAATCATGGGGAAAGGATCGTGCGGGACACACCCGCGGGACCGACGCCGCGCCCCGGTGGGGACGCACACCACAGGCGCCGGGACGGCAGTTTCTCTGTTGAGCACCACCGAGCCGGTAGGGAAGACCACCTCGGGCACTCAGTGTGGGAATCTCGTCGAAAATTGTCAATAATGTAGTAAAAAGTTTCGGCGAATGCCTGTCTCTGCCTGCGCCGGGTGTGCACCCAATTTGGGGATTGTGGTCCTTGAAATGTTTCGGTCGGGCTCGCCGGGTCGGGCTGAGATGAAAGTTTCATGGCGACGCTCTCGCCGGCCGTCTGCGGCTGGACTTGATAACCCGAGGTGAGCGCGTTCGGCCGGTGCCCCCTCCGACCCGCCGCAAGCTACGGCGCTCTTGACGACACCTTTCCGACTCCTATTTGCTCCGTCCCACCACCACCTCTACAGGCCCGAGGGGAGCTCCCCAGGACCGCGGTTTGTTAGCGCTAACAGCGGAGAGGCGGAACAATGAACCAAGGCAAACCGCGTACGAGAAGGTACGCGGGCATCGGAGCCGCCCTGGCGGCTGTGGTCACGGCGGCGGCCACCGCTCTGTCCGTGTTCCTCACGGCTGCGCCGGGAGCGTCGGCGGCGGCCCTGACCGAAGTGGCGAGCTTCGGCGCCAACCCCGGCGGTCTGCGGATGTACCTCTACGTCCCCGACAGAGTGGAGTCCAGGCCGGGCGTCCTGGTGGCGATGCACGGCTGCAACGGCTGGGCTCCGGGCTTCCACCAGGGCACCGAGTTCGCCTCGCTGGCCGACCGGTACGGGTTCATCGTCATCTACCCGCAGGCGAACAAGAGCGCCAACGGCATGTCGAACTGCTTCGACGTGTGGTCCAACGAGGCCCTGCGGCACGGCGGCGGCAGCGACCCGGTGTCGATCGTCTCCATGACGAACTACGTGCTGCAACGCTACAACGGCGACCCGGAGCGGGTGTTCGCCACCGGCTTCTCCTCCGGTGCCATGGAGACCAACAACCTGCTCGCCACGTACCCGGACGTGTTCAAGGCCGGCGCGCCGTTCGCGGGGGTTCCCTACGGCTGCCTCGGCCCCGCCGGGTGCGCGGACAAGGCGCCGCAGCAGTGGGGTGACCTGGTCAGGAACGCCTATCCCGGCTACACCGGGCCCCGGCCGCGCGTGATGGCCTGGCACGGCACCGCCGACTCCGTGCTGCCGTACACCATGCTGCAGGAAGAGGTCGACCAGTGGACCAACGTGCACGGACTGAGCCAGACCCTCACCTCCACTGACAGCCCGCAATCCGGATGGACCCGGCGAGTCTTCGGCTCCGGGCAGGTCGAGGCGTACACCATCAGCGGCGCCGGCCACGACCTGCCGCACCCCGGGATGGCCGCCTACGCCATCCGCTTCTTCGGCCTGGACGGCGGCTCGTCCACCACGACGCCGACTCCACCAACCGCCGGGCAGATCAAGGGAGTCGGCTCCGGGCGTTGCCTGGACGTGCCCGGCGCCGCCACCGCCGACGGCACCGCGGTGCAGTTGTGGGACTGCAACGGGCAGAACAACCAGCAGTGGACCGCCACTTCGGCCGGCGAGATCAGGGTCTACGGCAACAAGTGCCTCGACGCGGCCGGGACCGGCAACGGCGCCGGCATCCAGATCTACTCCTGCTGGGGCGGCGCCAACCAGAAGTGGCGCACGAACTCCGACGGCACCATCACCGGAGTGCAGTCCGGGCTGTGCCTGGACGCCGTGGGCCAGGGCACCGCCAACGGCACCCGGCTGCAGCTCTACTCCTGCTGGGGCGGTGCCAACCAGAAGTGGACCTGGACGCGATGACCACGGCCCGCCCCGCCGGACGCGGTCCAACGATGACCGCACCGCGTAGCCCAGGGCGTGATGGAACACGGCCCGCGTGTGCTCGGCGTCTTCCAATGCGGTCAGAGGCAGCGAGGCCGCTTCCAGCCAGCGCAGTGCGCCCGCGATCTCCGGAGTCTGCGGGGGCCGGCGATCGGCCGGGACGAACGCGGACTCGCGCTATGCCCGCCGCAGGGTCTCGTCATCCGGTCGGCCTGGCCGGTCGGAGGTGAGTACGGGGTGACCCTGGACAGCGCGTCCGTCATGCCCTCGCGGGTCTTGGCGGCGGAGTGAGGCCAGCGGGTTTTCACGTAGGCCACCGCGAAGGCGTATTAGCGGAGCCAGTTCGGGCAGGTCGGCGAGCACAGCTCGTAGCGCAGTGCGTTCCCCAGGCGTTCCGCGTGCTCCCGTTGCGCGGAATCATCGGGGTCGAGGCTGCCAGCGATGGACTTGGTGAGGGACTTCGACCATGTCCGCGTCGGTGCCTGGTCGAGTTCGTCGAGGGCTTCATCCCAGGTGGGCAGGACCTCACCGGTTTCCGGGTCGAGGTAGCCTGACCCGTCCTCCCATACGCTGCCGGCAGGTGCTCCCCCTCGAGTCACGATCACCAGATTCACATGCTCAGACAGGGGATCGTTCGCTTAAGGAGCGAGGATGTGGGCGGGCCGGGCGCTGTCGCGGGCCCGGATGGCGAGCCTGAATGCGTTCGCTGCCGCAGCCGTGCCGGTTTCGGGCGGGATCACCAGGAGCTCCCAGCGCCTATGGCCGGTCCCGGTCATGATCACGTCCTGCGGCTGTCATGACGCACAGAAGGCGGCGTGGTGGGCTGGGATTCAGCGGCCGGGCCGGGTGCCTCCTTGCCGGAACCGCACAAGCGCGAAGATGAGGTCGGCCACCAAGATGACCACACCGATGGTCAGCAGGTAGAACAGGCCCTTGACGACGACGCCGATGATTCCCAGGGCAATCGCCACGATGAGGAGTAACAGGAACAGTGCCATCGCCGACCTCCTTCCCAGTCCTGTGTGGTGGTGTCAGCGGCGGGCAAGGCGCCGTTCACCACCCGCGCCCGGGGCGTAGCTCATCGCGTAGTGCCTGAAGACGGCTTCTTCGTCCTCGGCCGGCAATTCCCCGTCGATGCCGATCGCGGGAGCTCGCCTTACGCGGCTGCGTGGGTGGGCGACCTTCAGGTAGCTCGGGCCCACGGTCGCTCCGGCAAGCGGGACGAACACCAGGCGGCGCCGCGTGGGCAGGCCGACCGTGACGGTCGCGAAGGCGGGACGGTCGGTGGCGGTGTCCACGTAGATGGACTCCAGCGTGCCGATCTTGTGGCCCTCGATGTCGACGACATCGTGACGGCGCCATTCCCGGATGTCACCTGCTTGGAACACCGCTGGCCTCCCCTTTGTCCTCTTCCGTCCTCCTGCCACCTGGCCACTGCGCCGCGCCTCGGTGCTGTGGGGCATACGTCCAGCTGAGTGACGGCCGCTGAACTCCCCGCCGTCATAGGTATTGGCCCGCCTCAGCGCTGGATGTCTTCAGCACCCGCACCGACACCACGTTGGCCAGGTTGATGACCACGCCGTTGAGGTCACTCTCGCCGCCGTACCTCGCCTGGGTCAGCACCAGACTGCGCCTCTCGTCCAGAGCGCGTGCGATCGCCTCCAGCGCCTCGGGCTCCCCACTGAAATCTCCACTCACCACGGAGACGTCTTCGCCGCTCACCAGGTGAAACCGCATGATCAGCATGATGTTGCCAGGCACGGGCGGCCCCCTTCCGCCAGAATTCCCCAAGGCCACCTGCCCAGCGGCCGACACTCTAAGCGGGTGCCCTCTGCGTCGATCTGCCCACAATGCGGATCTGGACGTTCTGAAATGGTCGGCGGTGCCCTCTCGCTCGGCTTGATCTAACGCGGCGGCCAGCGCGCGCGCCCGCAGGGTACGCGCGCTCCACAGCTTTGCGGGCCACCGCATCACCTCTGCCCGGGGCTCGCGGGTATGGCGAGGGGGAGACCGCATCCGGCTATGCGCCCACGCCGCAGTGTCCACGGCTTGCTGCCGGCCGAAGTAGCGTGCACTGGTGGGGGCCGCGTCTTCACCCCGGACCAAGCAAGATCCGGTATTTCCGATGTACCCCTCCAGGGAGGCGGTCGTGACACGGGAACGCCAACTGACCGATTCGTTCGCCGAACTGACGGACACACTCGTCCGGGACTTCGACGTCGTCGACTTGTTGCACCAGCTCACCCTGCGCTGCGTGCAACTGCTGGATGTCGATGCGGCGGGGCTGCTGCTGGCCGATCAACAAGGGCGGCTGCGTCCGATGGCGGCCTCTACTGAGCAGGCCCGCATGCTGAAGCTGCTACAGCTCCAGGACTCGGAAGGCCCCGGTCTGGACTGTTACCGCACCGGCGGGCCGGTGACCTGTGTCGATCTCGCAGCTGGGGGAGGGCGGTGGCCTCGCTTCGCCGCTGCGGCGCAGCATGCCGGCTTCATCGCGGTCCAGGCGCTGCCGATGCGTTGCGGTGAAAAGGTCATCGGCGCGTTGAGTCTTCTGCGCACGGCGACCGGCCAGCTGACCGCAGACAATCTGCACATCGCGCAGGCGCTGGCCAATGTGGCCACCATCAGCATCCTGCACCAGCGTGCGCTGGAGCAGCCCGAGGCGACCACCGAGCAGCTGCGGGCCGCACTGAGCAGTCGCGTGCTCATCGAACAAGCCAAAGGAGTGCTGGCCGAACGGCGCCACATCGACATGGACCGGGCCTTCGACTCCTTGTGTATCTACGCGCGTAGCCGCGACCTGCGTCTGTCCGCGGTAGCCGATGCCGTCGTCCACGGCAAGATCGACATCGCCGACTGAACCCACCGTGTGTCCCTGTCGGGCTCACTCCATTTCTTCCTTCACATTCGCCGTGATCGGCCGAAGGCGAGGACGAACACGTCGACGGGGATCCTCGCGAGGTAGCGCCACCGATCACACACTTTCCCACCGCAGGAGGCGTTGGCGTCGGTCTGCGGCTTGGGTCGGCGCTACACCAGCAGTCTCGTCCTGGCTAGCGGAGGGCCATGGCACGCCAAAGGCCTGATTGCAAGCTCATCCGTGACATTGAGCAGCTCCGCCGCATTGCCTAAACCCGGCCCAGCGAGAGCGTCTGGAGGAGCCCCGCATACACCCACCTCGACCGCGACACCCCTGGGTGACATCCGGGCCCTCAACGCCGTGCCGGATCAACTCGGGCAACGAGGCAGTTCTGTGCGTCTGGGTTGACCCTCGGGAAGGTGGATGTTCCACGGTCCTCGGCTCAGCACAATTGCTCGCCCCCGAGAACCATCGCCCATCTGAATGTTGACGATCTATGTCCTCCTTGAGGAACGCCGCCCGTGGCCAAGGGCGGGCACGGGTAGTTCCCGTCTGGAAGGAGGACCCTTTATGACTGGCCCGGCCAGAACTCCGATCGAGGATGTCACGCTGCGCCTGGCGGACACAGTCGCCTGGCTGACGACGCCGCTCATGCCCGAGGACTACCTCACTCTGATCAACCCTTTGTGGTCCTCACGAGAGCTCCGCGGCCGCGTCGAGGCGGTCCGCCCTGAGACCAAGGACGTGGCGAGCCTCGTCATCCGTCCCGGCAGGGGCTGGAGCGCGCATCGAGCCGGCCAGTTCATCAGGGTGGGCGTCGATGTCGACGGCGTACGGCACTGGCGTACGTACTCGTTGTCCTCTGCGCCGGAGCGCGGCGCCGGTCGCGTCACGATCACGGTGAAAGCGGTCCCCGGCGGTGTCGTCTCCACTCATCTCGTTCATCGGACCAAACCAGGCACCATCGTCGGCCTGACCCGGCCGCAGGGCGACTTCGTGCTGCCGGAGCCGGTTCCGTCCCGCCTGCTGTTCGTGACCGCGGGAAGCGGCATCACGCCGGTGATGGCGATGCTGCGCAGCCTGGCACGGATTGGGGAGATGCCGGATGCGATCGTCCTGCACTCGGCGCCCACCCGCGAGGAGGTCATCTTCGGGCCCGAACTCCGCACGTTGGCGAGCCGGTTCCCGAACCTGCTCCTGCACGAGCGTCACACCTGGTCGAGCGGTCGGCTGGACCTGTCGCAGTTGCCCGACCTGTGCCCGGACTGGTCAGAACGCCATGTCTGGGCGTGCGGGCCGACCGGGATGCTGCGCGAGGCCGAGACGTATTGGCGCGAGGCAGGCGTCGTCGACCGGCTTCATGTGGAGCACTTCCGCCCAGTCCTGACGGGATCGACTGCGGGCGGCGCCGGGCATGTCCGTTTTCTTGCGAGCGGCCGGGAGGCGGACACCGACGGCGCTACTCCGTTGCTGGTCGTGGGCGAAAACGCGGGGATCCTCATGTCAAGCGGCTGCCGTATGGGCATCTGTTACAGCTGCACGGGACGGCTGCGGTCGGGTCGCGTTCGTGACCTGCGGACGGGACGCGAATACGGGGAAGAGGGAGAAATCGTCCAGACCTGTGTGTCGGCCGCTGTCGGCAATGTCGAGATCGAGCTTTGAGGTGGATTCATGCAGACCTTCAGTGAGGCGGATGTCGAGGAGTTCGGCCGTGAGCTGGACAAGATCCGCGATGATGTGATCGCGAGCCGGGGCGAGGATGACGCGAGGTATATACGGCGCGTCATCGCCGTGCAGCGTGCCCTGGAGGTGAGCGGCCGTACGCTGCTCTTCGCCTCCGTCCTGCCTCCGGCCTGGCTCGCCGGGACCGCCGCGTTGGCCACCGCCAAGATCCTGGAGAACATGGAGATCGGCCACAACGTCCTGCACGGGCAGTGGGACTGGATGCGTGACCCCGAGATCCACTCCAGCACGTGGGAGTGGGATCTGGTGTCCCCGGCCGGCCATTGGAAGTACACCCACAACTATCTGCATCACACGTGGACGAACGTGCTCGGCAAGGACCGGGACATCGGTTTCGTCCTGCTGCGTCTCAGCCCCGAGCAGCCGTGGCATCCCTACTACCTTGGTCAGCCTCTCTACAACGCGGTCCTGGCGCCCTTTTTCGAGTGGGGGGTGGCGCTGCACGATCTCGAGGTGGAGCGCCTACGCGGCGGGGACAAGAGCTGGACCGAGGTGTTCACCCAGCTTCGCGAGATCCTCCGCAAGGCCGGACGCCAAGCCGTCAAGGACTATATGGCGTTTCCTCTGCTCGCCGGGCCGTTGTTCTTTCCCGTTCTGGTCGGCAACCTCACCGCCAACATGACGCGCAACGTGTGGGCGCACACCGTCATCTTCTGCGGTCATTTCCCCGACGAGGCCGCGACCTTCTCCGAGGAACAGATCGAGGGCGAGACGCGCGGCGAGTGGTACCTGCGCCAACTTCTCGGCTCCTGCAACCTCACCGGTGGTCCGCTCTTCCACATCATGACCGGGAATCTCAGCCACCAGATCGAGCACCACCTCTTCCCGGATCTCCCGAGCAATCGGTATGCCGAGATAGCGCCCCGTGTACGCGCCCTGTGCGAGCGGTTCGGGCTTCCTTACAACACCGGTTCATTGCTCCGCCAGACCGCCCGGGTCTGGAAACGCGTTTTCCGGTTGGCGCTGCCCACGACCAAACAAAGGCCCGAGCCGGACGCCGCGCCCGCTCGCCTGCAGACGGTGCCGGCGCCCGCCGGCTACACGACGGGCATCGACGTTCTGGGACGCGCGCCCGCTCTGCGCGGTGCCTCAGGCTAGCGGTGCCTCAGGCAGGCGCACGGGATCGCGATGTCCGGACGCGATCGCGCTGGACAGCGTGGGGTGGATGGTGAAGCTGTGGTCCAGTCCCGTGATGCGCAGCAGATCGACCATCCGGGGGGTCGGTGCGGCGAGCCGGAGCGTGATGCCGAACTCCCTGGTCCTGCGCTGGATGCCGACCAGCACGGCCAGCCCGGAGGCGTCGCAGAAGGACAACCCGGACAGATCGAGGATGAGTACGTTCTCGGCCCGTTGGAGCGCGTTGCGTAGACGCATGCGCAGCGCCGGGCTTGTGGCGATGTCGATCTCGCCGTGCAGTCCGATGATGGTATGGGCGGGCCGACACGCGGCCAGCAGGCGCGCGTGCGTACGGGCCCTGGAGTGGACGGTGGTGGTCATGAGATCTCCGATGACGAGAAGCTGAAGATTGGGTATGCCGCGCCCCTGGTGTAAGGGGCCGCCGGCCGTGGTCGAGCGTGCCTTCAGGCGGCTGACGCGTTCACGGCGCCAGGGGCCATCAGCAACAGGCTGGTGTGGCCGGCGCTCGTTGTGGTCAGTCCGACCAGGTGAGAGTCGATGTCCCGCGAGTCGTTCACCTCGACAAGGCGGCCCCGGGCCGGAAAGTCACGCGGGATGTCGTCCCAGACGTCAGGGTTGAGGTCCACCCGGACGGTCACCCCGCCCAGTCGCTGGTCGACGGCTGCGATGAGACGGGGCAGTTCCGCGGCGGCGTCCCGCGAACTCGGCCACCACATGCCATCCACGGTGCGGCGGCTGTCAGGGACGGAGTCGAGATTCAGTCGCACAACGTGTGGGTCCGTCATCACGGTGACGGAAAACGGCGTGGACGGTCGGATGCGGTACAGGAGTTGCGGCGTCATGGTCGGCCGGTCTATCTCGGTTTTCGGGACCGTGTTTACTATCGCCTCGGGCGACGCCGACCCTGATGCCAACGCACGAAAAGTCCTTGGTATGTCCAATCTATCCGTCAAAGTGACCACAGATGGGCCCGAGGCGGGCAACTCGACGGAGATCTTCACATACTCGCCGACAGCGCCGGTGAACTCGGAACACCCCCCGCCGTGCCGGGCTCGTCCTGAGACCGGCCAAGATCGCGAAGGTTCTCGCCGGTCTCGCCTGAGACGCGCTGGGACCAGGAACACCGCATCCTCCCGGCTCGGCGCCTCAACACCCGCTGGGGGGTCGTGGCCTTCCTGCCAGTTGGGCGGTTACCGCAGACATCAAGGCGCTCGTGTCCACACGCGCCGGGTGCCACCAGCACCCCGGCTGTCCCGGCGGGGGGAAGACGTTGAAAGCGTACAGCCAAGAAAACAAACGACGGCGGAACTCAGCGGACGTCCACGGACACCACATCCGCAGGTCGGAGCCTCGGACCTCGATCGAATCGACTTCTTTAATCCGCAGGCGTCCTGACCTGCTCAGCTTGCGAGCTCGGTGCGCAGGTAGTCGTCGAATTCCCGCACCTGCCG
Source organism: Microtetraspora glauca (assembly GCF_040656155.1). Taxonomy (NCBI): domain Bacteria; kingdom Bacillati; phylum Actinomycetota; class Actinomycetes; order Streptosporangiales; family Streptosporangiaceae; genus Microtetraspora; species Microtetraspora glauca. Next base: position 80,746 of record NZ_JBFALK010000031.1, read on the forward strand.
TGCGGTCCGGTACGGCGCAAGCTTCGCAGAAAAGAAGTGCACCTTTCCAACGGCACGGTCTGAGGAGCCCCGCGTTCTCCGGACAGCTTCCTGATGATCACTTCACGCTGTTGCCTATACCTGTTGCCCGGCGTCCAGGGCGAGCAGTTCGGTGAGGCGGGGGACAGCAAAGGACACGAAGGGTTGTACGGGGATCAAGCGGCAGGGAGCGTCACCGACCATGACCTCGAGGATGCCGGCGTGCTCTTCGAACTCGTGGCCGACGGTGGGGAAGTGCGTGTCATTGTCGTTACCGACGTCGAGTGTCTCCAGCCAGACTCGTTCGCCGTCGATGTCCATCGGAAAGCGGCGTACCTTCAGGCGGGGGTGGGGCGTCAAGGTCTCGGCGTAGTGCAGGAACGTGTTGCGATTGTGGCCGACGCCGATGAGAAGGATGTAGCCGCCGATGTCGTGCAGACGGCCGAACGGCGATGTACGACCTACGGCGAATCCCAGCGTCTGGCGACCCACGATGGTGGCGGCATCAGCACCGACGGCGGCCACGGATGCCTGAGGGTGCGGACTGCGAACGCTGTCGGGCAGGGAGCGCAAGGCCTCGGGTATCGCGCCCATGCTGGACGACAGGTCAACATCGAAGATCGGCACCGCCGCACGTCGTTCGCGTACGGCGGAGCGCCCGTCACCCTGCCAGGGTCCCGCGGAGGAACTCGAGGATCTCCGCCCGGGCGGCCTCGGCCTGCTGCTCCACGCCCGGCATGGAAAGGAACGCGTGCCTCGCTCGCGGGTATTCGGTGAGCCGCACGGATGTCCCGGCGGCCCGCAGTCGTTCGGCGTAGCGGCGGCCGTGATCGGCCACCGCGTCCTGGGTCGGCACCACCACGAGCGTCGGGGCCAGACCGTTCAGGTTGTCGGCATACAGCGGCGAGAGCGCGCGAGCGTCGGTTCCCGGTGGAACGGCGAGCCGCTGGAACAAGCGCAACTGCGGCCCGGCGAGGGTCGGGCTGTCCCCGTACTCGGCGATCGAGGCGTAGTCGAACATCGTCTCGGTCACATCGACGGCGGGGTTGACCAGCACCTGCGCCTTGAGTCGCAGGCCGGCCTCCCTGGCCCGTATGGCAGCCAGCGCGCTGATCAGCGCACCGCAGCTCTCGCCGAACACGGCCGTGCGCGCGGGGTCGATGCCCCACTGCGCGGCGTGCTGCGCCACGTGCCGGAGCACGTCCCAGGCGTCGTCGGCGGCCGCCGACAGCGGGGTTGCCGCATCGAGGAGGCGGTGCTCGACCGAGACGACGATGGCGGGCAGCCGGGCGGCGAGGTGGCTGTTGGTCCAGTCGCACTGCACCGCCGTGCCCACGAAGCTGCCTCCGTGCACGTGGAGCACGAGCGGTAGCTCGGCCGGAGCGGCCTCCCCAGCGCGGTTCTCGGCGGCCGGCCGGTACACCCGGACCGGGAGGTCGCGGTCGGGCAGCGTCACCTCCTGCCAGTCGATCGCGGCGCCCGGATCCGGATCCCCGGTGATCGCCCGTGCCGCACTGGAGGCCCGGAAGCGGTTCTCCGCGTCACGGTAGGCGATCAGTTCCTCGGCCGTTATCGCCGACCAGTCCGGCTCCGTCGGCCGCATCGTAGCGGTGGGCTCGCTCATGTCTCCCTCTCCCCTCCCCGGCCGGCTGCCGGGTGTGTCGTGGTGGTCACGCATGTCGGGCATAGCGCAGGTCGTGCAGTCTCCGGAAAGCACACGTCCTCATTATGCACGCGGTGCGTGCATGAGCAAGTGCATAGGTTAGGCTGAGTCACGACGAGTAGCAGCGAGAGGGGCGAGATGGCAGGCCGAAGGCGTTGGTCGACCGAGGAGATCCTGGACACCGCGGCGGAGTTGCTGCGCACGAGCGACGCCGAGTCGTTCAGCGTGCGCAAGCTCGCCGCAGCGCTCGGGACCGACTCCTCCAGCCTCTACCGGCACTTCCGCAACAAGACCGAGCTGCTACGCGCGGTCGCCGACCGCATCCTCACGGCCGCCATGGACGGCTACCGCCCCGAGGGCGACTGGAAACAGCGCATCACCACCCTGGCTCTGCGCTTGAGAGAGTCATTCGGCGAGCAACCCCAACTCGCCGCAATCTGGGGACGCTACGCGTCAGGCGGCACCGGCTCCCGACTCGTCATGGAGGAGCTGCTCCAGGCACTGCGCGCATCGGGCCTGCCCGACGAGAAGATCCCGGCGCGCTACCACCGGATCGCGATCCTCATTGCGGCGCTGATCTCCTCCGAGGCCGGGGTCGGCGCCATCACCCCCAAAGAGTACGAACAGGGCATGGAACAGTTCCGCGTCGCGGTCCTGGGCGCCGACCCCGAACACTTCCCCGCCCTGGCCCATTTCGCCCGCGACATCCGCCCCCTCGGGGCCGACCGCCGCGCCGCGTTCGAGGAGATCCTCGCCGCCCAACTCGCCCACATCGAGGCACAGATCCCCTGACGTGCCCTCACGGTTCGTGTGGACGCCGGCCTTGGTCACTTCGCCACATGCGAGCGTCCCGAACGCAGCTATGACTTCGATGCCGTGATTGGAGCTGCCGCCTGGCCATACATCCTCGTGGCTATCCATACGCCGCCACGTCCGTCCGGGATGGCTTGGCGGAGGTCGAGGCCGCGAAGCCCGAGGTCGAAAAGATTCCAGACGTGACCGTCCCAGTGCACAAGCGTCCCGTCCGGACCGGTTTGATCGCCTGGAGCCCCGAGCCGCGTGCTCCACCCCGAGATCCAGATGCCATCAGAGTCCGTGCCGGTGACGGTTGCGTCCCCGATTTGGAGATCTTCTGGGAGCGGCGGGGTCGCTTTCAGCCAGCGCTTCCCAGCCAGCGTGCCGCTTTCAGGCCGCCGTGGCTCACGCTGAGCACCCCTAGATCATCCAGTAGCCGGCACCTACGTATCGCCGATCTTTCCGCGTCATTGGGATCACGTGATGATCACTTCGGCGGGGCATGTCCGAAACCGTCGCGTTCTGGAAGTCTCTCGGCTACTCGAGGCAGCGGGCCGAAGCCGGGACCTACGCGTCTCCCCAACTGCTGCACATCACGCTCGACCAACTCGAAAGCGACTACGCAGCTTCGACGGTTTCGTGAGATACGACCGTGGTTGATCTTTCGGAGGCCGATGTACAGACGCTGCGCGACGCCTATGTGAGTCGATGAGCGGACTTCCCGCGAACACAATGGTGAACCGCCGCTGCCACGTCGTTTGTGGCAGCGGCGGTTCTCGCCGTCGTCGGCCGGCGCGGGGCCGAGTCAGCCACCTCGTTGAGGAGGTCCTACCCGCCCGATAGCGCCAGCGTGCGATGTGCTCGGGCCCTTCCGGGGGCCACGCAGGGTGGCCGTTCTACCGGCAGGGACCGATCGCGATCACGATCGCGATCACGATGACGGCGACGCGGCGCCGCCCTCGCCATGCCCGGGCCACTTCGGCCGGCTGAGGTCCGCGATAAGCGCGGCGGGGGCGGAGGTGCCCTTCCCGACGGCGACCACCAGTGCGTTGTCACCGGTTGTGATCTCGGTCAGCCCCATGCGCCCCGCGGAGACACGGCTGGAGTCGGTGATGGCGTACTTCTGCGCGAAGCCGTCCTGACTCTTGATCTCGATGGAATTCTGGTCGACCGATGTCACGGTGCCGCTCTGCACGGTGAGGGTCTGCTGGCCGCCGCCCTTCTTCGTGATGGTCAGTTCACCGTGGACGGAGCCAGTGGAGCCCTCCGCCGGGTGTCCGCTGGGCGTCTCCTCACGTGGAGACAGCCCTGTCTGGGCGGCGGCCACGCCCGTACCCATGGTGAGTAGCAGCACGGTGGCGGCTCCGAGAAGGAGTCCGTGGCGAGCCGCGCGTCGTGCCGGTTTGGTGGCGGGGAGGTCGGTTCGGCTGATCTCGGGATCGGTCATAGGCTTCCAGGGGCGGAGAACCCCGCCTCCGTCTGCGAGGTGGGGAAGATCGCCCCTCCTCCTTTCGGGCTCCCGTTGTGCGGTATCCGTGGTGTTCGGGTCCGCACGCGGTGTGGCTGCCCAGCTACCCGGCTGAGGACGATGTTGACGGCTGTCTCGGTAAAGTCCTCGTCGAGAGGGAGCTGCCGGAACAGCACTCGCAGTCACACGGCATCGGCATCGGCATCGGCATCGCCGCCGTCGCCCTCGTACCCCCTGGTGAGCCGGTCGGGGCCGTCGAGCCGGCCTGCGCGGCGGCGGGACTGGGCGTGTACGCCTCTACCCACTCGGCGTCGAACCCGGGCAGACCGCCGAGGATCTCGTCCAGGGGGACGGGTTCTGCTGTCGGAACGGTCTGCTGGGCCGGCCTCTCCTGCGCCTCGGCGGCTGTCGCCCTTTCGTACTCGCCGCCGTCGACGGTCCGGGACGCGCCGGGCGGGGGCGTCCTCCGGCTCCCGCGTCAATGCGGCGTCAACGTTTGGGCGTTCCCCGTCGGGATCTCGTAGCGATCAGGCTCGATGTCCTCCTCGCGGCTCTAGCGTCCTTTCTCGTACGAGTTCTCCCCAGGAGGAAGTCATGTCCGAAGTGCCGTTGTATGTACCGGTTCGGAAGGGTGCGTTCGCGATGTCGTTGCGCCTCTTCAGGACCGCGTCAGGCAGGAGAACGGCGGTCGCCTTCTCCTCGCCGCTCCGCCTGACCAAGGTACTGGGCACCGACCAGCGCTGGATCCGGCTCAGCGAGGCCGCGCTCCGGCGCATGATCGAGGAGCTGGACGTCGTCGGCATCGTCGTCGACCCCATGGGGACGATGGCCGGCACGACCGCGCGGGTCGCGTGATGTGCGTTCTCCGACAGGACCTGGCCGCCGAGCCGGCGGCCGAGGGCGAACCCTGGTCGTCCACCACGCGCTTCGAGCCCGACGGGGCCGCTTCGGTCGGTGGCGTCTCCCTCATGCGGATCGCCGCCGACCACGGCACCCCGGCCTACGTCCTGGACGAGAGCGACGTCCGCCGGCGGTGCCGCGCCTACCGCGCCGCCCTGCCGGACGCCGAGATCGCCTACTCGGCCAAGGCGTTCCTGTGCCGGGCGATGGTCGGCTGGGTCCACGAGGAGGGCCTCAGCCTGAACGTGTGCTCGGGAGGCGAGCTGACCTTCGCCCTCGCCGCCGGCTTCCCCGCCGAGCGGATCATCTTCCACGGAACCGCCAAGACGCCCCAGGAGATCCACACCGCCATCGAGGTGGGGGTCGGGCGCATCGTGGTCGACAACGCCGCCGAGATCAACCGGCTGGCCGCGCTCGTCCCTCCGGGACGCCGCCAGAAGATACTGCTCCGCGTCATTCCCGACATCGAGGCCGGCGCGTTGGAAGCGGCAGGAGAACAGAGGTTCGGACTGTCCATCGCCACCGGAGCGGCCGGACAGGCCGTGGCCAGGGTTCTGGGCCAACCCCGCCTGGAACTGGCCGGCCTACACTGCCATCTCGGCTCCCAGATCTGCGAGGCCCAGCCGTACGAGAGGGTGGCCCGCACTCTGATCGAGCAGATGGTGCGGATCAGGGACGCCCACGGGGTGGTCCTGCCCGAGCTCGATCTGGGCGGCGGCCACGGCATCGCCTACCTGGAGTCGGAGCACGGGTTGGATCCGCGCCGCTACGCCGCCGCGATCACCGCGGCCGTGGCGCAGCGCTGCGCGGGGCTGGGCCTGCCCGTTCCTCGGCTGGTCGTGGAACCGGGGCGCGCGATCAGCGGCCCCGCCGGGCTCACGTTGTACCGGGTCATCTCCATCAAGCGGGGCATGACCCACATCTACGCCGCCGTCGACGGAGGGATGAGCGACAACCCTCACCCCTCCCCGTACGGCTCCGGCCACACGGCCAGGATGATCGGCCGCCGTTCCACCGCCGGCACCCGCGAGATGACCGTGATCGGCCACCACAGCGCGGCCGAGGACGTCATCGCCCAGGGCGTGGAACTCCCCGCCGACCTCCGCCCCGGCGATCTGATCGTGGTGGCCGCTACCGGCGCCTACCACCACTCCATGGCGTCCACGTACACCATGACGGCTCGGCCGCCTGTCGTCGCCGTCGCCGACGGGCGGGCGCGGCTGGTGGTCCGCCGGGAGGAGCCGGAGGACCTGATGCGCAGGGAGGTCGGTCTCTAATTCGAAAATCGGACGGTTCGTGGGCAGGCGGCAGCGAACCCCAGGCCCGTGATGGCTGGTCGGGGTGAGCGGGCAGCTATTTGGTCAGGCGACGGGTTCGAGGACGACGTGGTAGCCGAGGGCTTCGAGCTGGCGGATGTGGGTGCGTTTCTTGCGATCTGGTTTGCTGCGGGTGTCGTAGAGGCGGGGTCTTGCCGGCGGCCACCGCGGCCTCGCCGAGGATGCGGGCGAGGTAGCGGTTGCCGTGGCCGGTGGAGTTCTTGCCCTTCTTCTTCCCAGCCGACTTTTCGATGACCGGGGTGAACTTGGCCCAGGAGCACAAGTGCCCGGCGGTGGGGAAGCGGCTCATGTCAAGGTCGATCTCGAAGATGATCGCGTGGGTGGCGAGCGGTCAACGCCCCCCACCTCGTCGCCCTGGTCCGCGCCGGGGGCGACCTTCATCAACGGCAAGCTCGTCGAATGGCCCGATGAGCCGACGGCCGCGGACTCGCCCTCGATAGGCGCCTAATAGATCTTGATCCACAGATATTGACGATTGCTCAGGCCACCCGAACGCGCACGGTCGCGGCATACAGGTCCAGGTCGCTACAGCGGAGCGTGCTCACCTCACCCCATCGCAGGCTCGCGAAAATGGCCGGTAGGACCAGGGCTGACTATCCGAAATATGCTAAGCGCCCCATCTGGAATCGGTTGCCCAATAAATGCCGATTATGGTTGCCGATCGAATGGGCGGGGTCTAATTTTGATCACGATCATGTACCCCCCACCCAAGGAGCGGTCTCGGCATGTCCGCAAACGAAAAGGACGATCAGAGCAGCACGTTCAACCGCCGCGCGCTGGCGGGCGGCCTAGCCGCCACAGGCATAGGTGCGCTGTCGCTATGGGCTGCCGAACCGGCCGCGGCCAACACCGATCCGGCCGTGTTCAGCGTAGATGTCAAGGACTACGGCGCCAAGGGTGACGGCACCACTGACGACTCCGACGCCATCAAGGCCGCTGTCACCGCCGCGATCGCCGGCCGGACCAACGGCGTGGTGAAGAAGGAGATCTACTTCCCGCCGGGCACGTACAAAGTGACCAAGAAAGACACCCTGATGTGGTCACCCACCAGCGGCAATGCCGACCAGATCTTCGGCCTGCGCTTCCGTGGCGCCGGCCCGCGGGTGACCACGATCAACTTCGCCACCACCTTCACCGCCAACAGCGACCCTCGCGAGAACAACCTGATCACGGCCGCCGTCCGGCTGCGGTACACCTATTTCCAGGACATGGCCTTCCAGTCCAACAACGCCAACAACCGCTTCGCGTATTACTGGTCGGTCGACACCATCGACGGCACCTCTCAGTATCCCGAGTACGGCAACGGCCAGAACCAGTACTTCGTCTACCAGAACGTTGAATGGAAGGGTCCCTGGGACCGGGTCATCGGCATCGACGGCGATCACGAGGCCAACAACAACAGCGAGCACCACTTCATCCTGTGCTCGACCGACACCGCATCCGTCTACACCGACGCCTTCCTGCACTGCGGAATCTCCAGTCCGTCCAGCCGGAACCAGCAGAATCAGTTCCTCAACTACTTCATGCTTTCCTGTAACTTCGCGCTCGCCGGCGGCGACTTCTTCCGCTTTGACCGGGGCGGTTCCATCAACGTGCTCGGCGGCTCCTGGTCGATGGTCGGCTCCAACAACGCCCGGTACTTCTACATGCCGCTCGCCAACGGGGAGATCAGCGCGACCCGGCTGAACGTCAGCGGCGTGCGCTTCGAGCCCAAGAGCGCCAACCACAAGATCATCGACTGTAACTGGAACAACGGCTCGGTAACCTTCACCTCCTGCTCCGACATGGCCGCCCTCCAGGTCTCAACAGCCGCCAACTACAACCTGCACCGATACGCCGCCACCTCCAACCGGCTGCCGATCGCCCGTTACCAGGACTGCACGCTGGCCGGCTACCACCTGGTGGACGCCGACGGTTCCTCCCTGACGAACGGCAAGATGATCTACGAGGGCTGCCGTTTCTATCACACGACCACCGCCGTCAGCACCACCTCCGGCTCGGCCTTCCTCCGGTACGCGAGCGCCCCCGCCCGTTACGCCTTCCGCGACTCCTGGGCCACCGCCGACGTCGCCGGCTGACCCCCACGTGTCCCTCTACGCCCACTCGTACGGCCGTGAGCTGGATTCGCGAGCTGCCTTGCTCGGACGGTCGAGGAGCGGGCAGACCAGCAAGGTCCATCTCGCCGCCGACCGGAAGTGCCGTCCGCTGGCGTTCGTCCTGACCGCGGGGCAGGCCGAGGACAGTCCGCAATTCATCTCGTGCTGGAGAAAGTACGGGCCAGGGGGCCCGTCGGTCGTCCCCGCACCCGGCCCGGCGCGGTTGCCGCCGACAATGTCTACTCGTCCCGCGGCAATCGCGCCCACCTGCGGAAGCGTCGCATCGAGGCGGTCATCCCGACCTCTACAAGGAGCGGTACACCAGAGCCTCCACCGAAGCCGGAGTGTCACCCGGACACTACGGGCTGGAAGCGGGATAGATGTCCAGCTGCACGAATGCGTTGTCGCAGTAGCAGGGGTCGACAGCTTCGATGGGCAGATACTCAGGGAAAGTCGCCTGCCCGCGGCCGATGATCCGCCCCTTTTTGTCTTTGATGACTGCGCGGACGGCCACCCGCGAGTAGTCCGTAGCCTTCCCCGGGAGATCGACGAAGCCGAGAGGGATCTGAATTTCGGCACTTGAGTCGGTTCCCTCGGCAGGCGCGGGAAAGCGGGAGGCGCCGGCAGGCGGCAAGTGTCTTTTCCGGCAGAAGTCACGTGCGTCACAGACTTCGTACGTGTGATCGGGGCTCACGATCGACCGATGCGCGGTGAGCTCCACGCCGCTCCCAGGGCACGGGCCGCAGCTGGGAGTGCCCCGAGTGCATCCAGACAGCAGCGACAGGCTCACGGCCGCGTACATCAGCACACGGAAGCTCGGTGGTCGCGACGCGCCCTTGTCCTGCGCTGCCTTCATCACGCTTCCTCCGGCAGGTACATCAGTGGCCGATACGGGACAGTTTGGTTCAAGGCCGTCATGGAGGCGAGCGCCTTGGCTAGCGTTCGGATAGCGCGTGATTGATGAGTCGCCGTAACTCCGCCGGGGTAGGCCATGGTGCCGCTCTATGGATCGTCCTGTGGCAGTTGGAGCACAACAGGGCCAAGTCGTCGAGCGTGGTAGTCGTCGCACCTGACGCATGGAACGGGACCATGTGATGGCACTCGATGTAGCCAGTGCCACGAGGGCCGTAGACGCGTTCGAAGTTGAAGGTGCAGCGCTCGCAAGAGATCTCACCGACCTGAACCCGCACCGTCGCGACTTTCTTGGCGCGAAGCTTGCTGTTGCGCTCTCATATCACATGCTGGCGAAGGAGTAGTCGCCCTCCCGTACACCAACCGCACTCCGGGCCTCGCGACCGACAACAAGACCATCGCCAAGACCGCCACCATCCTGGCCCGCGGACTCGGCAAGCTCTGAGGTCGCGCACCGTGGTTGAAGCACGCGAACGCACCGGCGGTAGTCTCTGAACGGAAGAAATCGGCGGAGCGACGTGCGAGCTCAGCGGCCAGTGGTCTCCCCAGACCAGGCAGCTCTGATCGACATGATCGAAGCTGGGCCTCGAGGCGCGCCGTGAGCATCTGCTGGGCTGCCGTTGCCACGTACTTCGGGCCCGAGACGCACGACCCTGTTGTCTACTTCGAGAGCGACTGGGGCGAGCGAGGAGTGGACGCGTCGGCACACAGCTCCGCACCGCCGACAACCGCAATCGGTGCCCGGCCCGGCACCGGCTGAATAACCCCCGACAGGAGAACGACGATGAGCACCAGTCCCGCCTACCAGGTGACCGACCCGGCGACGGGCGAGGTCGTCGAGACCTTCGAGCCGGCGACCGACGCGGACGTCGAGGCCGCGCTGACGGCCGCCGCCGCGGCGTACGCGACGTGGAAGGACGTCCCGATCACCCGACGCGCCGAGATCGTCAGCAAGGTCGGAGCATTGTTCGCCGAGCGTGCGGATGAGCTCGCCGCGATCGCGGCCCAGGAGATGGGCAAGCCGGTCTCGGAGGGAGTGGGGGAGGTCGAGTTCTGCCAGGCGATCTTCGACTACTTCGCGACCGAGGGCCCGACGCTCGCTGCGGACCAGCCGATCAAGACGTTCTCGGGCGGAAAGGCGGTCGTGCAGAAGCTGCCGATCGGTGCCCTGCTCGGGATCATGCCGTGGAACTTCCCGTTCTACCAGATCGCCCGTTTCGCGGCGCCCAACCTGATGCTGGGCAACACGATCATCCTCAAGCACGCCGAGTCGGTGCCGCGGTCGGCGCTCGCAGTCGAGCAGATCATGAAGGATGCCGGCGTGCCGGAGGGCGCGTACGTCAACCTGTTCGCGACCCACGAGCAGATCGAGACGATCATCGCCGACCCGCGGGTGCAGGGTGTCTCGCTGACCGGATCCGAGCGGGCCGGTGCGATCGTCGCGTCGCTCGCGGGGAAGTACCTGAAGAAGTGCGTGCTCGAGCTGGGAGGCTCGGACCCTTACGTGATCCTCGACAGCGACGACGTCGCGGAGGCGGCGGAGACAGCGTGGGGCACCCGCATGTACAACATGGGCCAGGCCTGCAACTCCAACAAGCGCATGATCGTGATGCATGACATCTTCGATGACTTTGTCTCGGAGCTCACCCGGAAGGCGCTCGCGATCGAGCCGGGGTCATTCGCCCCGATGTCATCTCGGGCGGCTGCGGAGACGCTCGCGGCCCAGGTCGACGACGCGGTCAGCAAGGGAGCGACACTGCATGCAGGCGGTGTGCTCAGTGACGCCCCGGCGGCGTACTACTCGCCTGCCGTCCTCACGGGTGTCACCCCGGACATGCGGGCCTATAGCGAAGAGTTGTTCGGGCCGGTCGCCGTGGTCTACAAGGTCGGCAGCGACGAGGAGGCCCTGGAGCTGGCGAACGACACGCAGTACGGACTGGGTGGCGCGGTGTTCAGCACCGACGTGGATCGAGCCACATCCGTGGCCTCACTGCTCGAGACCGGGATGGCGAACGTGAACACCCCTGCCGGTGAAGGCGCAGAAGTTCCGTTCGGTGGGGTGAAGCGCTCCGGGTTCGGCCGCGAGCTCGGTCCCCTCGGCATGGACGAGTTCGTCAACAAGCGGATGTTCTTCGTCGCGGACTGACAGCGCCGCAGTGTGATGAGGCCGACGGATCCAGGAGCCGTCGGCCTCATCACGCCCCCGCTCTCGAAACTGAGCCTTCAGTCGCCTTCCTGCTGTGGACGGGTGCGTCGGGGAAGACCCGCCGCCCGAATGGCACCCGACCTGACCTGGTGTCCACGGAACGCGCCGCCGGGCGGTCGGTGATGACGCCGGAGAGCTGCTGCCTCGTCGGCCTCACCTGCGAGGCGCCGTCTTGGATCCGAAGCCTCGAACCGCCTAAAGATCTGGGTCCTCGGCGTCAGCTGGGCGTGGGTGATCCGGCTCCATGTGACAACGGCAGTACCGGGATGCGCATGGTGAGAGTGCCCGCGGTGGGAAAGCGGAAGGTGACGTCGATCGGGGTCGCGCCAAGCGGCCGGTGGATGCGGATCAGCTCCAGGTGCGGGCGGAAAAGGGGCCGTCGATCTCGATCATGTGGCTCACTCTGCCCACGGCGTCGAGGTACTGCAACGGAGGCATACGACGGCTCACGTCCGCACCGGCACTGGTCAGGAGCCAGGTTCCGAGCCCTGAAGCACGGCCGGGACAGTTCTGAGAGGGCGTTTGATTTGAACTTTTCGTCCTAGTACGTCCCTCTCCAGGTTGGTGTAGTTTCGCCGGTTACACGCTTGCTGACGTTGTCGATCATC
>NZ_JBFALK010000032.1:0-92449 GCF_040656155.1 Microtetraspora glauca
CCCACACCGACACAAGCGCGGCCTCCTCCGGTCCCGCCGATCACGGCAACCGCATCGGTGTGTTTGACGCGTGCGGCGCCGGTGGCGGCGACCTCGGCCCCAATGCGAGCGTCAGAGATCCCCTCGGGGGTAGCGACGCCCCTGGCTCCGAGGCGAGTGCCCGCAGTCCCTTCGACAACGGCGGCGACGTCTGCACCCCCGAGCCCCGCGACAGCGAGCCTGACGCGGGTCCGCCCGGCCCTGACTCCGGCCCCGATCCTGATCCTGATCCTGATCCCGATCCTGATCCTGATCCTGATCCTGATCCCGATCCTGGTCCTGGTCCTGGCCCTGGCGATGGTCCTGGCGATGGTGGCCCCGCCGGTCCCGCCCCGGGGTCCGATCCCGACCCCGATCCTGGTCCTGGTGGTCCCGCCGGTCCCGCCCCAGGGTCCGGTCCCGACACTGGCCCCGGCTCTGGGGACGAGTCCAACGCTGCCCCTGCTTCTGGGACCGGTAACAGCAACCTGCAGACGGGCCTGGCAGGCGCGGGCACCATGACAGGAAGCACGGAGAACGAGAACGGGACTGCGGTCGGCGTAGCCGGCGCGGTCGGGGTGGTCGGGTTCGCGGCCGGTGAGCTACGGGTCCAGGTCTCCACCCTGATGCACCTGGACGACCTGCCCGCCGAACTCGCCGGATGGGGACCCATCCACGCCCAACTCGCACGCCGACTCGCCAAACGACAGATCGGCGGCGAGTGGCGGTTCGCCATCTGCGACGAACAGGGCCAACTCCTGCACGCCGGGATCACCCGACGCCGCCCCACAGGATGGCCCCGCCACCCCACACCCGCCCCTGCGCCCCGCTCGGCCGATCCAGCACCCACCCCTCCATCCCATCCGGCCGGACCGGGCACCTCTTCCGCATCTCGCCCGGCTGATCCAGCGGCCACGCCTCCATTCCCTCTGGCTGATCCACCGTTCCCGCCTCTATTCCGTCCGGCTGATCCGGGTCCTGCTTCTGCTTCCTGCCCGACTGCCAACCGCGAGCGGGAGTCCGATCCTGTTTCGGCTTCCAGCCCTCCGGCCGTGGGTGGTCGTTCAGGGGCGATCGGGAGAAGGGCGGTCCCTGCCCGCGAGCCGGACACCGAACCGGAAACGGATCCTCGCGGGAGATCCGCATCGACTCGCCGACGCGGGATCGTCGAGCTCCAGCTCCCGCTGTCGCTCCTGCGCGAGCTGCACGCCGACATCTACGCCCAGGGCGGCTGGGCCGGTGTCATCGCCGACATCATGCGCCAATACGACGAGGCCGCAAACCACACGGCCGAGCGGAGCAGGGGAGACGGCCATCCCTGGACGGGGCCGACCACGACCGCCGCCCGCAGCGTTCCTCGTGGCCCTGAACCACGCTGTACGGGCCCCACCACCACGCACAGCATGACGCCAGGCGCCACGGCGTCAGGCAGTACGGCGTCGGGCGGCATGACGTGGGGCAGCGCTGAGAACGGCGGCGGTGGAGCTGACGGGGTGGGAGCCGACAGCGCTGGGGGTAACGGCGCTGGAGGTAACGGCGCTGGAGGTAACGGCGCTGGGGGTAACGGCGCTGGCGGTGACGCGGTTGGTGCTGATCTGGCCAGAATGGTCAGCGCCGGGGACGATGCTGGAGGCTCGGCCGCCGGAGGCCGAACACCTCTCGGGGATGAGCGGCGGCGGTTCCCCACAGCCGGGCTGCGGCGACGGATCGAGATCCGCGACAGGGTCTGCTCCCATCCCGGATGCCGTGCACCAGCCGCCCGGTCGGAGATGGACCACACCCGCCAGTACGCCCACGGCGGCCCCACCACCGAACACAACCTCGCCACCGCGTGCGCGCACGACCACGACCTGCGCGACAACGGCTGGCAGGTCATCCAGACCAGCCCCGGACATGTGACCTGGATCAGCCGGACCGGCCACCGCTACCCGGCCGAGCCGCCGCCGATCATCGAACCCATGCCCGAACCCTTCGCCCCCAACGGCTGGACCGGCCCCAACGAGCGCGGAGCGGCCAACACCCACCCGGCGAGCGGGCCCAAGGCGTGCGGATGCGAGGTACGTGCCACAGCAAACGGGGCCCAGACATGCGGTTCCGAGACATACGGTTCCGAGGCAGGCGGTTCCGAGACAAGAGCACCCAAGGCAAGCGCGTCCACAGCGAGTAGGCCCAAGCCCGGCTCGTCCACAGCGAGCGGGGTCGAGCCCGGTTCGTTCACAGTGGGCGGGGTCGAGCCCGGCTCGTTCACAGCGAGCGAGCCCGAGACAGGCGAGCCTGAGACAAGAGGACCCGAGGCAGACGTGCCCACGGCGGGTGGGTCACAGGCGGGTGCATCCACGACGGATGGCAGCGGTGTGGGGGGACGGGTGGTCGGCACGCCAGACCTCTCAACCGCTGGCCATGACGGGGACGACGGGGACAGTGAGGGCGGCCGCCAGGTCGGCAGGGAGGTGGGCAGCGGGATCGGGGGCGAGGTCGGCGGCGGAGGCGGCAGCGGGATCGGCGGCGAGGTCGGCGGCGGAGGCGGAATTGGAGTCGGCGGCGGAGGCGGCAGAGAGATCGTGAGCGGGATCGGAGGCGGAGGCGGAATTGGAGTCGGCGGCGGAGGCGGCAGAGAGATCGTGAGCGGGATCGGAGGCGAAAGCGGAGCACACGGGCTTGCGGTCAGCGGGTACGGCGCGGGCAGCATCACCGACCCCGCCAATGACGAGCTCCCGTTCCTGCCGACAGGGAACTACGAACCCGCCTGGTGGGAAGAACCCACACTCACGCCGAGTCCAGCGGAACCCGAGAGCGCCTCTTGCCCGCCATCGGATCCGGCCGACGACATCCCGCCCTTCTGAGATCTGCGCTCCGTGGGATCTGTGGTTGTGGGATCCGCGCGCTGGAGCGCTGGGCCATCTCGACGAGCTGACTGCACCCGCCCTGGTCGTTCTGACCGCGATGAGCTTCGTTCTTGTGCTACGCGCTCGATGATCCGCCGCAGGTGAATGCAGCGAGCGCAGATAGATGGCAGCGAACGCAGATACACGTAGCGGGCACAAAGGATGCAGCCGACACAGAGGATGCAGCGGACAACAGGCCGCGGGGGGAAACGGCTAGTCGCGGGTGAAACGACGCAGGGCGCCGCGCAGCCGGTCCAGGAGCAGGGGTTGCGTACGCGCCGGGTAGGTGTTGCCGGTGTCGCGTGCCTGGCGCAGCACTGTGAGGGCCTCCGCGGCTTCCGGGCGCTTTCCGGGCGTCTCGTCGCGCATCCGGCGCAGCAAGTCCATGATCTCGGGGGCGACGCCCGTGGCGGCGGTCTCGATGTCCGTACCCGGGGTGGGCAACTGCCCCGTGAGCAGTTGGAAGGCGATGATTCCGGCGGCGTACACGTCGGACGCGGCGGTCATGCGATCCGGCCTGAGCCGGCATTCAGGGGCCACGTAGTGCGTGTCCAGGACGTTGGGCAGCTCGTTGGCGACGGTGTGCTTGCGCGGTCCGGGTTTGGCGTAGTCGAAACCGGTGAGCACCGCCTGACCGCTGTCGGTGACGAGGACGCAGGCGGGGCTGAGCGCGCGATGGATGACCTGGTTGGCATGGACGTGGGCGAGTCCGCTCAGGATGTCGTCCACCATGTCGAGCCGGGCGGCGGTGGCGGGCATCCGTCCGGCGAGGCGCAGGTGCAGCGCCTGCCCGTGTACGTCGTCGAGGACCAGGACGAAGCGGCTCTCGTCGTCGATGGCGAAGAAGTCCCGCGAACGCGCCACGCACGGGTGCGCGGGGATCTTGGCGAGGGCCTGGTAGGCGTTGGCGATCCGCCGCTGCTCGGCCACGCGCTGGTCCCGGTCGGCGAGCGGGTCCGCCTGGTACACCCGCAGCAGGACGGTCTCGCTGGCCGGGGCGGTGGCGTTGACGGCGCGGTATTCGGTGACCCGGTTGTCCCCGCCCAGCTGCTCCTCGACCTTCCAGTTGCCGAACCTGGGCGGCGCGGTCGAGCGGCGTACGGTGCCGTTGAGGGCTTCGATGAGCGCCGTGCGGTACGGCGTGGCGTCCGGGCTGCAGCCCTGCCTGACCCGGGAGGCGTCGCCCAGCATCCCGATGAGGCCGGTGAGGTTGGTGACGTGCCGGGCGTCACGGCCGCTGGGGTCGACGAGGACGGCGTCGGGCGCGGTCAGCACCACCACGCTGTCGACGTAGACGCGGTCGAGGCCCCGGTGGATGTCGAGGAGCACGCCCTTGAGGGCGCGGGCCGTACCGCGGAGCTTGGCCACGGGAGAGCCGAACGCCTCTCCGCCCCGCTGCGGGAACCAGCGCGTACCGGAAACCTCGAACCGGCCGCGGGCGCCCTTGACGTCGATCACGCAGAGCGAGTGCCCGGTGATCACGATCACGTCGACCTCGAACAGGTCGCCGCCGCGCGGCACCTCGATGTTGTGGAGCAGTAGCCAGTCGTGTGGGGCATTGTCCCGCAGATGGGCGATGACCCTTCGCTCGGCGTCATTGACGGGGCTTCCGCCACCGACGATCTGAGCCATCTCCCCGTGCCGCCTTTCTCACCCACATTCCCGAACGTCATCCTTCTGGATACCGGTGCTCACGCGCCAGGTCGGATCGAGACTTCATGATCCGGGCTCGGTGACCACAGCCGGGTGTCGTGGGTCTTCGACGCGGACGACGATGTCGGCGACCTGTGACGGTCTCGCTTCGTGTTCATACCGAGTGTAAGCGGGTAGTCGCCAACGGTGTTCGCCGAGGGTGCGTCGAGCGAGTGCCGCCTCGGAAAGCCAGAGGTGTACGACAAGATCGAACGGCAGGTCGCGGCCGAGCAGCAGGGTCCCGTCCAGCAGCAATACCGCGCCCGGCGGCAGAGTGACGTAGGGGGCGCGGGTCGCCCTGTCCCGGGCGCTGTCCCAGAGGGCGGGCAGTACTCTGCCGGTCCCGCCGGGTTCGAGCGGCCCGAGGACCTCGCGGATCAGCGCTCCGGTGTCCAGCCAGTCGGTGTAGAACGCGTCGGGGTCGCTGCGGCCGAACTCCAGGCGGAGCGAGGCCGGGCGGAGGAAGTCGGACGCCGAGACCCGCAGCACCTCCCGTCCGCGCAGGCGGAGCGGGTCCACCAGGTCGTCGGCCAGTCGTCCCGGGTCGGTGGCCGGCGCGCCGTCGAGCGCGACGCGCACCCAGGACGGCCTCGGAGCCGAGGCGATCCGGTCGGCGAGCTCCTCGACCAGCAGCGGAGGAGACACGGGGCGTGCGCGCACACCTCCACCGTACTGATCTCGGGGGACGGCCCGCGCACGCCATTCCCGGTTTGGTTCCACGTGAAACATGCCATCTGGGTGAAACGGGCCATCTGCACCAAGCCGGGCTCGTGATGGGCCGCGCGGCGCGGGTCCGGGGGCGGCCGTCAGAGGGTGATGAAGGTCAGCCCCCGGCTCTGGAGCGCGGGGATGACGTTCGACAGGGCGCGCAGGGTCTCGGCGCGGTCGCCGCCCCCGTCGTGGCACAGCAGGATGCTGCCGGGCTTGGCGCGCAGCAGGTCCGTCTCGATGGCTGAGGCGCCGGGACGGGACCAGTCCCTGGGATCGATGTCCCAGTCGAGCGGTTGCATCCCGTTGCTCGCGATGGTGTCGAGCACGGCAGGCGACCAGGACCCCCCGGGCGCGCGGAACAGCCGCGTGGTGACGCCGGTGGTGTTCCAGATCTCGCGGTGGGCGCCGGCGACCTCGGAGCTCATGCGTTCGGACGACAGCCCGGCGAAGGGCTGCGGGTGGCTCATCGTGTGGTTGCAGATGGCGTGCCCCGCGGCCGCGACCCGTTTCGCGAGATCGGGATGCTCGCGAACCGCGTCGCCGATCACGCAGAAGGTGGCCACCACGTGGTGCTGGGCCAAAAGGTCGAGGACGCGCGGCGTCCACTCCGGGTCGGGCCCGTCGTCGATGGTCAGGGCGATGGCGTTCGGCGGCGCCGCCGGGTTGAGTTCGCTGATCTGGTGGATGGGCTTTCGGGTCGGAACCGCGACCGGCTGGAACACCGGGCTGGGCGAAGGACTGGGTGAGGGGCTGGGCGAGCGGCTGGGGGTGCGGTTCGCGCCGCGTGTCCGGGACGCGTCCGCGACGGGACGCGACCCCGGCGCCGATGTGTCCGCGCAGGCCGCCAGCGTCCCTTGGACGGCGACCAGAACCCCGAGGTAGATGGCCCGGCGTCTCCCCATTTCGTCCATGCCGTCCTCTTTTCCGGTGAGGGGTCAGCTCAGAACCAAGGCCGTGCCACTTCTCTGGAGTCCTTCGAACGTGGGGCTCCTTCGGGCGTGAGGTTCCTCCGGGCGCGTCGAGGTCGCTGGGCGCCGCGAGCCCCTGAAGCGTGTCCGTGACGAAGCTCCGGTGAACTCCTCAGAAGAAAAGGGGGAGATACGCGTCTTTGTCCCCCTATCGTTGTCGCCGCGAAATGGGACATGACAATGTCGCTCGATGCCGCATGGGGGAGAACATATGGACCTGTGCGCGGCCGGTGAGGGCTTTACTGTTCAAACGCACGCCCCGGGCCGGATGTGTACCTCGTCGTCGTGTTCGTCGATCGGCCTGACGGTCCACGCCCGTTCGGGAATGGCGGTGCCGTGGGCGGTGACGTACGGCTCGATCTCCAGGATCGTCCGGCCGCTCTCGGGGGTCGCGTGGCCCGCAGCGTTATGCCGGGGAAGAGATGGGAATGCGGAACCGCGATCTCGCCCGGTATGCGGGGTTCGGCCCTCCGTTCAGAATCCGTGCGCGTCGTACGTATCCCCGAGACGCCCAATTTCCACCTGGTTGTACGGGTGGATTTCTCCGCCGGAAAATAAGATCATTTATCGGGCTGGAACCTGAGGCCGCGGAATCTGAGGAGAGGATCGCCAGGGTGGATGCCGAACGGGTTCCGTTCGAGGAGTTGGCCGACGCCCTCATCGAGGCGCTC
This sequence comes from Microtetraspora glauca, assembly GCF_040656155.1. Lineage (NCBI taxonomy): Bacteria > Bacillati > Actinomycetota > Actinomycetes > Streptosporangiales > Streptosporangiaceae > Microtetraspora > Microtetraspora glauca. The sequence continues at coordinate 6,946 of NZ_JBFALK010000032.1, forward strand.
GAAGACGCCTCCGCCGCTTTGAGCCGCGTCCTTGAGACCGGAGGATGGCCGCAGAAGGTGCTGGCGAACCGCAAGGTCGCCGACCAGGGAACCGTGTCGAAGTGGCTCAGCGGCGGCGAACAGCTGTCCAAGGGCAACAAGCTGCCCGGCGCCGACGTGATGCACAAGATCATCAAGGCGCTCGACCTGTCCAGCGCCCAGGCCGAGGAGCTCCTCGCCCTGGGGCGCCGCATCGACGCGCTGCGGGAGCGGATGCAGGCCATGGAACGGGCCTGGCGGATCCGGGCGAGCAACCGCTACGCCGCACGGGCGCGGGAGTCCGCCTTCGCGATGGGACCGGCGGGCACGGCGCGAGGCGTCACCGGCGAGGAGCGGGCGGCCCCTTGGCGGAAGAAGGCCGTGCTCTTCGGCGCGAGCGGCGCGGCGGCGATCGCGGTGAGCTGGGTGATCTGGCAGTTGTGGCCGCCCACGGGAAAGCCGTCCGTCCCCACGGCGCTGTCCGGTGCGGCGGTGTCCGTGATCGCGAGCCCGACGTCGGCGCCCCCCGACGTGGTCCCGGAGTACGGCATGCACCTGGTGACCAAGAGCATGGCCGTACGCCTTCCGTCGCGCTCCTGGACCCAGAACGCCTCGGGCGACATCGAGATCTGGGAGAACAAGACCTGCCCGCCGGGCGTCGCCGCGTACTGGGTCGCCCTGCGGCCGAAGGGCGAGACGGTGCGGTTCGCCTGCAACTCCTGGCAGTACCACAAATGGACCGGAGTCCCGGCCGGGACCCATTTTCTAGACGCGTGGAAGGCGGACGACGGCCTGGCCATCACCGGGGAGAGCGTGGTGCGGTCCAGCGTGCCGATCATCGAGCATCCCAAGTCGCCCGCGCCGTCACCCTGACGGGAGGTAAACCCGCGAACGCGGGGGAACGACCTCCCCGAGACGACGGGGGGTCGGGCGATGAGACTTGCGGGTGCCCGTGTAATGATCACCGGCGCGTCCTCGGGCATCGGGGCCGCGACCGCGCGGGCGATGGCCGTGGCCGGGGCCGACCTCGTGCTCTCCGGTCGTGACCGGGAGCGGCTCGACGCCGTCGCGGCGGAGAGCGGAGGGCTGGCCGTCAGGGGCGACCTCACGACGGACATCACGGCCCTGGTCGAGCGCGCGGGCCCCGTGGACGTCCTGGTCGCCAACGCGGGATGCGGGTGGGCCGGGCCGCTCACGGCGATGCCGGACGGCACCGCCGAGCAGCTGATCGCGGCCAACCTGACCGCCCCGATCAGGCTGACCCGGCTGCTGCTGCCCGCCATGGTCGAGCGCGGCCGGGGGCACCTCGTCTTCGTGGCCTCGATCGCGGGAGCGGTCGGCGTACGCGACGAGGCGGTCTACGCCGCGACCAAGGCGGGGCTGATCGCCTTCGCCGAGAGCCTGCGGTACGAACTGCGCCGGGTCGGCGTCTCCGTCGTGCTGCCGGGCGTGGTGGACACGCCGTTCTTCGCGCGGCGCGGCGCGGCCTACACCCGGCGGTGGCCCACGCCGATCCCGGCGGAGCGGGTCGCCAGGGCCATCGTGGCCGCCGTCGAGCACGGCCGTCCCGAGTCGTTCGCTCCGGCCTGGCTGCGGGTGCCCGCCCGGCTGAAGGGCGCCGCTCCCGGCCCGTTCCGGGCACTGGCCGACGTCTTCGGCACGCCGGTCAGTCGCCGCGCACGGCCCGGAGCGACTCCTTGAGCGAGGAGAGCGTGGCGAACACGGCGGTGGGTTCGTAGCCGCAGTGGGCCATGCAGTTCGCGCAACGGGGATCGCGTCCCCGGCCGTAGGACTCCCAGTCGGTGTCCTCGACCAGCTCCCGGTAGGTCGCCGCGTACCCGTCGGACATGAGGTAGCAGGGGCGCTGCCAGCCGAACAGCGAGTACGACGGGATGGCCCACGCCGTGCATGGGAAGTCGACCTTGCCCTCGAGGAAGTCGAGGAACAGGGGCGTGTGGTTGAACCGCCACCGCCGCCGGTTCCCGCCGGAGAACGCCTTGCGGAACAGCTCCCTGGTCTCCCGTACGCCGAGGAAGTGGTCCTGGTCGGGCGCCTTCTCGTACGCGTACCCGGGCGAGATCATCATCTCGTCGACCTTGAGGTCGTCGTTGAGGTAGTTGAGCACGTCGATGACGGTCTGCGGGCTGTCGGTGTTGAAGAACGTGGTGTTCGTGGTGATCCGGAACCCGCGGCGCCTGCATTCCCGCACCGCGGCGACGGCCTCGTCGAACACGCCCTCCTTGCACACCGACGCGTCGTGCCGCTCGCGCATCCCGTCGAGGTGGACCGTCCAGGCGAAGTACCGCGACGGCTCGAACTGGTCGATCTTCTTGGGGATCAGCAGCGCGTTGGTGCAGAGGAACACGTACGTCTTCCTGGCGACGAGCTCCCGCACCATCTCCGCGATCTGCGGGTGCATGAGGGGCTCGCCGCCGGCGATCGACACCATGGGGGCCCCGCACTCCTCGACGGCGGCGATGGCCTGCTCGACCGGCATGCGCCGCTTGAGCACGTCGGCGGGATGCTGGATCTTGCCGCAGCCCGCGCATTTCAGGTTGCAGGCGAACAGCGGCTCCAACTCCACCAGGAGCGGGAACTTGGCCCGCCCCCGCAGCCTCTGGCGGAGGATGTAGCCGCCGATGCGCAGGGCTTGGCGAACCGGCATCGTCATCTCGATCGCACCTCCTTGGGCAACGTGAACTGGATGGTCTCCTCGGCCACCCTGCGCTCCTCGACGGTCACCGGCCCGAGCCCGCCGAGGGCGGCCACGACCGCGTCCACCAGGGCGGGCGGGGCGGAGGCGCCGGCGGTCAGCCCGACCGCGCGGGCGTCCGCGAGCCAGTCCAGGGCGATGTCTCCGGGGCCGTCGATCAGGTGGGCGGGGGCGGCGCGGCCCGCGACCTCGGCCAGCCGCCGCGAGTTGGACGAGTTGGCCGAGCCGACGACGAGCACCAGGTCGGACTCCTCGGCCACCTCGCGTACGGCGTGCTGCCGGTTGGTGGTGGCGTAGCAGATGTCGTCCTTCTGGGGGCCCTCGGCGTCGGCGAACCGGTCACGGATCGCGGCGGCGATGTCGGCCGCCTCGTCCACGGCGAGGGTGGTCTGCGTCAGGTAGGACACCCGCCGGCCGTCGGGGAGCGCCGCCACGTCGTCCACGTCCTCGACGAGGACGACGGAGTCCGGGATCTCGCCGAGGGTGCCCTCGATCTCCTCGTGCCCGGCGTGCCCGATCAGCGCCACCAGGTCGCCGCGGGCGGCGAACCTGCGCGCCTCGGCGTGCACCTTCGTGACCAGCGGGCAGGTCGCGTCGATCACCCGCAGGCCGCGCCGCGCGGCCTCGTCGCGTACGCCGGGGGACACGCCGTGCGCGGAGAAGACCGTGACGACCCCCTCGGGCACCTCGTCGAGTTCGTCGACGAAGACGGCCCCGCGCTCCTCCAGCTCGCGTACGACGTGCAGATTGTGCACGATCTGCTTGCGCACGTAGACCGGGGGACCGTACCGGTCCAGGGCGCGCTCGACGATCTCGATGGCCCGCTCGACCCCGGCGCAGAACGACCGGGGCGCGGCGAACAGCACCAGGCGCGGTCCGCCGGCCGCCGCCCAGCGGGTCAGCGGCGGGCCGACCTGGCGCAGGGTGCGGCAGGCCAGGACGCCGCCGCGGATGGTCGCCGGGCGCAGCAGCGGGACTTCGGGGGTATCGACGATGACCCGCACGGCGGCGAAGGGCCGGCCCGCCGCGGCGGCCGCCACCGGCCCCGACTCCATGTCGACGGCCAGCGCCCCCTCGTCCGCCAGCCGCCTGCGCTCCGCGCCCGTCACTATGTGATCGGAGGTGACCAGCGGCCCGACGCGTACGGGCAGGCCCGCGCGGGCCAGTTCCCCGGCGAGGAGCGGCGCGGACGGGCAGGGCAGGGTCCGGCCGCCGAACCGGACCTCGCTCGCCACCACCACGTCGCCGGGCCGCAGCCCGCCGCCGAGGGCGCCGCCGAAACCGGTCACGGCCAGCGCTCCGGCCTTGCCCAGGCGCTCCTCGGCGCGGGCGGCGTGGCCGGGTCCCATCCCGGTCCTGATCACCTCCACGCCGCCGGCCGAGGACGGGATGCCGTCACGTACGGCTCTCGCCTCGATGCCCAGGGCGGTGCAGATCAGCAGATCGGTCACGGCGAAGCCCCCTCGTCACCGGCCCGCACGTAACGCCCCAGCGCGCTGATGGGGAAGACGAGCCGGTAAAGGTGGTAGTTGATGTAGAAATCGCCGGGGAAGCCGGTGCCCGTGAAGTAGGGCTCGTCCCATGTGCCGTCCGGACGCTGCTCGCCGACCAGCCACGCCACGCCGCGCTCCACCGCCGGTGAACGGATCTCCCCGGCGGCGAGCAGGGCCAGGAGCGCCCACGCGGTCTGCGAGGCCGTGGAGCGCCCCCGGCCGATCCAGGCGGGGTCGCGATACGAGCGCAGGTCCTCTCCCCAGCCGCCGTCGTCGTTCTGGTGCGCCTCCAGCCACGAGACCGCCCGCCGTACGCAGGGGGCGGTGGGGCGCACCCCGGCCGCGACGAGCGCGGGCACCACGGCGCCGGTGCCGTACACGTGGTTGGCCCCCCAGCGGCCGAACCACGACCCGTCCGCCTCCTGGGCCCTCAGCAGCCAGACGACGGCCCGCCGTACGACGTCGGAGGCGGGCTCCTCGACCGCGAGAGCCTCGACGACGTGCGCGGTGACGTCGGCGGACGGCGGGTCGATGACCGCGCCGAAGTCGCAGAACGGCAGGCGTGTGCACAGTTCGCGGGTGTTGTCCGCGTCGAAGGAGCCGAAGCCGCCGTCCCGCGACACCATGCCGTCGACCCAGCGGAGGGCGCGGTCGATGGCGGGGCGGGCGTCCGGATGCTTCACCCGGCGCAGGGCCAGGATCGCCTCGGCCGTGTCGTCGATGTCGGGGTAGCCGTCGTTGTCGAACTCGAACGCCCATCCGCCGGGCGCGAGCGACGGCCGCCGAACGCTCCAGTCGCCCGGCCCCTTGACCTCCTCGCCGAGCACCCAGTCGGCCGCGTTGACCAGCGCCGGATGGTCGCCGGACAGGCCCGCGTCGAGCAGGGCGTTGACCGCGAGAACGGTGTCCCACACCGGGGACTGGCACGCCTCCAGCCTGCGGCCCCGCTCGTCCCTGATGGTGAACCTGTCCAGGCCGTCGAGGCCCTTGCGCATGACGGGGTGGTCCAGGCGGTAGCCGCACAGGTCGAGGGCGATCAGCGAGTACACCCACGGGGGCTGGATGCCGCCCCACGATCCGTCCAGCTCCTGCCGCGTCACGATCCATTCGGCCGCGCGCCGGATCGCCGCCCGCCGCAGCCCCGGGATCGGATGCCTCTGGTACCGGTGCAGCAGTCGGTCCAGCGTGAGGAAGAAGCCGTCCCAGCCGCCGCGTACGGCACGCGGGGAGGGCCGTCCGGTCCGCAGCTCGGCCAGGCCGAACGGCAGCGGCCGCACCGGGCGCCGCGCGCTCACGATGGTGAGCGGCACGATCGTCTGCCGGGCCCAGCACGCGAAGTCGTAGACGTTGAGCGGGAACCACGGCGGCAGGAAGATCATCTCAGGCGGGAGGACGGGCAGGTCCTTCCACGGCCACTGGCCGAACAGCGCCAGCCAGATGCGGGTGAACACCCGGGACGCCTCGATCCCGCCGGAGTCCCGGACGAACCCGGCCGCGGCCCGCATGTGCGCCGCGTCGACCGGGTCCCCGGCCAGCCGCAGCGCCGCGTACGCCTCGATGGTGGTGGACAGGTCGCCCGGTCCCGCGTGGAAGTTGGCCCAGGTGCCGTCGTCGCGCTGCTGGGAGCGGATCCAGCGGGCCGCCTCCGCCGTCTCCTCCTCCGTGCGTACGCCGAGGAACTGCCGCAGCAGCAGGTCCTCGGCGTCCATGGTGACGTTCGTCTGCAACTCGGCCTTCCACCACCCCTCGGGCGTCTGGAGGCCGAGCAGGTGATCGCAGGCCGCGTCGAGGGCGAGCGCGGCGGAACTGGGAGCGGCGACTGTCGTCATGTCAGTGTCCCCGGGACGTCAGGAAGTGGGCGATGTCGAGGAACTCGGCGCGGACCGCCGAGGGCATGTCGGCGTCGGCGAGGTGGCGTTCCGCCGCGTCGAGCCGGTGCTTGGCCTCGGTCTCGGCCCAGGACCGGCCGCCCGCCTCCTCGACCAGCGCGGCGGCGGCGCGCAGGTCGGCCTCCGACAGGGGTTCCGTGCCGGCCATCAGGGCGGCGAGCCGTTCGCCCGCCCGGGTGCCGCTGGTGAGCGCGGCGACGATCGGCAGGGACTTCTTGCGGGCCCGCAGGTCCGACAACACCGGCTTGCCGGTCGCGGCCGGGCTGCCCCAGATGCCCAGCAGGTCGTCGGCGAGCTGGAACGCGAGTCCCGCCTCGGCTCCGAAGGCGGCCAGCGCCGCGATGAGCGCGTCGGGGCCGTCCACCGCCATGGCTCCGATCGAGCAGGCGCAGGCCAGCAGCGCGCCGGTCTTCTGGGTGGACATCTGCCGGCACTCGTCCAGGCTCACGTCGGAGCGCCGCTCGAACTCCAGGTCCAGCGCCTGCCCGGCGATCAGCCGCCGGGTCGCCGCGGCCAGGCAGCGGGCCGCGGGGACCCGTCCGGGGCAGCCGTCCTCGAGCAGCAGTTCCCCCGCGAGCGACAGCAGGGCGTCCCCGGCGAGGATGGCCGCCGACTGGCCGAAGACGGTCCACGCCGCGGGCCGGTGCCGCCGCATCCGGTCCCCGTCCATGATGTCGTCGTGGAGCAGCGAGAACGCGTGCACGAGCTCGACCGCCGCGGCCGCCGTCAGCGACTGCTCCGCGCCCGCCGCCCTGGCCGACAGGACGGCGAGCGCCGGCCGCAGGGCCTTGCCTCCCGGTGTGACGGGCCGCCCCTCCGGGTCGGCCCAGCCGAGGTGGTAGGCGGCGACGCGCTCCGTGATGGGGTCGAGCCTGGCCACGGCGTCGCGCAGCACCGGCTCCACCAGCCCGCGGGCGGCCACGACGGTCGGTGGGATGACCGCCCTCACCGGGCCGCCTCCGCGTTGGGACTCCACGTGGTGGGATCCCCCGTGTCCAGATGACGCCTGGCCAATCTGGCCGCGTTGAGTCCGCTGCGCACGGCCGCCTCCATGGTGTCGGGCCAGCCCGTGTCGGTCCACGCGCCGGCGAGAAACAGTCCGGGCCACCGGGTGGCGGCCTCGGGGCGGAGCGCGCCGCTGCCAGGACCCTGGCGGAAGGTGGCGCGACGTTCCCTGGTGACGAAGAAGTCCGTGACCCGGGCACGTCGCGCGCCGGGGAAGAGCCGTTCCAGCGCTGGGACGAACACGGCCCGCGCCCGCGCGGTGGGTGTGTCGATCCAGCGGTCGGCGGCCGAGACAGAGACCGCGAGGTACTGGCCGTCGCGCAGCCCGGCGACCCGCGTCTTGTCGAACACCCACTGCACCGGCGACCCCACGACCGCGGCGAACGGCAGGTCGGTGACCTTCCGGTCGTAGACGACGTGCACGTTCACGATCGGGCTGGCGGACAGGCCGTTCCAGCGCTCCCGGTCCGGCGCCGCGTCCATCGGGACGAGCCCCGCGGCCTGCTCGTGCGGCGTGGCGACGATGACCGCCGACGCCTTCACCCGCGTGCCGTCCACGACGATCACCGGTCCCGGCTCGATCGCCGTGACCTTGGCGGACAGCCGTACGGCACCGCCGTGGCGGGCGATGGCGGCCTGCGCGGCCGTGCCGTGCAGCTCGCCGAGCGGCACGGTGGGCACGCCGATGTCGGCGGCGTCCGCCCGGCCGAACAGGGCGGTCTGGAACACCATCGCGGCCGGGCCGAGCGCCGCGTCCCCGGCGCACACGTTCAGCGCGGCGACCGCGAACAGCTCCCACAGGACGCGCCGCGCGGCGTCGCCCTGACCGTGCGCGGCCAGCCAGGTCGCGAGGTCCACCCGGTCGAGCGCGGGGTCGGCCGGGTCGAGCCGGCGCAGGGCGAGCGAGCCCCGCATCGCGCGCAGCCGGTCGGCCGGCGCGAGCAGCGGGTACCGCGCCAGCGCCGGCATGAGGTGGAACGGCCCGGGGAGCGCGGACCGCCGCAGCCGCGCCGACCGCCCGTCCGGGGTGAGCACCCGCACGTCGAACCGGTCCTGCACGTCCACCTGGGACGCGCCGCCGAGCCGGTCGAGCAGCCCGCGGTAGGCCGTGCAGCAGCGCAGGAACACGTGCTGCCCGTTGTCGACCACGAGGCCGTTGCGCACGAACGAGTGGGTGGCGCCGCCCAGCCTCGGGCGCGCCTCGTACAGCGTCGCCGGGTGGCCCGCCTCCCCGAGCGCCACGGCGGCGGCGATGCCCGCGAGACCGCCGCCGATGATCGCTACCGGAGCCCCCGTCATCGGCCCGCCCCCGCGAGCGCGCGCGCCGCCACCATGGCCTTCGCCCAGGGCGGCAGCGATAAGCGGGCGGACAGCGCCACGGCCGGATCCGCCGCGATGCGGTCGAGCAGGCACCGGTAGATGCCGGCCATCGCCGCCGTGCACGCCGCGCTGCGGGTGTCGAGCGCGGGCAGCAGGCGCATGCCGTCCGCGAACCACTCGCGGGCGCGGACGGCCTCGTATCGGATGAGCGTGGCGAGCCGGTGCGGCGGGTCGGTGAACCTGCCGGCGCCATCGAGGGAGAGCGTGCAGCCGAACCGTTCGAGGTCCTCGATCGGCAGGTAGATCCGCCCGGCCAGCCGGTCCTCCCGTACGTCCCTGAGAATGTTCGTGATCTGCAACGCCACCCCGAGGGCGTCGGCCAGCGGTGTGGCCCCCTCGGGGTCGTCGGTGCCGAAGACGCCGAGCGAGAGCCGCCCGATCGACCCGGCGACGCACCGGCAGTACGACAGCAGCTCGTCGAACCTGGCGTAGGTCGTGCCGCGTACGTCGGCGGCGCAGCCGTCGATCAGCTCGCCGAACGCGGCGATCGGCAGCGGGTAGCGCCGGGCGGCGTCGTGCAGCGCGATCAGGACGAGATCGTCGCTGTTCCCGTCCCGGATCCCCGGCGGGCCGTCCAGCGCCTCCCTGGCCACGGTCAGGCGGGCCAGCCGCTGCCCGGCCGTCCCCTCGCCGTCGGCGATGTCGTCGATCCGGCGGGCGAACGCGTACACCGCGCTCAGCGCGCGGCGTTTGGGCGTCGGCAGCAGCCGGAGGCCGTAGGAGAAGTTCCGTGCCTGTTTCCGCATGATCTGCTCGCAGTGCTGGTACGCCTCAGGGACGCCCACGGCCCAACCCCCTTCTGGCCAGGATGCGCAGCCACGCCCGCACCAGGCGCGTGCCGCGCGGCCGTACGGTCTGCCCGAGAACGTCGTGTTCGGCCTGTCTCAGCGCGGCGACCGTGGCGTGGCCCCCGGCGATGTAGCCCGCGATCGCGAGGCGGGCCAGGCCGTTCACCGAGGCGACGAGGGGGTCCCCCTCGTGGAGCAGCCGCTCGGCCCGCTCGGTCTGGAGCGCGACCACATCGCGCAACCGCCCCGGAGTGCTCGCCTCCGCGAGGTCGGCGTCGACGCAGCCGAACCGCTGGAGGTCCTCGTTGGGCAGGTAGATCCGGCCGCGCGCGTAGTCCTCGCCGACGTCCTGGCAGTGTTCGATGATCTGCAGCGCGGTGCAGATCCGGTCGGAGAGGTCGAGACGGTCGGGGGCGGCCACGCCGAACACGTGCAGCACGATGTGCCCGACCGGGTTGGCGGACAGCTCGCAGTAGTCGAGCAGTTCGTCGAACGTCTTGTACCTGGTGACGGTCTGGTCGCGTCGGTTCGCCTCGACCAGCCGGTGGAAGGGCGCGGGCGGGATGGAGCAGGCCGTGACCGTCGCTTCGAGATCGCGTACGGCGGGCAGGTACGGGGTCCGCCCGGCGTAGAGGCGGCGCAGGTCGGTCTCCACGGCGTCGAGCAGCCGCAGCGGGTCGCCGTGCCCGGGTTCGTCGCCGATGTCGTCGACGAACCGCGCGAAGCCGTACACCGCGAGGAGGTGATGGCGATGACCCCGTGGCAGCAGCCGGGAAGCGACCGGGAAGTTCTCCCGGCGCGCTTTGAGTGCGACGTCTCGTGCGTCGTCTCCCCCCGATGACATAAATTGAGGCTGTCCGTCGTGGGCGGCCATAAACGCGGACGCACAGCTCATTGGGGTTTGCCGGGCATGAGCTGGGCGAATATTTGTTATCCGGACGTGCCGCCGCATTTCTGTGAATTAACCGGCGGCTATTTGCCGAAATGGTCGTTTAAACGGGAAATCGCGAGTTCGGAGGTGTGTCTCCCGTGCGCTCAGCAGACGCCGTGGTCCCGCAGGGGCCCGACCCGCAGGCCCGCGGAACGGCAGGCGCCCACCAGCCGCGGCAGCGCGCCGAGGGCCGCACGCCAGGAGCCGGGGGCCGAGGTGTGGTCGGTGTCGTGCAGCAGGAGGGTCGCCCCGCCGCGCAGGCCGGGCGTCATGGCCGCCACCACGGAGTCCGGGCTCGCGGAGCGTGTCCAGTCCCGGCCCCACACGGTCCACAGCACCGGTCGCAGTCCATGGAGCCGGGCGGCGATCAGCGTCTCGGCGCTGAGCACGCCGTAGGGCGGCCGGTACCACCCGGGAGCCGCCCCGGTCACGGCGGCGACCAGGTCGGCGGCCCGGCCCAGCTCGGCCGCCATCCGTCCCGGCCGGGCGACCAGCGCGTTGTCGTGGTGCCAGCCGTGCACCCCGATCTCGTGGCCGCCCGCGGCGATGCGGCGGCCGAGTTCGGGATGGCGGTCGAGCATCTCGCCGAGCACGAAGAACGTCGCCCGGCAGCCGAGTCGCTCCAGCTCGGCGAGGAAGCGCGGCGTGGTCCGCGGGTCGGGTCCGTCGTCGAAGGTCAGGGCGACATGGGTGTCCGCGCCCACGCCCGCGAGGCCGGGCAGCAGGCGGCGTACGGCCGGCAGCCACGTCGCGGCGGGACCGGCGTGCAGCAGGGCCAGCCCGGCCAGACCGGCCAGGCCGCCGAGCGCCGGTCCGATGCGGCGCGTCCCGCCGTTTCCCCAGGTCACCCCGTCAAGTGTGCGGGAGAGGTGTGGCGATGCCAACGCGGCGCACGGTCCTGATCCTCAGCGCGAGCATGGGCGCGGGGCACGACGCCGCCGCGACCGAGCTGGCCAGGCGGCTCGCCGCCCGGGGTGTCGACGCCGAGGTGACCGACGTCCTGGAGCTGCTCCCGCTGCGGCTGGGCGCCGCGCTGCGCGGCTGGTACGGCTGGATGATGCGCTCCGCCCCCTGGTCGTACGCGCTGATCTACCGGATCTTCTTCGTGTCGCGCGGCTCGCCGTCGGCGTCCCCCCTGACGGTCCTGGTCGCGGCGCGGCTGCGGCGGCTGCTGCTCCGCCGGGCGCCGGACGAGGTCGTGTCGGCCTTCCACCTGGCCGCGCAGGCCGCCGGGCACCTCCGCGCGCGTGGCCTGCTGCCGGTGCCGAGCACGGTGCTGCTCACCGACTTCGCGGCGCACCGGCTCTGGCTGCATCCGGGGAACGACCGCTACCTGTGCCCCGATCCGGAGACCGCGCGCGCGGTGCGGGCGGCGACCGGACGGCCCGCCTCGTGGCACGCGCCGCTCGTCCGCCCGGAGTTCCTGGCACGCGGGGCGACCATCGCCGGGCCGCGGGCGGACGAGCGGCCGGTGCTGGTCTCGGCGGGTTCCTGGGGCGTGGGCGGCGTCGAGAGGACGGCTCGCGTGCTGGCCGGGTCGGGGCGGTACCTGCCCGTCGTCCTGTGCGGGCGCAACGGCGAGCTGCGCCGCCGCCTGCGCCGCCGCCTGGGGCGCCCCGTGGTGGTGCTCGGCTGGTGCGACGACCTGCCCGCCCTGATGGCCACCGCGTACGCCGTGATCGACAACGCGGCCGGGCTGACGTGCAGGGAGGCGATGGCGGCTCGGGTGCCGGTGATCTCCTATCTGCCGATCCCGGGGCACGGGAGGGACGGCGCGTTGGCGATGGCCCGCGCGGGGCTGAGCGTCTACGCCCGCGACGCGGCCGAACTGCTGGCCGCGCTCGACCGGATCGCAGCCGAGAGCGAGCGTGAGCGGCACACGGCCCCCGGAGCCGGGTTGTTCGCCGCCGCGCCGGCCGAGTCCTTCTTCATTCCTTCGGCCCCATCAGGTCGTCCTGGCGGATCTGCGGCGACTGGGCCAGCCTGACGCTGCCGAAGAAGATCAGCGCCACGCCGAGCAGTTCGAGCAGGACCCAGGCGCCCAGGCGGATGCTCTCGCCGAAGAGCCCGACGCCGAGCGCGATGCTCGCCACGGGGTCGGTGACGTTGAGGGTCGGCTGGACGACGACGAGGTTGCCGCTCTGCAGCGCGTTCTGCAGCACGTACACGCTGAAGATGCCCGCGGCCACCATGGCGTAGACCGGCCAGGCGGTCAGCACCTCGGCCTGCTCCGTGTCGAAGAGGCGGGTGCTTTCCTTCATCAGCGCGGCGGTGAAGGCGAACCCCAGGCCGGAGGCGGTTCCGAGCAGCGCCGCGCGGTGTGAGCCGCGGGTGACCCGCGCCATCCCGATCAGGTACGCGGCGATGCCTCCGCAGATCACGGTGATGATCGCCCAGTCCCCGGGGGTCGGCGCCTTGTGCCCGCCCCCGGGGCGGGCGGAGGCGAGCAGGACCGCCAGTCCGACGGTCACGGAGATGATGGCCAGCCACACGTTCCGGTTCAGCTTGACCCGGTACATCAGCCAGATGATGACCATGGTGAACGGCAGTTCGGTGATCAGCAGCGGCTGCACGAGGGCGAGAGTCCCGAAGTTCAGCGCGCTCGCCTGGAGGAGGAAGCCACCGATCAGGGCGCCGATTCCGCCCAGCCAGACCGGTTTGCGCATCATGTCCCACATCAGCGACAGCTTGAAGGCGTCGCTCTCCGGGGCGGTCCGCGCCGCGCGGCGCTGCAGCACCGAGGAGAGGGCGTTGCAGGCCGCCGCGAGGATGGCCAGGATCACCGCGATCACCGGCGCCCGGCCTTCCGGACGCGATGCCATCCGTCAGTGGTGGTCATAGGGCCGAGCATCGGCGAACCGGCATCCGGCGCAAGCGCCCCACGCCGGTGACGGCAGGGCCGCGACCCGCACTTGCCTACCGCTTGGCGGATCTTCCCTGGCGGGTCAAGATAAGGCTAGGTTAACCTAATCAAAATTAGGCTTGCCTAAGCTAAGGGGAGTGCTCCATGACCGCCGCCTACCGGCCCTTCCGCCTGCACGTCGCGCGTACCGAGCGCCTCAGTCCGACCTTCATGCGGGTCACGTTCGCCGGTGACGATCTGTCCGGGTTCGGCCATGACGGCTATGACCAGCGGGTCAAGGTCGTGGTGCCGCTGCCGGAGGTCGGGTTGGACACCTTCCCCGCGGAGCCGGACTGGTTCCCGATCTGGCGTGAGCTCCCCGAGGGCAGGAAGAACCCGGTCCGCACCTACACCGTGCGCGCCGTGCGCAGGGAGAACCGCGAACTGGACATCGACTTCGCGCTGCACGGCCCCTCGGGCGTCGCCTCGCAGTGGGCCGCCGAGGCGTGCCCCGGCAGTCCCGCGCTGATCGTCGGCCCGGACGCGCTGTACTCCGGCCCGCCGGTCGGGCTGGAGTGGGCTCCCCCGGCCGACGCGGCCCGGTTGCTGCTGGCCGGAGACGAGACCGCGGTGCCGGCGATCTCCGCCATCGCCGAGTCCCTGGCGGACGGCGTCCCCGCCCAGGTGCTCCTAGAGGTGCCGGAGCCCGAGGACGTCCTCGACCTGCGGGTCCCGTCGAGCGCGGAGGTCACCTGGTTGCCCCGCGGTACGGCACGGCACGGCGAGTTCCTGATCCCCGCCGTGCGCGACGCCGTACGCGATCTCGGCACCGTGCCGGGCGAGCACGCGGAGGAGGAGCCGGACGACGCCGAGCTGCTCTGGGACGTGCCCGTGGAGGCGGGCGGAGGTTTCTACGCGTGGCTGGCCGGCGAGATGGGTGTGGTCCGGGAGTTGCGCCGCCATCTCGTACGCGAACTGGGTGTGGACCGCTCCTGCGTCGCGTTCATGGGGTACTGGCGGCAGGGCGCACCCGAGCCGAACTGACCTTCTGATCGACTTGCTATCTTCCTGTTTATCCGGGTGATCTGCGCGATTTTGGGCGGGTTTGGCCCGAGGTGACGGCGGGCTGACGGCGGGAGCGTGACTGACCGGTGCGGGTGAGACTGCGGACCCGCCTGCGGTACTGGTTCGACGGCACGATGGACCGGGGCACCCCCGCGCTGATCGGCTGGCTGGGACTGGCGTCCGTCGCGCTCATCGCGGTGGTGACGATCCTGGTCGTCCTCCTCACCAACGAGGACGCCGAGCTCAACGACGGCTGGATCGGCGTGGCATGGATGAGCCTGCTGCGGACCCTCGACCCGGGCACCATGGGCGGCGACACCGGCAATCCGGTGTTCCTCGGCCTGATGCTCACGGTCACGGTCGGCGGCATCTTCATCGTCAGTGCCCTCATCGGTGTGCTCACGACCGGCCTGGAGACACGGATCGAACAGCTCCGCAAGGGCCGCTCACAACTCGTCGAACGCGGGCACACCATCATCCTGGGCTGGTCGGAGCAGGTCTTCACGGTGATCGGCGAGCTGGTGAAGGCCAACCAGAGCGCCCGGCGCTCGTGCGTGGTGATCCTCGCCGACCGCGACAAGGTCGGCATGGAGGACCAGATCCGCATGCGGGTGCCCGACACCGGCCACACGCGGGTGATCTGCCGGTCGGGCAACCCGCTCAAGCGGGCGGACCTCGAACTCGTCAGCCCGCAGACCGCGAAATCGATCATGGTGTTGCCGCCCCAGGGCGAGGACGCCGACATCGACGTCATCAAGGTCCTGCTGCTGCTGAACAACCGGCCGTGGACCGGCGCCCGCCCGCACATCGTGGCCGCGGTCCAGGACTCGGAGAACCTCGCGGCGGCCCGGCTCGCCGCCGGAGAGTCGGCGCTGGTGATCGACGCCGACGACATCACCGTCCGCATGGTGGTGCAGTCCCATCGGCAGGCGGGCCTGTCCACGGTCTGCACCGACCTGCTCGACTTCGCGGGCAACGAGATCTACTTCCGGCCCGAGCCCGCCCTCGCCGGCTCGACGTACGGCGAGGCGCTGGGCGCGTACGAGCTCGGCGTGCCGATCGGAGTGCACAAGGCCGACGGACCGGTGCTGGTCAACCCGCCGCAGGACACGTCGATCGCCGCGGGCGACAGCATGATCGTGGTCGCCGAGGACGACCTGCTCATCCGGCTGGCCGCCGACCGACCTCCCATCATCGAGGAGGTCATCACCACGGCTCCCGAACGGAAGCCCGTGCCCGACCGGACGCTGCTGATCGGCTGGAACGCCCGCGCCGCGAAGATCATCGCCCTGCTGGACCGGCTCGCCCCGCCCGGTTCCGCCGTGGACGTCGCCGCGCCACGCAGGCCCGTGTATGCCGTGGAGATGCCCCGGCAGAACCTGGTGGTCGGCTTCAAGCCCTGCGAGCCGACCAGCAGGCGGTCGCTGGAGTCCCTCGATCTCGGGTCGTACCAGCACATCGTGGTGCTCTCCAACGACGGCGTCGACCCGGACCGCGCCGACAACCGCACGCTGGTGACACTGCTCCACCTGCGCGACATCGAGGTACGGCTGGGCGACCCGTACTCGATCGTCACGGAGATGAACGACGACAACAACCGCGAGGTCGCCCAGGTCACCAAGGCCGACGACTTCATCGTCAGCAGCAAGCTGATCTGCCTGATGCTGACCCAGCTCGCCGAGAACCGGAACCTGTACGCGGTCTTCGCCGACCTTTTCGACCCGGCGGGGTCGGAGATCTATCTCAAGCCCGCGTCGGACTACGTGCTGCCGGGCGTGGAGGCGAACTTCGCGACCGTCATCGAGTCGGCGCGGCGCAGGGGAGAGGTCGCCATCGGCTACCGGCGGGCCGGCCACAGCGACGAGCCCCCCGCGTACGGTGTGACGCTCAACCCGCCGAAGGGCGCGCCGCTGGTCCTGGACGACGGCGACCACGTCATCGTGGTCGCCGAGGACTGAGCCGTACCAGGTGGGCTACTGCTCGCAGCCGGTGATCGTCCAGGTGATCGACGTGCTCAGGATGTCCGCCTTGTAGGCGGTGTTCCGGACGAAGTCGGTGGAGTCGGCCACCTGCACGCTGTAGGTGCACGTGTCCTTGCATGCGGCACGTGAGGGGCTCACGTCTTATCCCAGAGATATTGGCCAGGTCTTCCGGCGCGGCAGGCTGGGCGTGACGCCGACCCCGTTCGGGCAGTTCGTGCTCACCCGCGCCAGGTCCGCGGTGAACACCGTGGACGAGCTGACGGCGGGCGCCCTGCCGTACGGCGGGCAGGCGCGCGTGGCCCGGATGGGCGGCTATGCCAATCCGCTGCTCAGCGGCCTGCTCCAGCGCCTGTTCGACGTCCCCGGTGTGTCGATCACCGTGCACACCGAGCACTCGCCGCGGCTGCTCCTGGACCTCCTGGCCTCGCGGCGGCTGGACGCGGCGACCCTCATCGACTATCCGGGCCACGAGCTGCCGGTGTTGCCCTCGGTCGGCATGCGGCCCGTCGGGATGGAGCCCGTCTTCGTCGCGATGGCGGAGAACCATCCCGTCGCGGTGAAGGAGGAGGTGTCCCTCGCCGAGCTGGCGGGCGACGACTGGGTGCTCTCACCGCCGGACGGGGTCGGCTGGCCGGAGTGCTTCGTGACCACCTGCAGCGACGCGGGATTCAGCCCCAGGGTGCCCCACATCATGGTCGAGCCGCAGATGATTGGTGACCTCGTCGCGCGGGGACACGCGATCTCACCCTGCCAGGCCACCTTCCAGGCGAGTGCGGGAATCGTGGTCCGCCCGCTCGTGGGAACGCCGCTGTGGATCAGGCATCTGGTCGCCTGGCGCCGCGACGGCGCGCTCGCGCACCGGGCCGAGGAGCTCGTGCTCCTCGCCGCCGACGCCCACAGGGAGTCTCTCGCGGACCGGCCGCACTACACCGCCCGGCAGGCGCGCAGGGGAGAACCGGCCGGGTCGTGACCCCATGTCACAGCAACCCCAAGGCGTCCTGCTCGCCGCGGCTCTCGATGACCTTGTTGATCGCGTCCACCATCTCCTGCCGGCTGTAGCTGCGGTCGGGCATCTCGTTCAGATGCGTCAGCATGTCGGCCGACAGGCGTACGTTCGCGGACGCCGAGGCGTACACCTCGCGGCGGGTGGCCCGGTCGCGGTCCCGGAAGACCTCGTCCAGGACCTTCTGCATCTCCTCAAGCGCGGCACGGTCAGGCATGCCCACCCCTCCTTCGGTATGCAGCGGCTCCTACCCGCACACGCACTGAGCACGCGTGGGCGGGCGCCCGGTCAGTACGACTTGAGGGAGACGGAGGTGGCCGCCTTGTGGATCTTCTCCGTGATGCGCCTGGCCATGGCGGAGGAGCCGGGCAGGTGTGGCAGCAGGCGGAGCATGAACATCTGGAACCTGATCTGGAGCCCCGACTTCATGACCATGCCCTTGAGGTTGCCCTCGGCGAGGTCCTGGTTGGCCGTGACGAAGGGCCGCAGCTCGCGCTCGTACGCGACGAACGCGGCAGTGTGGTCACCGGCCGCCGCGGCCAGCTCCCCGGCCAGGACGTACGCGCCGACGAGGGAGAGGCTGGTGCCCTGCCCCGAGGCCGGGGACGCGCAGTAGGCGGCGTCGCCGACCAGGGTGACCCGGCCACTGGACCAGGTGTCCATGTGGATCTGGCTGAGGGAGTCGTAGTAGAAGTCCGGGGCGTCGGCCATGGCGTCGAGCAGCCGGGGAACCTCCCAGCCGAGGTCGGCGAACCGCTCGGCGACGGTCGTCTTCTGCCCCTCGACGTCGTTGCGGTCGCGGGCCGGCCCCTCCGACGCGAAGAGGAACATCGCCCGGGCGTCGGCGGCGCGCGCCGTGGCGTACATGAGCGCCGTGCCGCCCGGCACGGCCCGGCACATTTCGGTGCGGTCCAGGTTCAGGTGGTTGGGCACCGTGAAGATCGAGATGTGGTGGCCGAGGTCGCGGACGAACCGCCCCTCGTCGCCGAAGGCCAGCCCGCGGACGTTGGAGTGCAGGCCGTCGGCGCCGACGACCAGGTCGAAGACGCGTGAGGGACCGCGCTCGAACGTGACGAGCACGCCGTCGTCGGTCTCGGTCAGCGAGGTGATCGAGTCGCCGAAGACGTACTCCACCCGGTCGGCGGTCGCCTCGTGGAGGAGGCGGCCGAGGTCGCCGCGCATGATCTCCACGTCGGCGTCCTCGCGGCCGCCGAAGAGCTCGGCGTCCATGGTGGCGAGCACCTTGCCGTGGGCGTCCACGAAGTGGGCCGCCTTCATGTCGGTGCTCAGCGCCCGCACCTTGGGCAGCAGGCCCATGCGCTCGACGACGTCGAGGGCGACGCCGCGAATGTCGATCTTGTAGCCGCCGTCGCGCGGAGCGGGGGCGCGCTCCACGACCGTCGGGGCGAAGCCGAACTCGCTCAGCCAGTACGCGAGCGTGGGGCCGGCGATGCTCGCGCCGGAGATCAGGACCGTCTTCATGGGGGGCTCCCTCGGGCTTGTCGGGTTCATCCGCTCTGTCCGTACGCCGCCGACTGTACAACTGTCTCAGAATTCTGTCTAGTACAAATGTCTCAGACGGTGGTGTAGGGTGCGGGGCATGGGAAATCGCGAAGACCTGCTTGCCGGAGCCAAGCGCTGCCTGTACGAGAAGGGCTACACACGCACGACCGCGCGTGACATCGCGGCGGCCTCCGGCACCAGCCTGGCCTCGATCGGCTATCACTTCCGGTCCACGAAGGCGCTGCTCAACGAGGCGCTCTTCGACGCCATGCGGGAGTGGGGCGAAGAGCTGGAGCGCGCGCTCGGGACCGACACGGGCATGCGCCCGGGCTCGCGGGAGCGGTTCGAGGAGATCTGGGACCGGGTGGCCGGGTCGTTCGCGGCCCAGCGTCCGCTCTGGACCACCCAGTTCGAGGCGATCACCCAGCTCGACCACCTGCCCGAGATGCGCGAGGCGTTCGGCACGGGGCTGGAGGAGGCGAGACGCGGGCTCGCCGAGATCTTCGACCCGGACGCCGACGCCGAGACCCTGCGGGTAACCGGGCGGCTCTACCAGACGCTGCTCAGCGGTCTGCTCTCCCAGTGGTTGATCGACCCCGAGCGCGCGCCCTCCGGCCGCGACCTCGCCGAGGCCGTCAGAGCGGTCGCCGCCGGCTTCGACCGCTGACCACAGGCGCCCACCTCGGGTACGGCCTGGCCGCGGCCGCCTCCTACGAGATGATGGACCGCACCGCCTGACGGCGCACGTGGTCACGGTAGAGGTCAGGGGACCGAGTCCCGGGGCTTCCCGCGCGAGGGCGTGTAGAGGATCTCCACGTCCTTGTCGCCGGGGGCGGGCGTGCGGGCGAGCACCGCCGTCGTCTCGCCGGAGAGGCCGACCACCGCGGCACGGTATCCCGTGCCCTCACGCTGCCACAGGATCAGGTGCTCGTCGTCGTACCAGCCGAGCACGCGGACGAAGCCGGCCTCGATCCACGCGAGGAGTCGCCCGCCGTCCGACTCACGGACGCACAGGTCGGTGGGCCTGCCGTAGCAGCGGGTGAGGAACCGGGACCGGCTCGGAGAGAGCGGGTCCCGGACATCGGAGACCTCGTCCCCCATCTCGGCCAGCTCGCTCACCGTGCGTCCGGACAGGTCCAGGGAGCGCAGGCCCGGCGGACGCTCGTGGGCGTAGTACTCGTACGGGGTCACGACGGTCCGGCCGTCGCCGTTCCACCGGTAGGCTCCCAGGTCGGCATTCTCGTCCGTCGCCTTCACCCGCCGGGTCGTGCCGGAGACGGGATCCACGACGACGAAACCGTTCGGCTGCCATTCGTCCTCCCAGGTCGTGAGCAGCAGCCCGGCGGGCGACCAGGACGGTGTGTTCGCCCCCGGCGGCACGGTGACGCGGCGGGCACGTCCCGTCGTCCGGTCGACGATCTTCACCCTCGAAGGGGAAGGGAAGCTGACGAGCCAGCGGTCGTCGGGCGAGACGGACACCCGCCTGCCGGGCGCCGGGCGGAACCGGCCCGAGCCGTCGCGCAGACGCAGCACACCG
This sequence comes from Microtetraspora glauca, assembly GCF_040656155.1. Classification (NCBI taxonomy): domain Bacteria; kingdom Bacillati; phylum Actinomycetota; class Actinomycetes; order Streptosporangiales; family Streptosporangiaceae; genus Microtetraspora; species Microtetraspora glauca. The sequence continues at coordinate 27,095 of NZ_JBFALK010000032.1, forward strand.
TCCTCGCGATATCCGGCGACGGAGACCGCTCCCGCCGGGTCGTCCCGTACGGTGACCGAGGTGCCCGGCAGGACCGTCATGGGACGCTCGGAGGAGGCCGGGACGGGCCCCGGGCGCGGACCGGCGATCTCGTGGACGACGCGCGGTGCCGCGCCCAGACGGCCGGCGGCCTCGGCGGCGAGCACGGGCAGCCGGTCCCGCAACGGCAGGTACGGTGAGGAGACCCACAAGATGTGGGAGCCCTCGCGCGCGACGACCATCGAGGAGCGCGGGCCGGCCGAGTAGGCCTCCTCGCCGACGTCGTCCAGGGGGCTCGTCCCCAGCGCGGCGCCCAGTTCCCGGAACAGCTCCGAGGCGTTCTCGTCGTTCGCGGCGGTCCAGACCCCCACGGTGAACCGCAGCCCCGCCCGGTCGGTGTACGCGCAGAGCGTGGCCGGTGGACGGCCGAGCGGGCGGCGGGTCACCCCGAGCCCCGGCCGTACGAGCCGGCAGGGGTCGGGCTCGGGCCTCGCCGAGGGCAGTGCGAAGGGCGGGGTGAAGGGCGGGGCCGAAGGCAGGGCGGACGGCAGGGCCGAGCTCGGTCTCGGGAGATCGACGGCGGTGAGGGCGAGCCAGGCTGGTCGCCCAGGGCTCGCAGTGACGTAGGAGCCGGTGAACAGCGTCCTGCCCCTGAACGCGAACGGCTGGCCGCTCAGGGGCAGCACGGCCCGGCTGATTGCCCCGCCGTCGACGTCGATCAGATCGACCGGCCGACCGGGGACGTCGGCCTCGTTCACGAAGGCCAGAGCCCACCGGCCGTCCGCGACGATCGTGCCGTGCCGTGCCGCGTCGCCGTTTTGGGTGGGCCCTTCGACGAGATGCCATGGCGCGCTCCCGTCGTCGGCGGACACGCCACTGATCACCTCGGCGCCCCCGGCGGCGCGCGCGACCAGCAGCCGGCCGTCCGCCGATGCCGGCCACGCGCACAACTCCGCACAGGGCACGGGAGCCGTGATCTCACGGCCGTCGGCGGCGGCCAGAAGCGCGACGCGGTCGTCCCCGGCCGCCGCCACGACCCCGTCCAGGAGGCGGACGTCCCGAAGCGAGGCGAGGTCCCGGCGCCAGCGCGACCGCCCGGAGGCGGGATCGAGCGCGAAGAGTGTGTCCCGGCCGCAAGTGACGGCCACGACCATGACCGCGGCGTCCGCCGCCGAGAAACGCGGCACGGCGCACTCGCGGGGCGGCCGCCACGTCCACCGCGTTTCACCGCTCGCCGGGTCGAGCCCGGCCAGCGCCCCCTCGGCCGTCCACGCGGGAAGGGCTGGAACGTTCCCTCCCTGGTACGGGCCGCGCCACACGCCCGCCCGGCCGAGGCCGTCACGTCGCCAGATCGGCCGCCCGTCCGCCCGGGAGACGGCCTCGACAGCGGGGAGGTCGCCGGTGGGCGAGGGCCGCGAGTGGGCCAGCACCACCGCGCCGCCCGGCGCCAGCCAGTCCACGACCTGCGCGTCCTGGATGGAGCGCCGCCAGCGCTCGGTCCCGTTGGCCGCGTCCAGGACCGCAGCGACCGCGCTGGTGACCACGACCACGTCGCCGCCCGCGAGGGCCGCCTCGCCCATCAGCGGGGCCGGATAGGCCGCCCGCCACAGGGTGCGCGTCCCGCCGTTGCCCGGCGGCGAGGAGGCGGGTGGCGCGGCCATGAGCAGGACGAGCGCTCCGATCCCGGCGATGGCCCTCCGCAGGCGGGTCGTCAGCACGACCGGTTCCTCCTGGCCACCCTGAAGACGTCGGTCAGACCTCGCTGGTCGTAGGCCACCTGGTACGTCCGGGCCTTTCCAGTGATCCGGAACGGCTGCCCGTCCCGGTCTGTGACGTACGCGTGCTGGATCAGGAGGTCGTCGCCGTAGACGTAGTCGATTTGGACGTCCCACTCGTAGGCCCGCCTGGCGGCCTCGGCGGTGATCTCCACCGTGGCCCGCTCGCCGTACGCGAGATCGATGTTCTTCTTCAGGAAACGCGCCCCTCGCTTGGCCGTGCCTCCGGGGGCGAGCGCGTCGAGGTCGGCGACGATCGCGAAGACGTCGGCGCTGCCCGCGTTCGGCATGACGAAGCAGGTGCCGGACGCGTTCGGCATCGACTTCCGGACGCGGGGGCGCACGTCGACGATCCTGATCATGTCGCGCCGCTCCCCGCGCAGCACCAGTGTCACGTTCATCGACCCGATCCGGGCGCCCCGCTCCCGGCGGATGAAGTCCACCAGCTTCGTATCGTCGGGGCTGCCGTGCAGGATGCGGCGCGGACCGCCGGTGATGGCGCGCCGGAAGGCGAACGAGTCGCCCTCCTCCACCGGCGAGTACGCGACGGCGGTGATCCGCGGCCGGTCCTGGTGATCGGCCCACATGTCCTGCAGCCACGGCCAGGCTCCGAGCACCACGCCTCCGATGATCGAGGCCAGCGCGGCGCCCACCGTGCCGACCAGCCACACCGCGGGCTTCTTCAGCGCTCTCAACGCGCGGCCAGGCGGAGCGTCGCCGGCGGCGCCGTCCTCCGGAGCATCGGCGTCACGCGTCATCGACTCCCCCTTCGAGCCGGGCCGCGACCAGTTCGGCGGCGCGGAGCGCGGTGTCCCTTTCCCCGAGCGCCTCGACCAGGACGATCGTGTTCCCGGCGCGCAGCGCGACGGCGTCCTCCAGGTCGTCCACCCAGTACGCCCGGTCGGCCAAATCGGGGCCGCCCGGCGTGGACCGCTGGAGCAGCCCCGACATGGTCTCGTCGGCGGCCGCCTCCGAGGCGTACACCCAGTTGACGGTCACCGTGACCTCCAGCCGCCCGGCCCGCAGCGGGAGGAACCGGCAGGAGACCGGCGTCGTCAGACCGAGTTCCACGGGCCCGGGAACGGGGATCGCGCGGTAGGCGATTCCCGTACGGGCCGTGAGTGCCTCGGGGGGGAGCAGGGCGCACGGATCGGGCCACGCGGTCGCGGGTACTCCGCCCCGCGCACCCCACCCGCCGCCCTCGGCGATGGCGCGGACGGCGTCGTCCTCGGTCAGGGGCTCGCTGACGACGGTGACCAGGCGTCCGGTGGAGGCTTCCAGGACGTCGAACGTGGTGAAGCCTCCGACCTCCTGGTGGAGCGGATACGGCCAGGAGCGGAAGACGAAGACCAGGCCGCGCCGCTCGTCGAAACCCGAGATCCAGGCGTTGCGGTAGGCCCGCGTGGCGACCGCCCGGCCCGAGTCCCGCCGGATGACGGTGAGGAGGGAGGCGTGTTCGTCGCTTCCCCACACCACGAAGGCGGCGGCCGGAGTGACGAGGGCGTCGCAGCCACACCTCCCCGAGACACGGTCGAAGATCACTCGTCCCAGGGGATCGACCAACGTGATCGAGTCGTCCGCGCGGATGACGGTGACTCCCCGCTCGACCCGCAGGCGCGGGTGGCCCGCCGGGGCCACGGCGATCTCGCCACGCGGCGCTCCCGTCCGGGCGTCGAAGCGGAGCAGCCGGGTCCGGCCTCCCTCGCAGTGGACGAGCAGGGTGACCTCGTCCTCGGTCACCAGCTCACGGGGGATGTCCCAATCTTCGCTCCTGCTGGAGCCGTCCCAGGCCTCGGTGTGCCCGTCCATGTGCGTGTCCCGGCCGAGGCTCCGGCATCCGGTGGGAAGCCGCGCCTCCCAGCCCAGCGCGCCGTCGGCCAGATCGAGGGCGTGGATCACGCCGAGCGCGGGCAGGTCCACGATCACCCGGCCGTCCGCGGCCCCGAGGGCATAGAAGTAGGAGCGGCCGCCTTCGTCCTCCCCCCGGCCGGAAGTGATCGTCCAGCGGACGACTCCCGTGGTCGTGTCGAGGACCGTGATCCTGCGGGGCCGCTCCTCGGCCACGTAGCGGACCTCGTCGGGATCGGCCGCCCCCGCCTCGGAGTCGAGTATGAGGAACCGTCCGTACGAGAGCCGACCGGAGGCCAGGTCGCCGATCGCCCGGGCGACCAGTTCCGTCCGCCACAGCACCCTGTCCTCCCGGTCGCGGCCCTCGTACGCGGAGGCGTCCGCCGTGACCATGACGCCGGACGTGGCCGGTGGACGGCGAACCGGCGGAGGACCGGGCGGCGGCCCGGGGGCGAGCGAGAGGAGGAGGAGCATCAGGAGTGCAGACCTCGCAGCGGCTTTTCCCCATCCGAGCGCCGCAGTTCTTCCCCGCGGGAGAAACGGCCGGGCGGCGGGTCGGATCCGGAAAGCAGCCAAAAGGTCCTCGCCGCGTACGACGTCGTTGTGACGGACGTGCCCTCATGATGAGGACCCCGTCAGGCCGACACAAGACCCATTTTGGGCGGCATGGTGTGATATTCAGAACCGCTATCGATTTCGCGCGATAACGTATTCCGTAAATGGGATGTTCGAGGCGATTATTTCTCCAGCTCAGCGGTGTCGCCGCCGCCGGAGCGCTCGTCTCGGCATGCGTCACGCGCGTCCACGCCGAGCACCCTGGGGACGCTTCCTTCGCGCGACTACGCCGCCGCTGGCGGGACGTGACGGCGGGATCGGGGTTCGACGCGGAGGCCGAGCCGTACCGGACCAGGCTGGCGAGGCTGGGGGCCGTGGCGGCCGGACACCGGGACGCCATGGTGCCGGCCGACGCGTCGCTCTGGCCCGATCTGCCGTTCCCCTCCCTCACCGAGACCCCGGCGCGGCTGCGGACCATGGCCCGCGCGTACGCACTGGAGGGGACCGGCCTGACCGGTGACGCGAGCCTGGCCGCGGCCGTCGCCACCGGCATCGACCACTACCGGCGGCGGGTGTACACCGAGGGCGCGGACCCGGTCGGCAACTGGTGGGACTGGCAGATCGGCACGCCCAGGAAGCTCCTCGACGCGGCTGTGCTGATCGGTCCCCATCTGACGAACCGGCGGAGCGGCGCGCTGCGGGACGCGGTGGACCACTTCGTCCCCGAATGCCGCCTGAACGACTACAGCGGGACCAGCACCGGGGCGAACCGGGTGGACCTGTGCACGGTGATGTTGCTGCGCGCCATCCTCAGATCCGACCCGGACAAGGCCGCGCTGGCCGTCTCGGCGCTCTCCCCGGTCTTCCCGTACGTTCACGAGGGCGACGGCTTCTACCGCGACGGATCCTTCATCCAGCACACCTTCGTCCCCTACCAGGGCGGGTACGGGGCGGTGACGCTGTCCGGCCTCGCGACGCTGTTCGCGGTGGTGCGCGGCTCGCCGTGGGAGATCACCGACCCGAACCGGCAGGTCGTCTTCGACATGGTCGAGCGGTCCTTCGCGCCGGTCGTCCACGACGGCTTCTGCATGGACCTGGTCAGCGGGCGCGGGATCGGAAGGGAACCCTACGGCGACCACAGGAAGGGGCGCGGCATCGCCTCCTCGATCCTGCTGCTGGCAGAGGCGGCCACCGCCGCCGAGCGGGACCGCTGGCAGCGGATGGTCAAAGGGTGGGCGTCGCGAAACACCTCCGTACCCATGCTGAAGGCGGCCGAGAGCAGCGATCTGGGGTTTCACGCCCGCCTCGCCGCGGTGCTGGACGACGACGCGATCCCCGCCGCCGAGGAACCCGTCGGGCACCGGCTGATGGCGATGAGCGCCCGCGCCGTCCATCGCCGCCCGGGATGGTGCGCGGGGCTCAGCATGGCGTCCTACCGGATCGGCCACTACGAGCACGGCAACGGCGAGAACCCGCGTGGCTGGCACACCGGCTCAGGAATGCTCTACTGGTGGGGCGAGGGCCACGGCGACCAGTACTCCGACGCCTTCTGGTCCACCGTGGACCCCTACCGCCTGCCGGGCACGACCGTCTCCACCCGGCGGCTGGCCGACGGCGCCGGTGAGGGGTGGGGCGACACCTGCCCGCCGGGCCGCTGGGTGGGCGGCGCCACCGACGGCATGTACGCGACGGTCGGCCAGCACCTGAACGGCTTCGAGAGCACGATGGAGGCCTTCAAGTCGTGGTTCTTCCTCGATGACGCCGTGATCTGCCTGGGCGCCGCGATCAGCGGCCGGGACGGCGTACCGGTCGAGACGATCGTGGACAACCGCAGAACCGACGCGCTCCTCACCGTCGACGACGCGGCGGGCTGGGCCCACCTGGAAGGACATGGCGGCTACGTCCTGCCCGGTGGCGCCCGCCTTGAGACGCTGTGCGAGGAACGCGCGAGCAGCTCGGTGACCAGGAGCTATGCGACTCTCTGGCTCGACCACGGTGTGGATCCCAGCTCGGCCGGCTATGTCTACCTCCTCCTGCCGGGGGCGAGTCTCGCGGAGACCCGGACCCGCGCCGCCGACACCGGCTGGGCGCGCGTGCTCGCCAACACCGCACGCACGCAGGGTGTGGAAGTGCCGTCCCTCGGGATCACCGCGGTCAACTTCTGGAACGAGGGAGCCGCCGGCGGCCTGTCCGCCTCCGCCCCGTGCGCGGTCCTCGTCAGAGAAAGAGGCGACGGTACGGCAACGCTGGCCGTGTCGGACCCTCGGCGCGACCTGAGCGAGTTGACCGTGACCTGGGATCGGCCGGTCGCCGCGGTGCTTCACGGGGATCCGTTCCTGGCGAGCGCCGCGACCGGCGCGACACTCACCCTCACCTTCGAGCGCCTCGCCGCCCACGGCGGCGGCTCCTCGACCGTCACCGTACGGCTCTAGCGTCACCTGCCCGTCGACGCGAGTCTCGCGTGCAGGCGGGCGGCCTCCGCCGGAGGGACGAGCTCGCGCAGCGCGAGCCACGCCGCGGCCCCAGCGCCGTCCCCTGCCACCGCGACCGGCACCTCCGGCTGGAGCAGGTCCCGAACGGCATCTTGTACGGGACCTTTGCTCGTCAGCACGCTCCCGCCCAGGACAACGGGGGTGCCGTCGCCCGGGTGGTGGACCTCCAGGGCGCTGCGCGCCAGGCATCGTGCGGCTTCCTCCACGATGCCGAGCGCCCGAGGGTCGCCGTCGATCGCCGCCCTGCTGACCAGCGGCGCCAGCTCGGCGAGCGCGAGGGGCGGCCCCCCTTGCACCGCCGTGGCAAGCCGGTCGACGCAGCCACCGTCCAGGTCCGCGTCGCCCGGTAGGAGGTGCCGGACAACGAGATCGGTCAGACCGCCGACGATCCGGGGCGCACGGGGCGCACCGGGTACACGGGGTGCGCCCGCCCGGCCGGTCGCCCGGGCGAGCTCGCGTATCGCGGCGCGTGCGGCGGCCCGGCCGAGCCAGAAAGCCGATCCCTCGTCGCCGAGTTGCCAGCCGAATCCGTCAGCCAGGGCCACGGGCGCATGGGCGATTATTTTCGCCGCGATCGCTCCTGTCCCGGAGATCAGCACGGTGCCCGAGGGCGAGGGAGAGCCGGCGGCGAAGGCGACCACGACGTCACCCACGACCCGCGGCGTACAGGCGAGACCGGTGTCAGCGAATGCCCGCTCGAACGCCGCCAGGGCGGACGACTCGCGCAGCAGGCCGGATCCCGCCATCCCGACGATCACGGCCTTCACCTCCTCCGGGTCGGCCGCGCTCAGGGCCTGCCGGACGGACGCGCCCACGTGCGCGAAGGCGTCGGCGGGCCCGAGCGCCATCGGATTGCCTCCCCCCGCCTTGCCGCGGCCGACGACGGCACCGCCGATCGTGCTCAACACCGTGCGTGACGACGTGCCCCCCGCGTCCACGCCGAGAACCAGGCTCATGTCAAAAATTATTACCTATTCCCCTTGACGATGCTATATGTTGAGCATAATTTTCATTGCACGGTGAGAGGAGGAGCAACGTGGAGCTACTGGGCCGGATCCGAGCCGAGCGGTCGGAGCTGCCCGAGGCCCTGCGCCGGGTGGCGGACCTGATCCTCAGCAACCCCGGCGAGGCCGCCAGGTCGACGATCGTCGACCTGGCAGAGCGCAGCGGCACCTCGACCGCGACCATAACCCGCTTCTGCCGGGCGCTGGGCTTCGGCGGCTACGCCGAGCTCAGGGTGGCGATCGCAACCGAGCAGGGCAGGGTCGCCCAGCAGACGTGGGAGACCGACATCGGCCAGGAGATCCTGCCCGACGACAACCTGGAGCGGGTGCTCGGGGTCGTGTCGGGGAACGACATCCGGCTCATCCAGGAGACCGCGGCCCAGCTCGACCTCGCCACGGTCGAGAAGGTCGCCGCCGCGATCTCGCAGGCAGGCCGGGTCCTGCTGTTCGGCGTCTCCAGCAGCGCGGCGGTGGCGAGCGAGATGGAGTACCGCCTTCAGCGCATCCGCATCCCCACCTGGAGCAGATCCGACGCGCACAGCGCGCTCACCGACGCGGCGCTGCTCGGCGAGCGGGACGTGGCCATCGGCATCTCGCACAGCGGCAGGACCCGTGAGGTGATCGAGGTGCTCGCCGAGGCGGGCAGCCACGGAGCGATCACGGTGGCGGTCACCTCGCACCCGAGATCGCCGCTCGCCGAGGTGGCCGAGCTGGTGTTGACCACCGCGAGCAGGGAGACCACGTTCAGGAGCGATGGGTTCGCCGCGATCCACTCCCAGCTGCTCGTCCTCGACGTCGTCTACGTCTCGATCGCGCAGCGCTCCTACGAGCGCACCCGCCAGGCGTTCGACCTGACGCTCAGGGCCGTGACCGGCCACCGGCTTCCCGGAGGAGACGCGTGACGATCGACCCGCACCGCTACGCCGAGCACATCGCCGAGCTGGTGCAGACCATTCCCGCAGACCAGGCGGCGTCCGTCACGCGGGCCGCGGGCCTTGTCACGACGGCACTCGGCCGAGGCGGCGTCATCCAGGCGTTCGGCTCGGGCCACTCCGAGGCGGTCGCCATGGAGATCGCCGGCCGGGCCGGCGGCCTGGTGCCCACCAACCGGCTCGCGCTCAGGGACATCGTCCTGTACGGCGGCGCCGACCCGAAGGAGCTCCAGCGCTACGACCTGGAGCGCGACCCCTCCATCGCTCGCCGCATCCTGGACGTCGCGCCCGTGGAGGACCACGACCTGTTCGTCATCATCTCCAGCTCGGGCGTCAACGGCGTCGTCGTCGAGCTCGCCACCCTCGTGAAGGAGCGCGGTCACGACCTGATCGCGATCACTTCCCTGCAGCACAGCTCCGCGGTCTCCCCGAAGCACCCCTCGGGCCGCAAACTGTGCGACCTCGCCGACGTCGTCCTCGACAACCGGGCCCCGTACGGCGACGCCGTGCTCCCGCTGCCCGGCGGAGGAGCCGTCGGAGCCGTCTCCACCATCACCTCCGCCCTGCTCGTCCAACTCGTCGTCGCCGAGGCGGTAGGCGAGTTGCTCGCGGCAGGCCAGGTGCCGCCGGTGTACCTGTCGGCGAACGTTCCCGAGGGCGACGCGCACAATCTCGCACTCGAGGCCCGCTATGCCGGCCGGATTCGCCGGGGCGCCTGACCCATCTCGGGGAACTCCGGTCGCGAGCCGCGTTCCGCCGTGGGGGCGCGCGGCCCCGGCCGATCATCGACGGCGGCTGCTGTCGCCATGCCGTCCAACCGCTCGGGGGTCCCGTAAAAGGAGATCACCTCATGTCCCGACATTTCCTGAAGGTTCTGCTGGCCTTAGCCCTCCCCGTCTCCCTCGCCGGCATCGTCCTGGCGACGCCGGCCTCCGCCGCCCAGGCTGTGCGGCTGCAGTACAGGACCAGTTCGACCGGCGCCACCACCGCGCAGGCCGAGCCGTGGTTGAAACTCCTCAACACCGGGACTACGCCCGTCCCGCTCAACCAGGTCAAGATCCGCTACTACTTCACGGGTGAGACGACCTACCGCTTCGCCTGCTCATGGGCCGTGGTCGGTTGCTCCACGGTGACGGGGCAGTTCGTGAACCTCGCCACCCCCGTGCCGACCGCCGATCGCTACCTGGAGGTCGGTTTCACCTCCGGATCCCTCGCGGCCGGTGCCGACACCGGCGACCTGCAGTTGCGTTTCTACCGCGCCGACTGGCAGAACTTCACCCAGAGCGACGACTACTCCTTCGGAGCCCAGACCGCTTACGCCGACTGGGACAAGGTGGCGGTGTACGTGGACGGCCGGCTTGCCTGGGGCGTCCCCGCGGCCGGCGGTGATCCGTCGCCGAGCCCCTCGGCCAGCCCCTCGGGCGACCCCGGCACCAGCCAGGGCACGCTCTTCGACGACTTCGCCTACACCGGATCCTCCGATCCGCGCCTCGCCCAGCGCGGCTGGACGGTGCGCTCGAACTCCGGTGGTCCCGGTGTGCCCGGCGCCACCTGGTCACCCGCCGCCGTGACCTTCCCCACGGTCAGCGGCAACCAGGTGCTCCAGCTCGCCTCCTCGACCGACGGCACCGGTTCGGGCACCGTCCACACCGAGCTCTCGACGGCCAACCGCAAGTTCTTCGAAGGCACCTACGCCGCCAGGGTGAAGTTCAGTGACGCCCCGGTGAGCGGTCCCGACGGCGAGCACATCGTGCAGACCTTCTTCACCATCACGCCGCTGGCCCACGACCTCGACCCGGACTACGGAGAACTCGACTTCGAGTACCTCCCCAACGGCGGGTGGGGTGAGCCCGGCAACATCATGTACACCACCAGCTGGGAGACCTACCGCAACGACCCGTGGCTGGCCGTCAACACCCACACCGAGGAGCGTGCCAGCTTCGCCGGGTGGCACGACCTGGTGATCCAGGTCGCCGGAGGCCGCGTCAAGTACTACATCGACGGGCGTCTGTTCGCCGACCACGGCGACATCTACTACCCCGAGACGCCGATGTGGCTGATGTTCAACCAGTGGTTCATCGACCTGCAGGGCGGCAGCGCTCCGCGCACGTATCACCAGCAGGTCGACTGGGTCTACTACAGCAAGGGCGAGGTCGTCTCGCCCGCCGAGGTGCAGAACAGGGTCGGCGCCTTCCGGGCCGCCTCCACCACGTTCACCGACACCGTCCCCAACTCCTGAGTCGCCGTGCGGCTCGCGCCGCCCGGCGCGAGCCGCACCGCCCCCTTTTCCCTGAGAAGACCGGCGCCAGCCGTACCCCCCGAAAAGAGAAGCACCATGAAGCACCGCCTTCTTGCCGCAGCGGCCGCGCTCGTCATGACCGCGGGCGTCAGCGCCTGCGGTTCCGGCGAGCCGCCCGCCGCCGACCCCACCGGCGCGGGACCGGCCAAGCTCACTGTCTGGATCATGGACGGCAGCGTCACCGGCGAGCTCATCAAGCGGTTCGAGACCGAGTACGAGGCCACGCATCAGGGCCTGGACCTGGACATCCAGATCCAGGCGTGGGACGGCATAGGCGAGCGCGTCACCGCCGCGCTGGCCAGCACAGACGCGCCGGACGTGATCGAGGTCGGCAACACCCAGGTCGCGCAGTACTCCTCCAGCGGTGGCGTCACGGATCTCACCGACAAGATCGCGGACCTGGGCGGCGCGGACTGGATCCCCGGCCTGGCCCAGCCGGGCAACATCGACGGCAGGCAGTACGGCGTCCCGTGGTACGCCGCCAACCGCGTCGTCATCTACAACAAGGACCTGTTCGCCAAGGCCGGCATCGACTCCCCGCCCAACACCCGCGACGAGTGGCTGGCCGACACCGCCAAGCTCGACGAAGGCGGCGACCAGGGCATCTACCTGACCGGGCAGACCTGGTACGTGCTCGCCGGGTTCATCTGGGACGAGGGCGGCGACCTCGCCGTCAAGGACGGCGACACCTGGAAGGGGGCGCTCGACACGCCCCAGGCGCTGGCCGGCCTCGACTTCTACAGGAAGCTCCAGGCGCTGGGCAAGGGCCCCAAAGACGCCGACGAGGCGAACCCGCCGCAGCACGAGGTGTTCGCGAAGGGCAAGGTCGCCCAGATGATCAGCGTGCCCGGCGGCGCCGCCCGAGTGCTGGAGGTCGCGCCCGGGATGAAGGACAAGATGGGCTTCTTCCCGATCCCGGGCAAGACCGCCGACAAGCCCGGCGCCGTGTTCACCGGCGGGTCGGACCTGATCATCCCCGAGGCGTCCAAGCACCACGACGCGGCCTACGAGGTGGTCAAGGCGCTGGCCGGCGAGAAGTTCCAGACCGAGCTGGCCAAGGCGATGAGCTTCGTGCCGAACAAGACGTCACTGGCGCACGTGCTCGACGCGAACGAGGGCACCGCCGCGATGGCCGCGGGCGCCGCGGGCGGCAGGGCCACCCCGAACACCCCCAACTGGGCCGCGGTGGAGGCCACGCAGGTCATCAAGCAGTACATGACCGCGGCGCTCACCGGAAAGGACGCGGCCACCGAGGCGCGCAAGACCTCCGAGGCCATCACCTCGACGCTCAACAGCGGCTCCTGAACGTCCTCGCGTCGCCCGGCCGGAACGCCGGGCGACGCCCGACCCTGGAGGGAGGGCGTCGTGCCCGTCGCCATCCACGCCCCCGCCCCGGACGCCGACACCGGCCGCCGGCGCCCGGCGCCGCCTACCGGTCGCAACGGAGTCCGCCGCGATTCGTGGCCGTGGCCGTACCTGCTGGTCGCCCCGGCCGTGGCCGGGGGCGTGTTCCTGCTGCTCTACCCGCTGCTGCGGGCGGCCCTGATCTCCTTCCAGCACTTCAGGATGGGCGAGCTGATCAGGGGCGGAGCCGCCTTCGTCGGTCTGGATAACTACCGGGAGTTACTGGCCACCGGCGAGTTCTGGACCGTGGTGCTGCGGACCTTCGTCTGGACCGCGATCAATGTGGTCCTCATCGTGGGTATCTCGACCGGGATCGCGCTGATGCTGGTGCGGCTGGGCCGCCGCATGCGTACGGCCCTGATGAGCTCGCTCGCGCTGGTCTGGGCCACGCCGATCATCGCCGCCACCACGATCTTCCAGTGGTTGTTCCAGTCGGAACTCGGCGTCGTCAACTGGGTGCTCACGAGCCTCGGACTCGACTCCTTCCGGGGGTTCTCCTGGTTCGCGAACGGTACAGCCATGTTCGGCGTTCTGGTCGTCCTGGTGGTGTGGCAGTCGGTGCCGTTCGCCGCGCTCACCCTCTACGCGGGGCTGACCACCATCCCTGTCGAACTCTACGAGTCGGCCAGGATCGACGGCGGCGGCGCATGGCAGATCTTCCGGCAGATCACGTTTCCGATCCTGCGCCCGATGTTCGCGCTGATCACGTCTTTGGAGGTGATCTGGGTGTTCAAATGCTTCCCGCAGATATGGGTCCTCAGCCAGGGCGGTCCCGACGGCGCGACGACCACCCTGCCCGTCTACGCCTTCAAGATCGCTCGCGCGCTGCACCGCTACGACCTCGGCTCGGCCGTGGCCATGCTCACCGTCGTCGTCCTCACCGTCGCCCTGGTCGGCAACCTGCGGCGGATGCTCAAGCAGGAAGGAGCAGAGACGTGAGACCGCGCCGGATCGCGCTCAACGCGGCCGCCCTCGCCGTCCTGGCCGTGATGATCTTCCCGGTCTACTGGATGGTCGTCACCGCGTTCACATCGACCGCCGACATCCAGTCCGAGACCCCCGCCCTGTGGCCCGCTCACCCAACGACCGCACACTTCGCCACAGCCGTCGGCGCGGACGGGTTCTGGACGTTCTGGCGCAACAGCCTGATCGTCACCGGTGCCGCCGTGCTGATCGCGCTGGTCGTCTCGCTCCTTGCCGCGTTCGCGGTCGCGCGGATGCGCTGGAAGGGAAGGGGGGCGTTCATCGTGGCGGTCTTCGCCGCGCAGATGGCGCCCTGGGAGGCGCTGCTCGTGCCGATGTTCATCATCGCCCGCGACAGCGATCTGCTGGACTCGCTCACCATGCTGACCGGCGTGTATTTCATGATCACGCTACCGTTCACGATCGTGACGCTCCGCGGCTTCCTGGCCGCCATCCCGGCCGAGGTCGAGGAGGCGGCCCTGGTCGACGGCTGTAACCGGTCGGCGGCCTTCCGCAAAGTGATCTTCCCGCTTCTCGCGCCCGGCCTGATGGCGACCTCGCTGTTCGGGTTCATCACCGCCTGGAACGAGTTCGCCTTCGTCAACATCCTGATCATCAAGGAGCAGGGCAAGCGGACGCTACCGGTGTGGCTGTCGTCCTTCCGCGACGTGTTCGGCGCCGACTGGGGGGCCACCATGGCCGCGGCCACGCTGTTCGCCCTGCCCGTTCTCGTCGTCTTCCTGTTCCTCCAGCGCCGGGTGGGCACGGGCATGATCGCCGGGGCGGTGAAGGGGTGATCCCGCTCCCGCTCGCTTGCCCGCCCACCTTGGACGATTGAAGGCACTCGGCGTGGAGATCGGCCCGGTGATCTCCACGCCGGCGCTGTGAACAGGTGGACGATCAGGCCTCGGGTGACTGCGGGGCCGGGATCGGCGCCGGCGTGTACACCAGCTCCAGCACGCCGTTGGTGATGGTCCGTGAACTCACCAGTGCGAGCCCGATCGATTCGGCCGTTTCGTCGAACAACCGCTGACCATGGCCGACCACGATCGGGTGCACCAGCAGCCGCAGTTCGTCGAGCAGGCCGTCGCGCAGCAGCGTGCGCACCAGGGTCGGGCTGCCCGTGATGGAGATGTTCTTGCCTGGCTGCGCCTTGAGCGCCGTGAGCTGAGCGTTCACGTCCCCACCGATGATCGTGGTCGGCTCCCACGTCGCCTTGTCGAGCGTGGTGGAGACGACGACCTTCTGTACCCCGTTCATGAAGTCGGCAGGGGGCACGTCACTGTTCTGGTGCGGCCAGTACTCGGCGAAGGCCTCGTACGTGTGACGGCCCAGCAGCATGGTGTCCGTGTCCGCCATCTGGCCGCCGACAGCCTCGCCCATTTCATCGCTGAAGTACGGGAAGTGCCACTGGTCCGGCGCCTCGACCACGCCGTCGAGCGAGATGAACAGCCCCGCAACGATCTTCCTCATCACTGATCCCTGCCTCTCTTGTCCCGTGTGCCTCCCCACCCTCCCACCGACAACTTTTTTCGTCAAGAAAAATTTTCTATTCGGAACGGACGTCATCCGATGGATCACTGAGATCCGGACCCGGCGGGGTCGTACAGGCGCGAGGATCACCCTGCTTCGGTTCGAGCGCTGCCGCACCGCCTCGCCTGGCCCGCCAGGAACACCAAGCGCCCGTGGAGCGTCGGCCGGGCGGTCCAGCGCTAGGCCGTGATGAAGTCCAGCAGGTCGGCGTTGAGCTGGTCCTTGTGGGTGAAGTAGAGGCCGTGGCCGGCGGTCGGATACTCCTTGAAGATCGCCCCGGGGATCAGCTTGGCGGTGCGGCGGCCGGTGACGGCGATCATCGCTGAGGAGTCGGCGGTGCCGTGGACGACCAGGGCGGGGATGGTGATCTCGCGCAGCCCCGCCCGGTGGTCCTCATGGAAGGCGGCCTCGAAGAGCTTGGCGGTGGCCCACGGCGAGGTCGCCAGGCACTGGCTGATGGTGTGCTCGACGGCGGCCGGGGAGATCTCGTTCAAATGGGTGGCGAACCACACCTGCGCCTGCCGGGCGAACCACTTCGGGCGGTCGGTCTGGAAGGCCTTGAGGGCGGCCTGCAGGCGGGCCTCGGGCATTCCGTGCGGGTGGAGGCCAGCGAGGTAGCTGCCGGGGTTGCGTCGTAGCGGGTGGCCAGCTCCTTCCATCCCTTGAGGGGATGACCGCCTTGATGTGGCGTCGGTGTAGGTAGGCGCGATTGGCCATAGGAGTAGGCCTTGTCTCCCGCGACCGGCCCAGCTCGGCAGCTTTCAGCCGGGCCTTGCGGCGCCGTCGCTTCACCAACTGCCTGCGCTGGTCAGGAATCGGCCCCGACAGGCGCTATCAGCCGCGGTGTTCGCCCGCAGCGTGAACACCGTGATTTGAACGACGAAAAGGCCCGAGCGCAGCTCCGACAAACCGAATCGCATCCCGCGTCCGAGCGTCAGCCGCCGGCCCAACGTGCCCTGCGCCTTCAACGAGCCGGAACTCATGGGCGATGCCGAGCTCCGTGAGTACTCCATGCAGATAGTCCGCCCCCTCGTGCAGGAGAAACTCGTCGGCGGCACCGCAATCCACCAGGATCGGAAGAGCAGTGTCGCGGATCCTGTGGGCGTTGAAACGTGCTCTCCCGTAGACGGAATTACCGACGTACGTATCGGCGTCGCCAGATCCGTTCGCCATGGCCTGGTGAAGATCACCCAGTACAGAGGGGAGATTCGGCTGGGGAACGTCCTCCGGCGTCTCGCCGGGGAACACGGCAGGCGAGATCGCTGCGACTGCCGCGAAGCGATCCGGATCACCGAAGGCCACCTTGAGGGCCCCATAGCCTCCCATCGATGCGCCGATGAGGGCCGTTTCGGTGAAGGGCCCATACTTCACCGCAAGATGCTCAGGGAACTCATCGGTGATCAACGCCTCCCACGAGGCTCCGTCCGGCCAGTCCATATAGAAACCTCCAGCTGTGGGAGTGCTCGGGCACGCGACAACAGCGCGAGGGAATTCGCCTCGCTGGAGGAGGTCCTCGTAAAACGGCCTCGCGAGTTCCAGTGACGCTGATGACGACATCGCGCCGTGGAGGTGGAGTACGAGCGGGAGCCGTTCGCCCTCCTCCCAGTCGGACGGGAGGAGAACCTGATAGTCGACATCGCGACCGGCTGATGTCGATGCGAAGTGGTCCCTGGCGATGCACATGGATGGGTCGTTCATGAGTCCTTCTCGTGGATGGCGTCGGGGTGCCGCATGCACCTGGCCTGTGACACGGGTCACCGCGGCGCATGTGGCGCGATAGCCAGATAATTACCAACATGGTAAACTTACCATCATGGTAAATGGAGGCCTTCGGGAGCGCAAGCGCGTAGAGACCCGGCAACGCATCTCAGACCGTGCGACGCGGCTGTTCGAGCGCGATGGCTTCGAGAACGTCACATTGGCGCAGGTCGCGGAGGCGGCGGACGTCTCCGTGAAGACTGTGACCAACTACTTCGGGGCGAAGGAAGACCTGTTCTTCGACGCTGAGCCCGCGATCCTCGATGCCTTCGTTGACGCGCTTCGGCACCGCGCGTCGGTGTCGGCGACAACCACTCTCCGGCCGATGATTCTCGACGGCCCCCTGCTCACCGCTCCGTGTCCGTGGACTGGGGTCGACACCGACTCGTGGAACGCGATGCGTGTCTGGGCCCAATGCGAATACGACTCTCCGACGCTGAGAACTCGTCGCGCTGCGATTCTTCAGTCGTGGTTGGATCCGCTGGCGGCCGCCAGCGGATCGGCGCCGTGGGCGGCTCTGATGGTCGGCGCTCTGGTACTCCGCCATGATCTCCTCCAGCGAGGACTCCTCGGTGGGGCGGAGCCGACTGAGGTTGAACGGCAGGTCAAAGATGTCGTTGGGCAGGCGCTTGACGCCATCGAGCGAGGATTTGAACACGTCTGAGCCGTCGATCGCCAGGGCGCCAGGACACCGCCGCAGTCAGCGCCTGCACCGCAGGTCCTGAAACCTCGCCCCTCCCGTGCAGGCGTGGTGGCGCACCCCCCGCTAAGTCGTGGACCGATGGGCGGGCGTTGTGGTTTCACTCGGTGAGATAGCGCTGGATCGTGGGACTCAGCCAGGCGATGAGCTCTTCCTCCGTTGTCGCCACCATCGGCGGGAATTTCAGGATGTAGCGGGACAGGGCCAGCCCCAGCAGTTGCGAGGCGATCAGGGAAGCCCGCAGGGGAGCACGCTCCGGATCGCACAGCCGTTGACCAAGGAGGCGACGTGAACGCCGAAGCGCTCATCATCGGAGCCGGGCCCGCCGGGCTCACCGCCGCGATCGTCCTGGCCCAGCGCGGCCGGCAGGTCATGATCGTGGACGCGCAGGCGGAGGGCGCCAACACCTCTCGCGCCGCCGTCGTGCACGCACGCACCCTGGAAGTCCTGGAGCCGTACGGCGTGGCGGACCGGCTGACCGCGCACGGCATCCCCACTCCGGTCTTCACCATCCGCGACCGCGACCAGGTGCTGGTGCCGGTGCCCTTCGGCGGCCTGCCCACCGCTTACCCCTACACCCTGATGATCTCCCAGGCCGACACTGAGGCCCACCTGCTGGCCCGCCTGCAAGAGCTCGGCGGCAAGGTGATCAGGCCCGCCCGGGTGACCCGCGTCGAGCAGGACGCCGACGGCGTCACCGCCACCCTGGAGGACGGGCAGCAGATCCGAGCCGCCTACCTGATCGGTGCCGACGGCCTGAACAGCACCGTCCGCCAGAGCGCCGGGATCGGCTTCACCGGCGGCACCTACGCCGAGTCGTTCGTGCTGGCCGACGTCCGCCTGTCGGGCGGTGTGCCGCAGAACGAGGTCATCCTGTACTTCTCGCCCGCCGGACTGGTCGTCGTCGCCCCGCTGCGCGGCGGCCTGCACCGCATCGTCGCCACCGTGGACCAGGCCCCCAAGGAACCCGGCATCCCCTTCGTGCAGCACCTGCTCGACACCCGCGGCCCCGAGGCCGAGCCCGCGCGGGTGCAGGAGCTGATCTGGAGCTCGCGCTTCCGGGTCCACCACCGCATCGCCGACACCTACCGCCGGGGTCGCCTCCTGTTGGCCGGCGACGCCGCCCACGTGCACTCGCCCGCCGGCGGCCAGGGCATGAACCTGGGCATCGACGACGCCGTACACCTGGGCGAGACGCTGGCCCGGGTGCTCGACGGCGAACCGGACAGCCTGCTCGACTCCTACGCCGCCACCCGCCGCCCGCAAGCCGAGCAGGTGGTCGCCCTCGCCGGGCGGCTCACCAAGCTGGCCACCGCCGCCGCCGGCCACCGCGTGCTGCGCAATCTCCTCCTCGCCCTGGCCGGCCGCATCCCCGCCGTCCGCACCCGGCTGGCCTGGCGGTTGTCCGGCCTGAACAGACGGCACGCCGCGTGAACGCCCACCCCAGCTGAAGGGGCGCCTCGTGAAGCTCGTCAACGACCGTCACGCCGTCGCCCGCCCGCCGCACCCACCAGATCGCGGGCCGCGACGCGGCCCGGCTGGGCGACGTCGACCACGGCCCGGACCACGCCTTCCTGTTCAACTACTTCTACGCCGACGACCGCGAGACCTTGCTGAAGGTGTGGGAGTACACGGCCGGCTGGTTGCAGGCCAAGACCGCGCTGCCCAACTCGACCCTGCTACAGCCGCTGGAGGGGGAATGCGCCGACTACGGCATCATCAACCACGCGAGCTGGCCGAACCTGTCCACGTTCCTGCTGCGCTCCTCGACCGTCAGGACGGCGTCGGTGGGCGGATGCGCCTGCGGTGCCACGGTGCCGAGCGTGGGCTGGGCGCGCGAGCTCAGCCGGCGTGCAGCCTGGTGATGAGCTCATGCGCGACGTCCATGAACTGATCGCGCGAGGACGTCGTCGTCTGCAGGTCGACGAACGCCTCGTGGGCACCGGCCTGGGCGAGGGTCAGCAGGTAGTCACCGATCTGCTGCACGGTTCCGGCGTGCGGCACCTGGTCGTCGGGCGCGGGCGAATCGGTGATCTTCGGATTGACGCGCACCACCATTCGCAGGGCCGACGGGTCCCGGTCGACGCGTGCCGCGCTCTGCAGCGCCATATCCCACAGGGAGGTCAGATAGGGCATGGGTATCGCCGCGCTCAGCCAGCCGTCGGCTCGCCGGCCGATCCTCTCCAGAGCCGAGGGCGTGTAACCGGCGAGCAGGATCGGGGGGCGCGGCCGCTGGAAGGGCTTGAGGTCGATGTGCGACGGCGGCACGGTCCAGAGAGTGCCCTTGTGCTCGACCACCTCACTGCTCCAGACGGCCTCCATCACGTCGAGCGTCTCTTCGAGCCGGTCTCCCCTCCCCTGCCAGGGCACCCCGGTCGCGGTGTATTCGTCACGCAGCCAGCCGAGACCGATGCCGACGTCCAGCCGTCCATGGCTGAGCAGGTCGAGCGAGGTCAGCATGCGGGCGAGCAGGACCGGCGGTTGCCACAGCGCGTTGAGCGTGCTGGTTCCCAGCCGGACCTCCCGAGTGCTGACAGCGGCCAGCGTCAATGCGGTCAGCGGGTCGAAGAACGTCGCGAAGGCCGGGGGGACCTCGCCGTCTCCTCCCGGGTAGGGATCGCTGGGGGCAAGCGGCAGCATGATTCGATCACCCGCCCACAGGCTGCTATAGCCCATGGCCTCCAGATCCGCGCTGGCCTGCCGGATGAAATCCGGGTCGGCGAAGGCGCCGTACTGCGGGACTGCGTATCCGATCTGCATGAGAAATTCCTTGATACTTCGCCGTGGAAAGCCGGGAAGAACTGAGGTGCATATTGCGTACGCATCTCATACTTGGACGCTCCCGGTCTAGCGTCCAGGGAGAGGCTAGGCAACACCCCTTGGATACGACTTGTATCGGGTTGGGGCGTGGCCTAAATGCGACCAGGGCATCGCCCCCGCGCCCGCGGAGATGCTCGTCTGTGAGCGCCTCGGTGCTGAGTTCGGGAGAAATGGGTGGGTCCGTGGCCACCGGACGAGGCAGCGGACACGGACTGTGTACGGAGGTGTCCGTGGTTGTTCGATCGAGGTGGCCAAGCGGACCGTCGACGACTGTGATCGCCGGATGGCCCGCTACCGCTCGACTCTGTACGCGGGCGACGATCCCCAGGAGATCGGCAAGTGGATGGCCGAGACACGGGCCGAGCGGCTCAAGGCGGAAGGACAGCTACGCGCGATCGATCACAAGAGAGAGACCACCGAGAGGGAGATCATGGAGCTGATCCCACGACTGTCCGAGATGACAGACGTCCTGAAGGAGGCGGATCCAGCCGACCGAAGCGACCTCTAAACGCGGATGGGCCTGCACCTCGTCTACGACCCCTCACAGAGGATTGCCGTAGCTGAAGCCAGGCCCAGCATGTACCAAAGTACGTGTCCGTGCGGCGAGAGCTCCGGTTCGGAGATCAGCAACTCGACGAGGAGTTCGGCCAATGGAGCGACCGGCTTGTCGGTCCCTTCGTCGACGTAGCGCTTCAATGCCTCGACCGACGCCAGCGCGCAGACGTCAGTCAGACGAGACATTCGGCTGCTCGGCTTCGGCGGCTTCATCGTGGAGATCTCCAGGGCGCCGTCACGCAGACGTACGGCCAGCAGCGGCGTGCCGAAGTCGACATGACGTGATCGACCAGCGGTTCAGCCCAACCGTTCTCCGCGTCGGTGGCGCTGATTTACAGTTCGCGGCGACGCTGTGCTCGGGAGGATAGATTGGTCGGTATGACCGCTCAGCCTCTGGAACCCGTCGCGCCTCGTGATCCTGGGGAGGACCCGGCTGCGATCTTCGAGGCGCTTCCGCCGTCGCACCGTGCCCAATTCCGGTCAGAGTATGACGAGGCTTTGGAAGCCGCGCACGACTTGGTCCGCTTCAAGCAGGTACAGACGCTGTTGCGTCAGTGGCGCCTGCGTGCGATCGCTTACACCCGCCCCGGCTACGGGGAGGCTGTCGATGACGCTCTCCAGGGGCGTACGGAGATGTTCACTCGCTACACCCCGCCGGAGTGGGAAGGCCGGGTGTGAGCTACAAGTTCGATGGCTTCCATGGACGCGCCCTGTACGAACTGAACGGTCTTCCCGAGGAGGTTCGCGACGGCCCGCTGCTTGAGCGTCTCATCGAACTCCTCCGCAATCCGTGGGACGCGGTCGCGGAGCGTCCTGGTCAGTCCGCGGTGAGACATGCCTTCTTCGGAGATGACATCCAAGGGATGTTGACGTTCATCCTCGATGAGGAGACCCAGTCCTTGCGCATCGTCGACATCCTCTGGGCCGGCTGACTCCGCATACCGCCCTCTACCAAGCCGTACGCTCGCTCGCGAGAGGTGGTGGGCGACGCGATACCGCAGAGCAGTGGAGAGGCTGAGGATCCTCGCCGAGGCGTGTGAGCGGACCAAGCGGATGCCGCTTGGAGGAGCCGTTCCTGCGCGAGGCCTACGTGTTCGGCGACGTGCTCGCCGGTGCCGATCCGCTCGACAACGTGGAGGTCGCCTTCGTGCTGAACCTCCCGCCAGAGGATGTGCCCTGGGAGTCGCACCCGCGTGGCACCGAGTGGCTGGCCGATCTCCTACGGCTGGACAAGGGCGGGGTCGCCTATTGGTGGCGCTCTCACCTGGAGCCGGTATGGAGCCACGTCATCAGCGGGCCGGTTCGGTTCTGGTCTCTGGACGGTCCGGATGAGATCGCACTCGACGCGCTGGCCGAGCGCCGTTTCGACCGGCTGCGCCAGGTGGCGCAGCCTCCAGGGGATGAACGCGCTCAAGTGGTCGGGGAGCTTCGGACGGCTCTGAGCCATCTGCGTGCCGTACACGCGAGGTACTGGGAGCACGAGTGGCGTCATGAGCATCGGGGGGGCTGGCCGCTATCCGGAGCATCGTCTGTGGGAGGCCGTTCAGGGGTATCTGGACCTCCTTGACGAGCACGATGGGTGAGTGCTCAGATTCGCGTTCGCAGGGCGGGTATCCACTGAGGACCTGCAAGATCCCACGACCTCGAAACAGTGGCAACGCTCCCGAGCCGAGGGCCTGATCGAAGGCAACGGCACGATCGTGACCGAGTTCTTCGACATCGGGTACTCTCGCTCGGTCGCCTGGTCACGGCGTCCCCAGGCCGCGCGCCTGCTCGCCGCATTGGACGATCCGGAACGGGGCTTCGACGCCGTGGTCATCGGCGAACCGCAGCGGGTCTTCTACGACAACCAGTACGTCCTGACCTTCCCGCTGTTCGCCCACTTCGGCGTGCCGCTGTGGGTTCCGGAGATCGGTGGCCCCATCGATCCGGACTCCGAGGCGCACAACCTCATCATGTCCATGTACGCGGGGATCTCCAAGGCCGAGCGCCACAGGATCCAGGTCAGGGTTCGCGCCGCGATGACAGCCCAGACCGAGTTCGAAGGCCGTTTCCTGGGAGGGCGCCCGCCGTACGGATATCGGCTGGCCGACGCCGGACTTCACCCCAATCCCCAGCAGGCCGCCGCAGGGGTACGGCTCCACCGGCTCGCTCTGGATCCGCCGGCCGCTGCGGTGGTGAAGAGGATCTTTATGCTTCGACTCGACGGGCTGGGCGCCGGGCGGATCGCCGCCACCCTCAACGCCACCCGGGTGCCCTGCCCGTCGGCTCACGACCGCGCCCGGAATCCTCACCGCTCTGGCGAGATGTGGACGGTCGGCACCGTGCTGTCGATCCTGCGTAACGCCCGCTACACCGGCTACCAGGTGTGGAACAAGCAACGCACGACCGAGGTGCTGGTCGATCCCCGTGACATCGCTATGGGCGTTCACCAAGTGAGGCGGGGCAATCCCGAGCCATCGTGGGTGTGGTCACGGCATCCCGCTCACCCCGCCATCATCAGCATCGGGGACTTCGACCGTGCCCAGTTCGCTCCTGTGATCCTCGGCACAACACGGACCTATGCGTTCAGAGGGCTGCTGCGCTGCGGCTTCTGCCAGCGGTCCTTGGAAGGGTCGTGGACCAACAACCGGTCCAACTACCGGTGCCGTCAAGGGCATCACCCGAACGTCTTCGTCCGGGACGACAAGGTGGCTGAGCACCTGGGTGCATGGCTCATCCGAGCAGTCGCAGAGTCGGCGAAACGGAGCAATCTGGAGATGGTCGAGGTTCCGCGCGTCCTCGCCGAACAGGTCGCCCTGTGCCGCTCGATGGGTCTGACGCTCACTTATCAGGCGGATGTCCCCGCACTCGTGACCGTTGTTCAAGGCGAAAGCATCGTCATCAGGATGTGACGCGGTCGGCGAGTCGAACCTCCATGGAGGACTATGCAGTACACCCGTAACTGAACCGGTCGAGTAAAAGCGAAACGCCCGGACAAAACCGCCCGAGCGTTGACTCAATCCTGCATTTTCATGCAACCCCATGAATGATCTTGGTGTCCGAGGGGGGACTTGAACCCCCATGCCCATCACTGGGCACTAGCACCTCAAGCTAGCGCGTCTGCCTATTCCGCCACCCGGACTTGGTGCCTGCACGTGGGACCGTCATCCCGCGTCGGCTCACACAGATTAGCACTGTCCGGCGTGTGGGTCATACCGAGAATCAGACGCCCCCATGCCCACTCCTCCGGGACGCGAGCGGACGGCAGGATGGAAGGCACCAGCCGTACGTGAACAGGAGGACCACGCTGTGACCGACCGAAGCACGGCAGACACGGGGAGAGGCGCATGACTCCGCTCAACGGCGAGGACGAGGTCGTCGGCCTGTGCCGGGACCTGATCCGCATCGACTCCACGAACGCGGGTGACAACGCGGGTCCGGGCGAGCGCCAAGCCGCCGAGTACGTCGCGGAGAAGCTCGCCGAGGTGGGGCTCGAACCGCGGATCCTCGAATCCGACACCGGGCGGGCCAACGTCATCGCCCGCATCGAAGGGGCGGACTCCGGGCGGGGAGCGCTTCTGCTCCACGGGCATCTGGACGTCGTCCCGTTCAACGCGGCCGACTGGACGCATCACCCGATGAGCGGCGAGATCGCCGACGGCTGCGTGTGGGGCCGTGGTGCGGTGGACATGAAGGACATGGACGCCATGATCCTCGCCGTCGTACGGCAGCGGCTCAGCCAGAACAGGAAGCCTCCGAGAGACGTCGTGCTGGCGTTCACGGCCGACGAGGAGGCCGGAGGGAACTACGGCGCGCAGTGGCTCGTCGATCATCACCCGGACGTCCTGGAGGGCTGCACCGAGGCGATCGGCGAGGTCGGCGGCTTCAGCGTGAGCATCTCGGACAGCCGTCGTCTCTATCTCATCGAGGCGGCGGAAAAGGGCATCGCCTGGATGAAGCTGACCGCGACGGGCCGGGCCGGCCACGGCTCGATGCTCAACGACGAGAACGCCGTCACCGAGCTCGCCGAGGCGATCGGCCGCCTGGGCCGCTACCAGTGGCCCGTACGGCTCACGCCGACCGTCCAGTCCTTCTTCCGCGAGGCGTTCGACATCGAGCTGAAGGCGGAGGACGCGGAGGAGGCCGTGGCCAAGCTGGGCCCGCTCGCCCGTATGGTCGGCGCCACCCTGCGGAACACGGCCAATCCCACCATGCTGGACGCCGGGTACAAGGCCAACGTCATCCCCCAGAGTGCCTCGGCGCACGTGGACGGGCGTTTCCTGCCCGGCTATGAGGACGAGTTCTTCGGCACGGTGGACGAGCTCCTCGGGCCGAACGTCACCAGGGAGTTCGTCTACCACGACGTCGCGCTGGAGACGGCCTTCGAGGGCTCTCTGGTCAAGGCGATGTCCGACGCGCTCCAGGAGGAGGATCCCGGCTCCAAGGCCGTGCCGTACACGCTGAGCGGGGGCACCGACCTCAAGGCGTTCAGCCGCCTGGGCATCCGCGGGTTCGGCTTCGCGCCCCTGCGTCTTCCGGCGGATCTAGATTTTTCCGGAATGTTCCATGGGGTCGATGAGCGGGTTCCGGTGGATTCGCTCAAGTTCGGGGTTCGGGTTCTTGACCGTTTCCTCGATTACTGCTGAGAAACCGGTTGCGATCACTTGGCGTATCGATAGAGTAACTCTGCGTTGAGGGGTTGATCCGCACCAAGGCGGACTCGGTGGATCTCGGGGAGGTCGCGTGGCACGCACGGCGGAAGATCGGTCGCGGGCAGAGATGCCCGCCGCCGACCCGTGCGTGCCCGCGACTGCTTCCGAGACCGGCGGGAAGAGCCGGATGGCGCGGTTCGTGGCCGGCTCGCGGCTGGTCCGCTTTCTGATCGTGAGCGGATTCGTCGCCGTCGCCTGGTTGCTCGGTGTGATCTTCGGCGTCTTCGGCACGGCTTCGGCCAGTGCCGACGCGGCCCCCTCAGCTGTCGTCACCGGGTCGGTCATCGATGGCGGTGCCTCCACGAGAGCCGACGGTTTCCCCACGAGTGACGATGCCTTGGTCAACGCCGAGGCGATGGCCGGGCGCACGGTCGACGGGCTGACCAGCCAGTCGACGCCCGGATTCCCACCACCGGCCACCGCGGACCACACCCCAGGGAGCCATGGCATGGTTCCGCAAGGGAGCGGTGGATCGATCCTGTTCGGGGATGTCGCACGATCCTTCTACGACGTGCGGCTCGTGGCGCTGCCCGCGCCTGTCGCGGCAGTCCTTCCCCCGGTCGTGCGCACAGCGGCGGACGACCCATCCTTCTCGCCTGACTGATCCCGCGTTCACGCCGGTCCACCTCATCGAACACCGGACCGGTGGCGGAGCATGCCCTGCGACGGCCTCGATTCCTCCGAGCCGTGCCGCCTGAGCGTCTCCGTGCGGGTGACGCGAGTTTTCCCAAATCCCTCGTGACGGTCCACGGCCCCGCTGTGCCCTGGCCCGGACCTCCGTCGCGAGTTGTCAGGTATCCCCCAAAGAACCTAGGAGCATCCATCATGCGAACGTGGGCGAAGGGTTCGACCCCCGTGGCGCTTCTCGCCGTCGGTGTCATGTCCCTCGGCAGCGGTACGGCTTTCGCCGACACCTCGGGCAGCGGCTCGATCGGTGGCGGCAACCAGCTCAACCTCCCCATCTCACTTCCGATCGACATCAGCGGCAACGCCGTCGCCGTCGCCGGTGACTCGTCCGCGACGTCGCAGGGCGGTGCGTCGGTCGTCAACGGTGGCCGCGGCAACGGCGGTGCCGGGAGCAACGTCACCAACGGTGAGCACAGCATCCTGGGCGGGAACCAGATCGTCGCCCCGATCACCGCTCCGATCAACGCCTGCGGCAACGCGGTCGCGATCTTCGGCGACGCCACCGCGGGCTGCAAGGGCGGCGCGTCCGTCAAGAACTCCGGATCGGGGGCCGGCGGCAACCGGACCTCCGGCCGGTCCTCGATCCTCGGCGGCAACCAGGTGGTCGCCCCGATCACGGCCCCGATCAACCTGTGCGGCAACTCGGTCGCCGTTCTGGGCGAGGCGTTCTCCGGCTGCAAGGGCGGCGCCTCGGTCGGCGGCCCGGGCAACGGCGGCGGGCACGGCTACCGCGGTCACGGGCACGGGCACGGTCACGGCCGTCCCGGCGGCGCCGGAGGCAACGTCACCAACGGTGAGCACAGCATCCTGGGCGGGAACCAGATCATCGCCCCGATCACCGCGCCGATCAACGCCTGCGGCAACGCGGTGGGCAACGCCAGCGCCGGTTGCGCCGGTGGCACGTCCGTGAAGAACTCAGGGGCCGGCACGGGCGGCAACGTCACCTCGGGTCGTTCCTCGATCCTCGGGGGAAACCAGATCCTCGCTCCGATCACGGCGCCGGTCAACGTCTGTGGCAACTCGGTCGGCGTACTGGGTGACGCCTTCTCCGGCTGCAAGGGCGGCGCCTCGGTCAGCGGTGGCGCCGGTGGCGGCGCGGGTCGCAACGTCACCAGCGGTGCGCACAGCATCCTGGGCGGGAACCAGATCGTCGCCCCGATCACCGCGCCGATCAACGCCTGCGGCAACGCCGTGGCCGTGCTCGGTGACGCCAAGGCCAACTGCAAGGGCGGCGCCTCGGTCAGTGGTGGCGCCGGTGGCGGCGCGGGTCGCAACGTCACCAGCGGTGCGCACAGCATCCTGGGCGGGAACCAGATCGTCGCCCCGATCACCGCTCCGATCAACATCTGCGGCAACGCCGTGGCCGTGCTCGGTGACGCCGCGGCCGGATGCCTCGGCGGCGCCAGCGTGGGCGGCGGGCAGTGGCACGGCCGCAAGACCTTGCACGGCACCTGGAACAAGGGCGCGCGCAAGGCCGTGCCGGTGAAGACCAGCGGGATGTTGTCCACCCTGCCGATGGTCCCTGGCGCCGCGGACAGCGGGGTGCTCCCCACCGCCGCGCTGACGCCGAGCCGGCCCGCCGCGGGCAAGGGAGGCGCCGGTGCGGCGCTCGCCCCGGTGACGGGCCTGGTCGGTTCGCTGCCCGTGGCGAACGGCCTCGGAGGAGCGAACGCCCTCGGTGGGGCGAGCGACGTGCTCCCGCTCGGTGACCTCGGCCTGATGAGCGCCGAGCAGCCGGTCGGCGTGACCGGGATGAACCCCGGCTCGCTCATCGCGCTGGCCCTGGGCGCCATGTTCGCCGCCTCGGCGACCATGTTCGCGGTCGTGCGCCGCTTCCGCCTCCGCGGCGAGAGGTAAGAAACATCTCACCCGCCCGGGGCACGCGGTGGCAACCGGTTGCCGATCCG
Source organism: Microtetraspora glauca (assembly GCF_040656155.1). Classification (NCBI taxonomy): domain Bacteria; kingdom Bacillati; phylum Actinomycetota; class Actinomycetes; order Streptosporangiales; family Streptosporangiaceae; genus Microtetraspora; species Microtetraspora glauca. The sequence continues at coordinate 55,039 of NZ_JBFALK010000032.1, forward strand.
GCCCCGGTGCGGGTGACCACGAGCGCTCATCGCCCAGGCGACTGGCAAGGCCAACAGCCCAGCGAGTGAGCAGAGGCGCTTCCTCCCCCTCCAGGTGATGCACCCGGAGTGGGAGGAAGTGGAAAAGCTTCGTCACGCCTCTGGCGGGCTCGGCCCAAGGCCGCTCTCACCAGGCCGGTACGGCGAAGCCGCGAAGAGCTTGCCCGCTCCGGGGGCGCGGCCCGGGGCGGGCAAAGCCATGCCGATGAAGGCATGCCGACCATCCGCGGACGTGGTCACATGGTGCGGACGACGCGTATGATCTTGCGGCGCAGTCGGACGCGCCTGCTTCCGTCGGGATAAAGTCGCAGCCGGTCCAGTTCCCAGCTTCCGTACTCGGCATGCTCCGTGAGAACCTGCCTGGCGACCTCACGTGAGGTCCCGCACGGCAGATAGAGGTCCTTGTAGGAGTAGTCCAGCACAGCGATTAGTCTCCGAGAGGTGTGTTAGGGGAACCCGCCTGGCTCTATTCTGCGTCCTCGTGGATAGAAGGTCCAGGTGAGTTACACACCGGGGCGGGACCGGGTAGCCCGAGGGGGAAGGACTTCCGGCGACGGGTTACCGTCGAAACGATCCCGTGGCCGGGCCGGGCGAAGGATCAGCCGACCCTGCTGTGAGGGCGGCTGTCCCGACTGGGAACACGGGGAACGACAGGGAACAGCGAGGTAGGAAGCAGCGTGCCAGCCAAGGACGGCAACGCCGGCGCAACCCGCCTGGTGATCGTCGAGTCGCCTGCCAAGGCGAAGACCATCGCCGGGTACCTCGGGCGCGGCTACATCGTGGAGTCCAGCATCGGTCACATCCGTGATCTTCCGGAGAGGGCCGATGACATCCCTGAGAAGTACAAAGGAGAGGCATGGGCCCGTCTGGGGGTGAACGTCGACCATGAGTTCGAGCCGCTCTATGTCGTCAACCCGGACAAGAAGTCCCAGGTCTCCAAGCTGAAGCAGCTGCTCAAGGACGCCGACGAGCTCTACCTCGCCACTGACGAGGACCGCGAGGGCGAGGCGATCGCCTGGCATCTGCGCGAGGTGCTCAAGCCCAAGGTGCCGGTGCACCGGATGGTCTTCCACGAGATCACACCGCACGCCATCCAGGACGCCGTCTCCAACCCGCGCGACCTCGACCTCCGGCTCGTGGACGCCCAGGAGACCCGGCGCATCCTCGACCGGTTGTACGGCTACGAGGTCAGCCCGGTCCTGTGGAAGAAGGTCAAGCCCCGGCTGTCGGCCGGCCGCGTGCAGTCCGTGGCGACGCGGCTGGTGGTCGAGCGCGAGCGGGATCGCATGGCGTTCACCGCCGCGAGCTACTGGGATTTGCAGGCACTCTTCGACACGGGCAGGGACGAGGATCCGCGCAGGTTCAGCGCCACTCTGACCGCCGTGGACGGCAGGCGGGTCGCGCAGGGCCGTGACTTCGCCTCCACGGGCGCGCTGAAGAGCGCCGACGTCCTCCACCTGGACGAGGCCGCCGCCGGAGCGCTGGCGGGACGCCTGGGCAACGCGTCGTACGCTGTCACGTCGGTGGAGCGCAAGCCGTACACACGCAAGCCGTACGCGCCGTTCAGGACGACGACGCTGCAGCAGGAGGCGAGCCGCAAGCTCGGCTTCTCGGCGAAGTACACCATGCAGATCGCCCAGCGGCTCTACGAGAACGGCTTCATCACCTACATGCGTACCGACAGCATCACGCTGTCGGAGACCGCCGTCGCCGCCGCCCGCGGCCAGGCCATCAAGCTGTACGGCTCTGCGTACGTGCCGGACAAGCCGCGCGTCTACGCCAGCAAGGTCAAGAACGCCCAGGAGGCGCACGAGGCGATCCGCCCGTCCGGTGAGGAGTTCCGCACCCCGGGCGAGACCGGGCTGGCCGGGGACATGTTCCGGCTGTACGAGCTGATCTGGCAGCGTACGGTCGCGTCCCAGATGAAGGACGCGGTCGGCGAGTCGGTGTCGGTGAAGGTCGGCGGCACGTCCAGCTCCGGCGAGAACGTCGAGTTCGGCGCGACCGGCCGCACGATCACTTTCCACGGCTTCCTCAAGGCGTACGTCGAGGGCGCGGACGACCCGTCGACCGACAGGGACGACGCCGAGAAGCGGCTGCCCAACCTGTCGGAGGGCGAGCGGCTGACCGCGGCCGAGCTGAACGCGCTGGCGCACTCGACCAAGCCGCCCGCGCGCTACACCGAGGCGTCGCTGGTCAAGGAGCTGGAAGACCGCGAGATCGGTCGCCCGTCGACGTACGCGTCGATCATCGGCACGATCCTCGACCGGGGGTACGTGTTCAAGAAGGGCACCGCGCTGGTGCCGTCCTTCCTCGCGTTCGCCGTGGTCAACCTGCTTGAGCAGCATTTCGGCAACCTCGTCGACTACGACTTCACCGCGGACATGGAGAAGGTCCTCGACGACATCGCCAACGACCGCGCGGAGCGGGTGCCCGAGCTGCGCCGGTTCTACTTCGGCGGGGACGGCGACGAGGGTCTCAAGGAGATGGTCACCGACCTGGGCGAGATCGACGCCAAGGAGATCAGCTCCTTCCCGATCAGGGGCAGCGACATCGTGATCCGGGTCGGGCGCTACGGCCCCTACCTCGACCGCGACGGCGCCCGGGTGAACGTGCCCGAGGACATGACGCCCGACGAGCTCACCGCCGAGAAGGCCGAGGAGCTGTTCGCCCGTCCGAGCGGTGACCGCGAGCTGGGCAAGGACCCGGTCACCGGCAACGTCATCGTGGCCAAGAGCGGGCGGTTCGGCCCGTACGTCACGGAGATCCTGCCGGAGGAGCCGGCGCCCGCCGAGGGCAAGAAGCGCACCAAGAAGGCCGAAGTGCCCAAGGCGCGGGCGAGCTCCCTGTTCAAGACCATGTCGCTGGACACCATCACGCTGGACGACGCGCTGAGGCTGCTGGCGATCCCCCGGGTCGTCGGGGAGATCGACGGCGAGGAGGTGACCGCGCAGAACGGCAAGTTCGGGCCCTACATCAAGAAGGGCACCGACTCGCGGTCGCTCGCCTCCGAGGAGGACCTGCTGACGGTCACCATCGACCAGGCCAGGGAGCTGTTCGCGCAGCCCAAGGCCCGGGGCAGGGGCCGGGCCGCGGCCGCTCCGCCGTTGCGCGAGCTGGGCGACGACCCGAACTCCAAGAAGCCCGTGGTGGTGAAGGAGGGGCGCTTCGGGCCGTACGTCACGGACGGCGAGACGAACGCCTCGCTGCGCAAGGGCGACACGGTCGAGGACATCACGATCGAGCGGGCCGCCGAGCTGCTGGCGGAGCGTCGCGAGCGTGCCCCCGCGCCCAAGCGGACCACGACCCGGGCGAAGAAGGCGCCCGCGAAGAAGCCCGCGGCCAAGTCCTGACCGGGTTTCCGGCCGGGTAGGCTCAGCGCGCTCTCAGGACTCGCTTCGTAAGATCGTCCGGCAGCGGAGCGAGGGGAGTACACCGTGGGGTTTCTGATCACGATCGTGGTCGTCGTGGTCGCCGTGCACGTCTACCTGTGGTGGCGGCTGGTCAGGCCGGCCACCCGCCCGGGGAGCCTCCCGCGCCGGGTGTTCACCTGGGCGCTGGTCGTGCTCGGGGCTCTGCTGCCGTTGGCCGTCGCCGGAGGCCGGGTCTTCGGGATGACGTTCGAGCACGTCATCGCGTGGCCCGGCTACATGTGGCTGGCCGTGATGTTCTACCTGCTCGTGTTCACGGTGGCCCTGGAGATCCCGCGGGCGGTGGCCGTACTGGCGACCCGGCGGGCCGGGCGGCAGCCGGCCGGGATCGACCGGCGGGTGTTCATCGCGCGCACGGCCGCCACGGTCGCGGGCGTCGGGGCGCTGGCCACGGTGGGGTACGGCGTGCGCACGGCCCTGGGCGACCCGGTGATCGAGCGGATCCCGGTGCGGCTGCCCCGGCTGGATCCGCGGATGAGCGGCCTGCGGCTCGCCGTGGTCAGCGACATCCACATCGGGCCGTTGACCGGGAAGGGCCACGCCGAGCGCATCGTCCGGATGATCAACGGTCTCCAGGCCGACGTGGTCACGATCGTCGGCGACCTGGTGGACGGGACCGTGGCCGAGCTCGGGCCGCTGGCGGCTCCGTTGCGCCACCTTGAATCCCGCTATGGGGCATATTTCGTGACCGGTAACCACGAGTACTACACGTCCAACGGGCCACAGGAGTGGATCGAGGAGCTGAACTCCCTCGGCGTGCGGTCGCTGCGCAACGAGCGGGTCGAGATCGCCCACGCGGGAGCCGTACTCGACCTGGCGGGGATCAACGACCTGAACGGAACGCTGTCCGAGGACGGCCCCGACTTCGAGAAGGCCCTGGGCGGGCGGGACGCCGCGCGGCCGGTCGTGCTGCTCGCGCACCAGCCGGTCCAGATCAGGCAGGCCGCGGGGTACGGCGTCGATCTCCAGCTGTCCGGGCACACCCACGGCGGGCAGATGGCGCCGTTCAACCTGGCGGTTCCTCTGCAGCAGCCGGTGGTCGCGGGGTTGGACAAGGTGGACGGCACCCAGATCTACGTCACCCGGGGCGCGGGCTACTGGGGGCCGCCGGTCCGGGTCGGTGCCCCGCCGGAGATCACCCTCATCGAGCTCAGGGCCTGATTTCCGGGCGTGTACCGTCCGTCCGAGCGGGATGATGGGCGCGTCGGCGGGAAAAGTGGGCGGCCGATCTCGCGTCCGTCCTGCGGGACAGGGCGGGACGTACTACCCTCAGGCGACGAGCGGGCGGAAAACCGGCCCCCTCGTACTCTTTTCCCGCCCAGCGAGCACCTGGATACGCTGACATCATGAGCACCCACGGCCGGGCAGCCAGGCGACGCAAGCCGCCGAACGTGCTGGCGAACGCGCCCTTCCGCAGGCTGTGGACGGCCATGTCGGTCTGCAGCCTCGGCGACTGGCTGAACATCATCGCCCTGACCGCCCTGGCGGGAAACCTCACCGCCGGATCGGGATACCAGGCGCAGAGCCTCGCCATCGGCGGTGTGTTCATCGCCAAGATGCTGCCCGCGATCCTTCTCGGTCCGCTCGCGGGCGCGGTCGCGGACCGGTTCGACCGCCGGTTGGCGATGGTGACCGCGGACCTCGTCAGATTCGCCGTGGTCGCCTCGATCCCGCTGGTGGGGAGCTACCAGTGGGTGATCATCGCGACGCTGCTCGTCGAGTGCGCGAACCTGTTCTGGGTGCCGGCCAAGGACGCGACGGTGCCCAACCTCGTGCCCAAGGAGCGGCTGGAGGAGGCCAACCAGCTCAACCTGCTCGTCACGTACGGCACGGCTCCTGTCGCGGCCGCGCTCTTCGCGGTCCTGTCGGCGGTCATGGGCATGTTCACCACGGCCGTCCCCGGGTTCGCCGTTAGGCCCACCGATGTGGCCCTGGGCGTCAACGCCCTGGCCTACCTGGTCTCCGCGAGCCTGATCTTCACGCTGCGGGACATTCCGAAGGACCACATTCTCAGGGTGTCCACGCCGTCCGTGCTGCGGCAGGTCGTCGAGGGCTGGCGGTTCGTCGGCGGCAACCGCGTGGTGCGCGGGCTGATCATCGGCATGCTGGGCGCCTTCGCCGCCGGGGGCGCGGTCGTCGGCGTGGCCAAGGCATACGTGACCGCCCTGCAGGGCGGCGACGCGGGCTACGGCGCCGTCTTCTGCGCGGTCTTCCTGGGCATGGGAATCGGCATGTTCTTCGGCCCCCGTCTGCTCGGGGAGCTGTCCAGGCGGCGCATGTTCGGCCTGACCATCATCCTCGCCGGGCTGACCCTCGCGGCCATCGCGCTCATCCACAACCTGGCCCTCGTCATCGTGCTCACCGTGCTCCTGGGAATGTGCGCGGGCACCACCTGGATCATCGGTTACACACTGATCGGCCTGGAGGTCGAGGACGGCCTGCGCGGCCGTACGTTCTCCTTCCTGCAGTCGCTGGCCAGGGTGGTGCTGCTCCTGGTCGTCGCGCTGGCCTCCGCACTCGGCGGCCTCGTCGGCTCGCACCTCCTCGTGGTCGCGGGCATGACCTACAGCTTCGACGGCTCGAACGTGGTCCTGCTCCTGGGCGCGCTGCTCGCGGTGATCGTCGGCCTGCTCGCGCTGCGGCACATGGACGACCGGCCCGGCGTCCCGATCGGGGCGGACCTGTTCGCCGCGCTGCGAGGAGAGAAGTTCGTCGTCCAGGACGACGACCAGCGCCCCGGCCTGTTCGTCGCCTTCGAGGGCGGCGAGGGTTCGGGCAAGACGACCCAGTCGAGACTGCTCGCCATCTGGCTGCGCGACCAGGGCTTCGACGTGGTGCAGACCCGCGAGCCGGGGTCGACCAAGGTCGGCATGCGGTTGCGCGCCATCCTCCTCGACGCCGCCCACCAGGGGTTGTCGGCGCGGTCCGAGGCCCTGCTGTACGCGGCGGACCGGGCCGAGCACGTCGAGAAGGTCATCCGTCCGGCGCTCCAGCGTGGCTCGACGGTGGTCTGCGACCGCTACGTCGACTCGTCGCTGGCCTATCAGGGGGCCGGACGGGCGCTCGACCCCGAGGACGTGGCGCGCGTCAACTCCTGGGCAACCGGTGGCCTGCTCCCCGACCTGACCGTGCTCATCGACGTTCCCCCGTCGGTGGGGTTGCGCCGGATGGCCTCGCCCGCCGACCGGATCGAGTCCGAGCCGATGGAGTTCCACGAGCGGGTCCGGCGGGAGTTCCGGGCGCTCGCGGCCGCCGCTCCCGACCGTTACCTGGTCGTGGACGGCACGCTCCCGCAGAACGAGATCTCCCGGCTCATCCAGGACCGGGTCCGCGAGGTGCTGCCCGATCCGGTGCCGCAGGAGACCGAGGCGGCCACCGGCACCATCCCCGCCATCCGCGACTGACAGCCGCCCGTGGAAGGGCCGAGTCCGCCCGTGAACCCACGGTAGGTTGTGGCCGTGGGTGTGTTCGAGGATCTGGTGGGCCAGGAGCGGGCGACGACCGTGTTGCGGCAGGCCGTGTCCGCCGCCGCCGACGCCCTCGCGGGTGGCCGCGGCGCCGGGATGACCCACGCGTGGTTGTTCACCGGTCCTCCCGGGTCGGGGCGATCCGACGCCGCCCGCGCCTTCGCGGCGGCGCTGCTCTGCCCCGACCAGGGCTGCGGCCACTGTGATTCCTGCCACCAGGTCGAGATCGGCTCCCATCCCGACCTGACCTGGGTGCGGCCGGAAGGGCTCTCCTACAGCGCCAGGCAGACCCGTGATCTCGTGCTCAAGGGCGCGGGGGCGCCGACGCTCGGGCGCTGGCGGATCGTGCTGTTCGAGGATGCCGACCGTGCGACGGAGGCCGCCGCCAACGCGCTGCTCAAGGCCATCGAGGAGCCGCCGCCCCGGACGGTCTGGCTGCTCTGCGCGCCGTCTCCGGACGACATGATCATCACGATCCGGTCCCGCTGCCGCGTGGTGACCCTCCGTACGCCGCCCACCGAGGCGGTCGCGCACGTGCTCGCGACCAGGGACGGTGTCCCGGACGACGTCGCGTGGTTCGCGGCCCGGGCGGCCCGCGGGGACATCGGCCGGGCCCGGCGGCTGGCCCTCGACGAGGAGGTACGGCGGCGCCGCGAGGAGGTGCTGTCCATCCCCGCGTCGCTGAGCGGGGTGAGCGAGTGCATCGCGGCGGCGGAGCGGCTGGTGAAGACCTCCACCGAGGACGCCGACGCCGCGACGGCCACGCTCAACGAGGCGGAGACCGCCGAGCTGCGCAAGGTCTACGGCGAGGGTTCCACCGGGAAGGGGCTCAACAAGGGGCTGGTCCGCGGCGGGGCCGGGGCGCTGAAGGAGCTGGAGACCCTCCAGAAGTCGCGCGCCACCCGGATCAAGCGCGATTCGATCGACGTGGCCCTGCTCGATCTGGTGGCGTACTACCGGGACGTCCTCGCGGTCCAGCTCGGAGCCGGCGTGGAGCTGGCCAACGAGGACCGCAGGCGCGAGGTGGAGGCCCTCGCCGGCGGCTCGACCCCCGAGGACACGCTGCGCCGTACGGAAGCCATCATGATCTGCCGGGAGCGCCTCGCGGCCAACGTGAACCCCCAGATCGCGGTGGAGGCGATGACGCTCGCGCTCCGGGATCCCCGGCTTCTGCGGTAGCGCTCTCGCGATTCAGGCCGTGTCGCGAGCAACCTGACGGGTGATCCGGCGTCTCTGGTACATGCAGGCCGAAACGCTGGATCTCCATAAACCTCCCGGGGGGTCGGTGACCACCTCGGAAGCCGCGGATGACACGATCGCGGGACTTTACGCCGAGCACGCGCTCGGCCTCGCCAGGCTGGCGCTGATCATGCTCGGTGATCGCGAGGCGGCGGAGGACGTGGTCCAGGAGGCGTTCCTCGGCCTCCACCGCCGGTTCGGAGGCCTGCGCGACCGGAGCAAGGCCCTCACCTACCTGCGGTCCGCGGTGCTCAACAACGCACGAAGTGTGTTGCGCAGGAGGCGGCTGCCGTCCTGGTTCGCCGGGACGTACGAGCCACCGGTCTGGTCCGCGGAGTCCGCCGCCCTCCTCGGGGCCGAACGGCGCGAGGTCATGGAGGCGCTGCACCGCCTGCCCCGGCGGCAGCGTGAGGCGCTCGTGCTGCGCTACTACGGCGACCTCTCGGAAGAGGAGACCGCGCAGGTCATGGGCATCAGCAGAGGCACCGTCAAGTCGACCACCTCCCGAGCCCTGGACGCGCTCGGCCGACTGCTTGGGGACGCACGATGAACGACATCATCAACCGCCTGCGCGACGCCACTCAGGCCGTGGGCGAGACCATCGATCACGTCCCGGGTCTCACTCCGGGTCTCGCGTCGGGTCTCGCCATGGGCGAGTCGGGCGAGCCGGGGGGGAGCCGTACGAGAAGGTCCTGGCTGGTCCCGGTCGCCGCGGCGGCGTCCGTGACCGTCGCGGTCGCGGGTGGCGTGGCCGTCGCGCGGGGCGGAGACGGCGGCCTCGGCCAGGCCGCCGCGACCGGCGTGGGCCCGGCCGCCGTGCCGACGTTCTTCGCGGACGCGGGGGAGGACGGGATCACGGTCAGGAGCGTGAACGGCGGAACCGAGACGTCCCGCGTTCCGGAACCTTCGGACAAGGAGCGGTTCGTCAGCATTCAGGCGGCCCAGGACAACCGCCTCTTCTACGCGGTGTCCGCGTCGGACGACTGCCGGCCACGCCTGTACCGGTTCGTGCTGGACGAGGCCGGGAAGATCGGCTCATTCGACGCGCTGCCGTTCGCGCCGCCCGAGGGCACCAGGCCGACGTCTCTGGCGGTCAGCGGTGACGGCAGCAAACTGGCGTACGGCACCGCGCCGTGCGGCCCCGAGCCGGGGACCGGGAGCCTGGTGGTGGCGGACACCACGACCGGCGACAGCCGTACCTGGACCGCGAAGGACGGCACCGGGGCGACCAACCTGTCGATGACGGCCGACGGACGCCTCGTACTCTTCACGCGAGATGTCGCGAGCGTGGCCGCCGTGGCGGAGCCCGCGCTCGTCGTCGAACCGTCGGCCACGCTGACGGCGGAGGTCCCGGTGAAGGAAGCGGAGGCCACGTCATCGTCGTCACCCGCGGTCTCGATCACTGTCACGGTCACCCCGGGCATCCGGAGCGACGAGAAGGACGACCCCGGTCCGGCCGTGGTGAACGCGGTGCCCACGGCAGCGGTGACCGCGATCCCGGCGGAGCCGGTCGTCACGTCTGATCCGACGGCGACCGCTCCGGCGACGATCCTCCCGAGTCCGATACCGACTGCCGCGGCGAGCCTTGTACCGGCCGAGGAGTCCTTGTCGTGGTGCCGCTTCGCGGTGGAGTCCGTCCCCGCCACACCGGCTGACGCGCCGTCGGCCGGGAAGACGGCTGAGCCTTCCGAGCCGGCCGAGTTGAAGGCAACCGTTCAGGTGTGTCCCGACTCGCCCGAGGTGGGGTTGCTCGACACGGGCGCGCCGGGGGACAGCCTGGACAAGGCGACCACGTTCTCGCTTCTCAATGAGAGCGACGGCGCGTCCGGGGGCGTACTCGGGGCGAAGATCAGCCCGGACGGCACGAGGATCGTGGCCGCGCTGGGCGGCGTGGACGTCGCGCTCGCCGACGGGAAGCTGCCGCCGTCGTCGGGACCCACCGGCCTCGCCGCGTTCAGCACGGACGACGGGCGGCCGCTGGGCGTCTTCCATCGCCAGGCCGGCACGTCGGGACTCCGACTGCTCGACATCGACGGCACCGGGGAGAACATGCTCGTCACGCGGGACGGCGAGATCGGCGCGGTCGACGGCTCGGGCTACCGGACCCTGGTGGACACCGGCGACGCCCTCGTGAACTTCGGTTCCAGGATCGCCTGGTAACCGTATGTCGCCGGTTCGGCCGGTCCGCGGGGTGTCTTCCCCGGGGGCCGGCCGTTCTTGTTTCCGCCGCGTCGATGCGGGGCCGCAGAGGGCGCATGACCATGGCGCCGCGGGAGGGGACACCCGCGCGGAAAAGGGTTTCTTTCCGAAACACAAGCAGCAGAAGCCACAGCGGTCGCGTCTCTGTTGTGTGAAAGCCGAACTGCTCTCCCATGGAGAGCCCTTGATCCGGGAACGCGTCGACGTCGCGGCGCTGTTCGCCGACCATCATCTCGGCCTGGTACGGCTGGCGTTGCTCATGGTGGGTGACGTCGGCACGGCTGAGGACGTCGTCCAGGAGGCGTTCGCGCGCACCCACGCCGGACGGCGGCGGTTGCGCGATCCCGGCCGTGCCCTGGCGTACGTGCGGTCGGCCGTGCTCAACGGCTGCCGGTCCGTGCTGCGGCGCAGGAGCGTCGCCTTCCGCCGGGCCGTGCCGTACGAGCCGCCGGTCTGGTCGGCCGAGAGCGTCGCGATGATCGGCGAGGAGCGCCGGGAGGTCCTGGTCGCCCTGGGCGGCCTGCCGCGACGGCAGCGTGAGGCGCTCGTGCTCAGGTTCTATCTCGATCTCTCGTACGAGGAGATCGCCGACACCATGGGCGTCGCCGGGAGCACGGCGCGCTCCACCATCACACGGGGGCTCGCCGCCCTCGCCCGGATCCTCGGGGAGGAATCATGATCGAACAACGCCTGCGTGACGCCCTGTCGGAAGCGGCGAGAACGGCCGATCACCGCTCCGTTCGCCCGCTGGCCGTGCCGTCCAGGCGCTCTCGCGTACGGGTCTCCCGGTTCGTGGTCGTCCCCGCCGTCGTGGTCGCCGCCGTCTCCGTCGGAGTCTTCCTGGTGGTACGCCCCACGCCTCCGGCGGCGACGGTGGCCCGTCCCGTGGCGTACAGCCTGGCGCAACTCAGCCTGGCGGGGGGAGCTTCCTGGGAGGACAACATCGCGGTGTTCCTGTGCAAGAAGGACGACCCCTTCCCGGTGTGCAAGAAGCGTGCGGCGACCGAGGACGATCGGCGGCGGATCCGGCAGGTGCTGGAGTCACTGCCGGAGGTCGAGTCGGTCCGGTTCGAGACCCAGATGGAGGCGTACGAGAACTTCCGGGCCGACAACGCCGATTCAAAGTTTCTCAGCGTGATCAAACCGACGGATTTGCCGGAGTCCTTCCGTGCGAAGCTGAAGCAGGGGGCCGATCACAAGGCGGTGGTGCGGGCTGTGGAGCACCTGCCCGGGATCTCCAATGTCATCGACACCGCGTGTGTGATGGACAGGTCGAAGTGCTGAGGCCCTGACGGCGTACGCGCTCCCGCCCGGCCGAACCGAAGGGCCTAGCCTCGAAGGAGGGCATGTGTGTCGCCGCCACGAGGAGGGCGTCATGGCTGCCACGTCACCCGCGTCATCGGTGCCGGCCCGTCTCGGGTCCGTGCGGGGATGGCAGGAAGACCTTTACCGGGACCTGCATCGGCATCCTGAGCTGTCCCACCATGAGCGGCGGACCGCCGCGAAGATCGCCGAGCGCCTCGGCCGGACCGGCTGCCAGGTACACCAGGGGGTCGGCGGCACCGGTGTGGTCGGGGTGCTGCGCAACGGCGACGGCCCGACAGTGCTGCTTCGGGCGGACATGGACGCGCTGCCGGTGCGTGAGGCGACCGGCCTGCCGTACGCCAGCACCGACACGGTCACGGACCCCGGCGGGCGCGAGATACCGGTCGCGCACGCCTGCGGACACGACGTGCACGTCACCTGTCTGCTCGGCGCGGCCCAGTTACTCGCCGAGGGGACCGACCGGTGGCGGGGCACGGTGGTGGCGCTGTTCCAGCCGGCCGAGGAGACCGGAGACGGCGCGCGGGCCATGCTCGACGACGGCCTCGCCGAACTGATTCCCGGCCCGGACGTGGCGCTCGCGCAGCACGTGCTGCCGGCGCCCGCCGGACACGTCGGGACTCATGCCGGTCCGGTGCTCTCCGCCGCCGACAGCGTGCGCGTCACCGTGCATGGGCGCGGAGCCCACGGCTCGATGCCGCAGGCGGCCGTCGACCCCGTGGTCCTCGCGGCGATGATCGTGATCCGACTGCAGACCATCGTCTCCCGTGAGACCCCGCCGGGAGAGACCTCGGTGGTCACGGTCGGCAGCGTCCAGGCCGGTACGAAGAGCAACGTCATCCCCGATCACGCCGTGCTGGAGCTCAACATCCGCACCTACGGCGAGCGGACCAGAAGCGCGATTCTGGACGCGGTGCGCCGCATCGTCATCGCGGAGTGCCAGGCGTCGGACTGTCCGAAGGCTCCGGAGATCGAGCTGTTCGACCGCTTCCCGCTGACCGACAACGATCCCGTGACCACCGGCCGGGTGGCCGCCGCGTTCGGCGAGTTCTTCGGCGACCGGGCCGGGCCGCTGGGCCGGCAGACCGCCAGCGAGGACTTCAGCGACATCCCGAACGCCCTGGGAGTCCCGTACACCTACTGGGGCATCGGCGGCATCGACCCTGAGACCTACGCCACGGCCGAGGCCGCCGGCCGCGTGGCGCAGGACATCCCGGTGAACCATTCCGCCGCGTTCGCCCCGGTCCCGCAGCCCACCTTGGACACCGGCACCCAGGCCTTGGTCGTCGCCGCTCTCGCGTGGCTCGCCCGCTGACTCACCGTCGGTCCGCGGAACCGGGACCGCCGCCGTATGCGCCCGGCGGCCCCGGAGCGTTGAGGCCGAAGCGGACGCCCACCAGCCGGACGACGAAGCAGACGGCGGCGGCTCCGATCGCGGCGGGGATCCCGTAGACGCCGGTGCTGATCGTGACCGCTGTGATGGTGGCCGCGATCAGGGCGGGGATGGCGTACAGCTCGCTGTACAGCACCGTGGGTATCCGCCGGATGAGCACGTCGCGCAGTGTGCCGCCGCCCACGGCTGTGATCGCGCCGAGGATGATCGCCTGTCCGATGCCGAGCCGGAAGTCCAGCGCCTTGCTTGCCCCGGTCACCGCGAACAGGCTCAACCCGAGGGCGTCGAACACGATGATCGGGCCGGCCAGCCGGTCCAGTCGCCGGCCGAGGCCGTACGCGACCAGGCCGCTCGCGGCCGCGACAGCCAGGTAGCGCCAGTCGCTGAACGTGGCGGGCGGCAAGGAGTCGATCAGGATGTCGCGGATGATCCCGCCACCCAACGCGGTGACCATGCCGAGAGTGACCACGCCGACGATGTCGAGCCGGGCGGCGCGCACCGCGGTCAGCGCGCCGTTGAGCCCGAAGGCGAAGGTGCCCGTCAGGTCGAGCGCGAGCAGCAGCGGCGGCGGTTCGGCGTTCACCTGGCGTGGATACCCGTCATGGGCGCGTTTTCGCTGATGGGACGCCCGGGTCGAGCTCACGCCGACGGTGGTCGCGGCGAAGCCTGGCCGACGCTCGCCCGGTCGGCGTCCCCCGTCGGAGCCGGGCGAGGTCCACCGGGAGCGCCCGCATCGTCCGTACGGTGGGCGCCAGGCCCTGACGGCGCAGCGCCGATGCCGCGTAGGGTGGGGGCGGGCGGCAGCCGTACAAGATCGAGGAGGCCGGGGCGCTTGGGCATGATGATGGCGGTGAGCTTCACTCGCTACGGGCGGCTTTACTACCTCGATCCCGGAGGGCATTCCCCCAAGGTCGGCGACAAAGTGCTCGTGCCGACCGAGTCCGGGCCGGAAGTGGCCGAGTGCATCTGGGCGCCGCAGTATGTCAGCGAGGACGTCGACGGCCTGCCGGTCTGCGCGGGCATCGCGGCCGAGGAGCACCTGAGCAGGGACGAGACCAATCGCCGGCGCAGGGCCGAGGCACGGAGCGTGTCCAAGCGCCTGATCAAGCGGCACGACCTGCCCATGAAGGTCGTCGGGGTCGACTACGTGGACGCCGACAACGTCTTCACCGTGTACTTCTCGGCCCCGCAGCGCGTCGACTTCCGCGCGCTGGTGCGGGACCTCGCCCGCAACCTCCGGGCCCGGGTGGAACTGCGGCAGATCGGGCCGCGCGACGAGGCACGGCTACAGGGTGGCATCGGGCCGTGCGGGCGCGACCTGTGCTGCGCGACCTTCCTGAAGGACTTCGAGCCCGTCTCGGTCCGGATGGCCAAAGATCAGGACCTTCCGGTCAATCCGCTCCGGATCGCCGGCGCCTGCGGGCGGCTGATGTGCTGCCTGAAATATGAGCACCCGCTGTACGTCGAGGCGCAGCGGAGCTTCCCCAGGACGGGTTCCCGGGTGGAGACGGACGAGGGGCCGGGCCAGGTCGTCGGCAGGAACGTGCCGGGCGACTACGTCACCGTGCGGCTCGACGACGGCGGGCGCCGGTGCCAGTGCTCTCGCGCCTCGGTCTGCGGCCCGCGCAAGGCCCACGACGAGAGGTATGAGCCGCAAGCGTGAAGATCCTCCGATCAGGACGGCATGTCCCCCCTTCCCCCTCGCGCCGTACCCGCGGCTTGGCGGCGGCGTTCCTGGCGCTCGCGGTCGTGGCCACGGGGTGCACGACGGACGAGCGGAAACCCGGGGTAGAGGCGAAGGCGCCCACGACCGCGCTCCAGCCGTTCTACAGCCAGAAGCTCGACTGGAGCGACTGCGGTGACGGGTTCCAGTGCGCGCGCGCCGAGGTGCCGCTCGACTACGCCACGCCGTCCGGGGAGAAGATCGGGATCAGCCTGATCCGGCTGCCCGCCACCGGCAAGCGGATCGGTTCCCTCCTCATCAACCCCGGCGGGCCGGGCGGATCCGGCGTCGACTACGCCCGCGCGGCGCGCTCGGTGCTCAGCGACAAGGTACGGGCACGGTTCGACGTCATCGGCTTCGACCCGAGGGGTGTGGGCGAGTCGAGCCCCGTCCGCTGCATGTCCGGACGCGATCTCGACGCCTTCGTGAGCCTGGACGCCAGTCCTGACACGCCGGCCGAGGTCGCGGCGCTCGAGAAGGGGTCCGAGGCGTTCGCGACGGCCTGCGGGGCCAAGGCGGCCCGGCTGCTCCCCTTCGTCGGCACGGCCGACGCGGCCAGGGACATGGACGTGCTGCGCGGCGTTCTCGGCGACTCCGGGCTGAGCTACCTCGGCAAGTCGTACGGCACCCATCTGGGCGCGGTCTACGCCGACCTGTTCCCGAAGAACGTCCGCGCGCTGGTCCTCGACGGCGCGGTCGACCCGTCCGTCCCGTCGCTGAAGTCCAACGAGACCCAGGCGGTCGGCTTCGAGGTCGCGCTGAAGGCGTTTCTGCAGGACTGCTTCGAGGACGGCGCCTGCCCCTTCTCCAGCCGTACGGTCGAGGGCGCCATGGCCGAGCTCGGCGACCTCCTGAAGAAGGCCGACGAACAGCCGTTGAAGAACACGCTCGGCGACGGGCGCGAGATCAACGAGTCCTGGGCGGTCCTCGGCATCGTCACGCCGCTGTACGAGCGGGAGGCGTGGCCGGTGTTGCGCGAGGCCCTCGGGCACGCCTTCAACGGCGACGGCACCGACCTGTTGCGGATGGCCGACCTGATGCTGGACCGCAAGGCGGACGGCTCGTATTCCAACCAGACCGAGTCGAACATGGCGATCAACTGCGTGGACCATCCCTACCCCAAGGAGGTCTCCGCGTACGCCAAGGGAGCCGCCGAGGCCCAGAAGGTGGCCCCGCATTTCGGGAATTTCGTGATGTGGGGGTCGTTGCCCTGCGCGTACTGGTCGGTCGCGCCCAAGGGGACCGACAAGAAGATCACAGCCGAGGGTGCGCCGCCGATCGTCGTCGTCGGCACCTCACGCGACCCGGCCACGCCGTACGAGTGGGCGGAGGGGCTGGCCTCCCAGCTCAGCTCGGGTGTCCTGCTCGGATACGACGGTGATGGCCACACCGCGTACCGGACGGGATCCGACTGCGTGGACAAGGCGGTCGACGACTACCTGATCTCGCTCAAGGCTCCCAAGGAGGGCACCATGTGCCCGAAGGTCACGTGACGTCGAGGAGGTGGGCGCGAGAAGGGGCCGCGAGCCTGTAGACTTCTGTACGCTGCCGTACGGCACGCCGCCTTAGCTCAGTCGGCCAGAGCGACGCACTCGTAATGCGTAGGTCTGGGGTTCGATTCCCCAAGGCGGCTCCATCAATGACCAGGGCGTTTCCCTTCCGGGAGACGCCCTGTGATCGTTTCGGGTTGCAGTTCGCGATTCGCCCTTCCCCCACAGTGCCCGCCCCATCTGCCGGGCCGCGTCCTTGGCCATCGGGGTGGCGACGTGGGTGTAACGCTGGGTGACCCTGATGTCGGAGTGGCCGAGGACCTCCATCACGGTACGGACGTGTACGCCCATGTCGATCAGGAGCGTTCCGGCCGTGTGGCGGCCGTCGTGAACACGGGCATCACGTACTCCGGCCTCCTTGAGGATCTCCTTCCACTCCTCCCAGTCGTGCCGAGGATCGATCGGGCGTCCGTCTGGCCGGGAGAACACGAGGTCGTTCTCCTCCCAGGACTCGCCGGCTGCTTCCTCCTCGGCGTCCTGAGCTTCCCGCTGGGCCTTGAGGAGGGGCACCAAGTCCGTCGCGCAGCTCTCCCGGTGTTGGTGCTTGGCGCAGTCCTTCGGGCGGGGCGCGCGGTGCTTGTCCTGCGTGCACACCTGTGGATCTCCGCAGCCGTGATGCCACATCGTGCGCTGGATCTGCCACCAGATCTTGACCTTGTGTGCGTCGAGATCCATGTACTTCCAGCGGAGCCCGAGCGCCTCATCCTGCCGGAGGCCGAGGGCGAGACCGACGATCCACCGCGTGCCGTTGCGCCGGTCGGTTACGGCGTCGGGGATCTTCCGCACGTCGGTACGACTCAGCGGTCCGATCTCGACATCACCCGCTTCCCGGCGGCTCCACGAGCTTGGCGACGTTCCGGCCGACCCGGCCACGGCGCATGGCGATCTCCAGGGCACGCGAGATGATCCGGTGGACCTTGAGGATGTGCGACGTTGGGCTTGCGCACTCCCGATGCCATGTCAGTTCTCGAGCTCAGAGACGGATCGACGTTCCCGTCGGAGACGACCTCGGGCGTGTACTGCAGGAAAAGTACACCATCCGCGGTAATGGGGTCGGCGTAGCGCCTACCGCTGCACGACGACGCCGGGGGGGCTGATCACGAGTATTGAGCGCAACGCTCAACGACTCAAGGAGAGATGATGCCACCCGAGAAGCCCCGTAGGGATGGAGCTCTAGCGGGACTGGCCCGGTTCTGTTACCGGCGTCGCCGCCTGGTCCTCCTGACCTGGATCGTCGGTGTGATCGCCGTGGCGTTCGTCGGCTTCGCCTACGGCGCCGCCCCCGACAACGACTTCTCGGGCGGAGACTCCGACTCCGCGAAGGCGCAGGCGCTGATCGAGAAGCACTTTCCCGAGCGGCAAGGGGACACGCTGACTCTCGCGATCAAGGCACAAAGGGGGATCGACGACCCTGCCGCCCGCCAAAAGATCGAGAAGATCCTCGCCGATCTTGCGACCTCACCGATTGTAGGACCGGTGACCTCGCCGTATCAGGACAAGAGCCTGGTGACGCAGGATCGTCGTATCGCCCGTACGACCATCCCGCTGACCCAGAAGGAGGTGGACAAGACCGCAGTCAAGCCCCTGGTGGACATGGTCAAGAACGCCTCCGATGACGGCGTGACGCTGGCGCTGGGCGGGACTCAGGCGGAAAAGGCCGAGACACCCCCGCAGGGTTCGTCCGAGAGCGTGGGCATCGTGGCGGCAGCGGTGATCTTGTTCATCGCTTTTGGGTCACTGGTGGCGATGGGCCTGCCGATCGTGACCGCACTGCTGGCGATCGCCGCCGGCATCGCTTTGATGAAGCTGGTGGGGTACCTGGTCCCCTCACCGGATTTCACCGTGATCCTCGCCGCGATGATCGGGCTGGGTGTCGGCATCGACTACGCATTGTTCATCGTGACCCGCTACAAGGACAGCCTGCAGGCCGGCGACGAGCCCGAGACCGCCACGGTCAAGGCCATCACAACGGCTGGTCACGCGGTCCTGTTCGCCGGCACGACGGTCGTGATCGCGCTGATGGGCCTGATCGTCATGGGGCAGCGGCTGATGACCGGAGTAGCCGTCGCCACGTCGGTGATCGTGCTGGTCACGATGATCGCCGCGGTGACCCTGCTGCCGGCGTTCCTGGGCTTCACTGGCTACAAGATCAACTCGCTGCGCCTGCCCCGTCGCACGTCCCAGCGTCAGAAGGCCGCCGGTGCTGCGTCCCGAGAGCGCCGCACCATCGCCGAACGCTGGGCTCGCGCGGTGCAGCGCAAGCCGCTGGTCGCCGCGATACTGGCCGGCGGGGTCCTGGTGGTGCTGGCCGCCCCCGCGCTGTCGATGCGGCTGAGCAACCCCGACGCCAGTGTCCAGCCCCACGACAGGAGCAGCTACACCTCGTACGAGATTCTCTCCGAGGGCTTCGGCCCCGGCTACAGCGCACCCCTGATCTTCGCCACCGAGGTCGGCTCCGGCCGCACCGATCTGCGTCCCGTCATCGAAGCAGTCAGCATGACCGAGGGCATCGCCTATGCCGCGCCGCCTCAGGTCAGCAAGGACGGGAAGGCCGCGATCTTCATGGCCTTCCCCAAGACTGGATACCAGGACAAGGCGACCGCGGACCTGGTGCACCGCCTCCGCGACGACGTGCTTCCCAAGGCACCCGGCGGCGAAGGCGTCTACGTCGGTGGCCCGAACGCCGGCACGATCGACATGGCCGATGACATCAGCTCACGCCTGCCCCTGATGATCGCGGTCGTCATCGCGGTGTCCCTGGTGCTGCTGATCGCGCTGGTCCGGTCGGTCACGATCGCGCTGCAGGCCGCCGTCATGAACCTGCTGTCAATCGGCGCCGCCTACGGCGTGCTCGTCGCGGTCGTCCAGTGGGGATGGCTGGGCTCGGCCCTCGGTTTCCCCACCACCATGCCGATCTCGACCTGGGTACCGATGATGATCTTCCCGGTCCTGTTCGGCCTGTCCATGGACTACGAGGTCTTCCTGATCTCGCGGGTCCGTGAGGAGTACGAGCGCACCGGAGACACCCGGACAGCCGTTACCCGCGGGATGGCACAGACCGCCAAGGTCATCACGGCCGCGGCCGCCATCATGGTCGCCGTCTTCACGACATCCCTGCTCGGCCCCGATCTCGCGGTCAAGCAGGGAGGTTTGGGCATGGCCGTCGCCGTGCTCATCGACGCCACCATCATCCGGATGATCCTTGTCCCCGCGGTGATGGAACTGTGCGGCAAGGCCAACTGGTGGATGCCCGGACGCCGGGCACCGAAGGTGGCCTCGGCTCCCCCGGCCGAGATCGCGGAAGAGGCGAGGGTCTGACGCTTCCTCGACCCACGGAGAGCTATGCCGCCACCGCCGGAACCGCACATCGAACTGTTCCGACCCCTCCGATGACCCAGCGCACCCATGTACCGGTTGCGGTTCGAGTTGCATTCCGTCATTGATCGCTGGTGTCCATCCAGGTTCGTGAACGGCGCTGACCTGGTGTGGTGTACATCGGCGGATACATCCGAGACCGCCTTCACGAGACTCGTAATGCGTAGGTCTGGGGTTCGATTCCCCAAGGCGGCTCCATCAATGATCAGGGCGTTTCCCATCCGGGAGACGCCCTGTGATCGTTTCTGGTTGCGGTTACCCTCAACCGCGGCGGCTATTAATGGGCATGGCGTTGTCGGAGACGCATGCTCGAGAGGCTGATGGTGGCCGCCCGGTGGCGGCGGATCGCGCTCGGCCCGGCGCGCCGTGGCACCGGCCGCCGATCCATACCGCCCCGCGTCGTCAGCTCGAAAAGTCGTTTGATGTGACGGCTCCTCGCGTCGACAATCGCCCGGTGAACAATCACTCACGAACGGACTTCTTCACCAAGCCCACGCTTGTCGGCGAGAAGGTGACGCTGCGCCCTTTCCTGCTGGAAGAGGACGCGCCTGTCCTCCGTGCGTTACTCCAGGATCCGGAGGTGGGCCGGCTGACCGGCAGCGTTCACGGCCCGGCCGATCCTGAGCCGTGGGACGAAGCAGCCGAGAGACGGATGCGGGAGTGGTACGGCACCCGCAATGAGCAGCCGGACCGGCTGGACCTGGCCGTCGTCGACCGGGTGAGTGGCGCCTGTGTGGGTGAGGCGGTGCTCAACGAGTGGGACGATGGCAATCGCAGCTGCAATTTCCGCATCGCCCTCGCCACCACCGGCCAGAACCGCGGGCTTGGCACCGAGGCGGTCAGGCTGATGGTCGGCTACGGGTTCGAGCGGCTGGGCCTGCACCGGATCTCGCTGACCGTGTTCGACTTCAATCCCCGTGCCCGCCGCGCCTACGAGAAGGTCGGCTTCGTCAAGGAGGGGGTCCACCGTGACGTCCTGTTCTATGACGGTGCCTGGGTGGACGACGTTGTGATGTCGATCCTCGCGCCGGAATGGGAACGCCACTGCGGCCACCCTGAAAGCATCAACTGATCGCGTCGTGATCCACTGACCGTCTATGGGCGTTTCAGGTTGATGGCGCCCCCACAGCGCCCGCCTCCACCCTCATCTGCCGGACTGCGTCTTTTTCGACCTCCGGAGTGCGGGCTTCTTCCGGGACCAGACAGAGTTCTCTGTCTGGTCCCGCGGGGAGGGGCGGGAGAGGATTCGGATGTGGGTGTGGAGATGCCGGGAGCCTTGTGGGGGCCTTTGATCGTTCTGGGGCTTTCGGGGGGCATGGCGATGTGGCGGCTGCTGGTGGGGCCGTTGACCGTGTCGCCGGACGGAATGCGGTATCTGGCCATGGGCGCCGGGATCCCGGTGTCCATGCCGTTCCGACTGCGGTGGCTCGCTCCGGCGGTGTGCCGGGACAGCATCGCGAGGTGGCGGTGCTGGACGGCGGTGCACGTCGCGGCGTTGCCGGCGTTGACCGCGATGTGGCTCTCACACTGGGTGGACGATCCACTCCGGTGCGCCCTGGGCGGGCTGCTGGTTGTCGGGTTGCCGGGGCTGTGGCAGATCAACCTGCGGTGGGGCGTGCTCGTGGACGGATCGTCGATGGCGTGGGCGCTGGCTTCCGCGATCGCGCTCCAGCACGAGCAACCGCTCCTTGCCTGCGCGCTGGCGGTAGTGTGCGGGTGCATCAAGGAGACGGGTCCGGTCTTCGCGGCGTGCTTCGCCTGGTCGCCGCTGCCGCTGGCAGGGCTCATCGTGCCCGTCGTGTTGCGGCTGACCGCCCGGCGTACGTCCGATCTGCTCGGCGATGACGATCTGCTGGACAAACCACTGGTGGCGGGGCTGGTCGCGCACTACCGGCGGTGGCTGGACCCGCTATTCATGGTGACGCCGTGGGGCGTGTGCATGGCAGGCGTGCTAGTCGGCGACGCCGCGGTCCTGCCGATGCTCGTCATCACGCTTACCATCGCGTACGGCCAGTTGCTGGTCGCGACGGACACCGTGCGGCTCTATCAATGGGGAGCGCCACCGCTCATCCTGGGCACAGTCCTGGTGCTGCCCACCTGGGCACTCGGGGTGGCACTCGTCCCGCATCTGGTCAACCCGTGGGCCGGGCGCGGTATATGACCCCGACGGGCAGTTCAGGGCAGTGTCTTCCTGACCTGTACGGCGGTGCCGTATGCGCAGAACTCGGTCCAGATGTCACCCAGTTCCGAGGTGACCAGCCGTACACCGATCACCGCGTCGGCGCCGAGGAGGCAGGCGTTGGCCGCCAGTCGATCCATGGCGAGTTCCCTGCTGGCCGTCAGGGACTCGACGACCGCCGTCATCTCCCCGCCGATGATGGTCCGCAGGCCGGCGGCCATCTGCGCGCCGAGGTTGCGCGTCCGCACGGTCACGCCCATGACGATCCCGAGCACCTTGACGATCTCCAGGTGTGGTACATGCTCCGTGGTCACCAGGATCGGGGAAGCCTTCTCGGTCAATGCGGTGCTCCAGAGACGGGGGGACATGATTTCGCCGCCGTCAGGCCAGTGGGCGAGGCGGGAGTGCGATCCGCCGGAAGATGGCCTCGGCCTCGCTGTTGTACCGCTCGGCTTCCCCCTGCTCGCGCAGGTCGTGTTCGACGAGGGAAAGGCTGCGCAGTACGCGCGCTTCCGAGAGCGGGTGCCGGGTTTTGAGGATGTCGGGGAGGCATTCGCGATAGCGGTCTCGGGCCGCCCGCGGCTTGCCCCTCTTCCGGTGCATCTCGCCCAGGTGGTAGACCGCCTGGGCGCTGCCCAGACGGAATCCATAGCGCTCGAAGAGCGGGACGCACAGTTCGAGCTTGCGACGGGCGTCCTTGTATTCGCCCAGGACGATGGCGAGTTGTGCCTGGCTGTGCAGTGTGTGCGCGACGCCGAGAACATGGTCCAGGTCGCGGTAGATCTCGTCGCACGCGGTGAAGCACGCGGCCGATTCCTCCGTGCGGCCGAGGTCCATCAGCACATCGCCGAGCCCGTGAAGGGAGTGCGCCTCCCAATAGCGCTCGCCGGCGGCGCGAAAACGCTCCAGGCATGTGTTGTAGAGGGTTTCAGCCTCCTCCAGGCGAAGCTGGTCCCGCCGCAGGTATGCCAGGCTGTGCAGGTTCATGGATTCCTGGAGTGGCAGCCCGAGTTCGCGGAAAGAGGCCAGTGAACTCTTCAGCGAAGCCTCTCCTTCGGCGTAACGTCCTTGGTGGCGCTGAAGGTTACCCGCCATGAAAAGGACATCCGCGATGCCGCGCCGCTGACCGATGGCGTGGAATATTCGCAGCGCCTCGGCATAGTGGTGGTCGGCCGTGTCGAGATCGAGCTGTTCCCACGCGGCGACGCCCAGCCCGCGCCGCAGGTATCCCTCCGCACGCCGGTCTCCGCTGCGCTGGGCGGCCTTTACCGCGAGGGTATAGCTCTCGGTCCATGGCCTCCAGAGCGAGAGGCGGTCGAAGAAGTCGCAGAGCGGCTCGGCAAGGGCATGGGTCTGACGCCAGAGCTCGCTGTCATGCGCCTGCGCCACGAGCACGACGAGGCTCGCCTCCTCGGCGGTGAACCAGGCGGCTGGGTTGTTCGCGAGGTGGCCGGCCAGACCCACCGCCTCCGCGCTCCACTCACCGGCCGAGCCGTCGTCGGCCTTCTCCGCGTTCGCCGATGAAGGCGAGAGCCCCTGGTCGGCGCGTACGGCATAGTTGGCGTAGACGTCGAGCAGCCGCGCCAGTGCTTCCTTCTGAGCCGCCTGCGGCGTCGACTTGGCGAGTTTCTCCCTGCCGAAGAGCCGGAGAAGGTCGTGGAAGCGGTAGCGGGCGTCACCGTCCCCCTCGCGGCCCGTGGTCTCCAGCAGGTTGCGGTCGACCAGGCCCTCGACCAGCTCCTCCGCCTCTCGCGGGGAGACGCCGGCGAGAGGTCCCGCGACCCACGCAGCGAAGTCGGGCACCTGGAGCAGTGACAGGAGCTCGAACACCCGCTGTCGTTTCTCCGTCAACCCCTGATGGCTGAGCTCGAAGCTGGAGCGGACCTCCAGGTCTCCCACGCGCATCTCGTCCAGCAGGCGGTGCTCGTCGGACAGCCTGGCCGCGAACGAGGCGAGCTTCGTATGGCTTCGCGCGGCGAGTCGCGCGCCGATGATGCGGATGGCCAGCGGCAGGTGGCCGCACAACCGCACCAAGGTACGGGCGGCGTCCGGCTCCGCGTCCACGCGCGCCGCCCCGACGATGCGGCGCAGCAGGTCGAGAGACTGCGGCTCATCCAGTACGTCCAGCCGGACGGTGGTCGCCGATTCGAGCGCCCTGAGGTCACGTCGGCTTGTGATAAGCACGGAACACGTGGACGTGCCCGGCAGGAGCGGGCGGACCTGTGCTTCCTCAGCCGCGTTGTCCAGCAGGATCAGCATCCGCCTGCCATGCAGCCGGTCGCGGTACATGCGGATCCGCTCGGCGGTGTCGTCCGGGATCGCCGCTCCCGCGACCCCGAGGTCGCGCAGAAATCCGGCGGCGACCTCGGCCGGGTCGAGCACCTGGTCTTCCACGCCGCGGAGGTTCACATAGAGGTAGCCGTCGGGGAATTCTTCGCGCATGGTATGGGCCAGATGAATGGCGAGTGTGGTTTTCCCTACACCCCCCTGGCCGGCGATGGCGGAAATGACAACCGCTGTTCCCTTGCGACGCCTGCCTTCGCGGAGTAATCCCTTCAGGCGCGCTATCACGTCCTCCCGGCCGGTGAAGTCCTTCACGTCGGGAGGCAGGGGGAAAGATCGGCCGCCACTGGCCCGGGATTCATCCTCATCCCGGGTGAGCTGCGCCATCTGCCGGGATTCCCTCTTGCTCCGCGCCTCGCGATATACCTGTGTGGCGGCGAGCCCCCCGGTCAGCGCCGATGCGAGGGCGGCGAGGGCGAGCTGGGTCGGACTCGGGTCATCATCGGGGAGATACAGGCCGGTCGCCGACGCCGCGAACGTCGCCGCTGCGGTGGCAGTGCCGATGAGCGTCACATTGACGCGCTGGCGCACGGAGAGATGTTTTGGCCGGCGCATATTCAAGGCACTCCCTGCTGCGCGACAGTTTCAACGCGACAAGTCGAAGATCCCCAGGGGCTCTGATGATTGCACCAGCAATTGCATGCATGATATCCGCCGGCCCTCGTAAAAACCATCCGACTTCACCGGAATGGCACAGCCCCTCTCCCGGTTCGTGACGTGGCAGAGCACAACATGCCAGCCTGACAGGCGGTGGTGGCGGCCGCGCTGGCTCGCCAAGAGGCCGTCATCGAGGAAGTGAGCCCAAGACGCGCCGAAAGCCTCTCAAGGATCCTTCAGAGTGGTAGCGACGGGCCGACGCTTTAGAGCATGGTCCAGCAATCTCACACGTAAGCCCAGGAACTGAAGTGGGAGCAGGCCAAGCCGATAGAGTTCGCAGGAGCGACCGGCCTTCCGTCGACCGGGCGACAATCACGGGTCATGAGGCGATGGTCTCCGCGAAGGCGCACAGCCGGTCTATCTTCTCCTTCAGCGTCGCCGGGTCCTGATCGCGCACGGCCGATCGTGCCCACAGACCATCAGGAGCGAGGAAGCGAGCTGCGTGATCGGTTCTTAGTCTGTCGTCGAGATGGAGCAGCGCCCCCATCGCCCAGTCCTGGTTGTAGTAGCAGGTTGGATCGGGGAGGTACCGGTCCAGGTACGCGACAAGCGACGCGGCGGCGGATTCGTTGGCGAACCGGGCGAAGGCGAAGCAGTATCCCTGACCTGAATAGACGAGTTCGCTGTCCAGGAGCATCGTGTGGAGGCGGCTGTGGAACTGCGTGCGACGATCGATGCCAATCAGCCAGGCCCCTGTGAGTCGCGAACGCCATTCGCCGTCCAGGAGCAATGAGAGTTCCTGGTCACTGATCTGACGCGCCGAGGCGGACAACTCGTGTCCGAATCGGAAGCGCTCCCGTTCCGGCATCGCCAGAAAGTTGCCGTGAAGCAGCTTCAAATACCGTTGCCTCGGCATGAGGAACTAATCGACGACTGCCATCATTTCGGGATCATCTGGCGTGGGGAGTCGCATCCCGCCAATCATGCCGCAGGTACGCGGCGGCGGTCAGGGTGTCGGTGTCGTCGCCGAGGATCGGAGCCAGCGAGGCCGCGCGGCGACGCGCCGCCGGGGACCGCCCAGTGACCACAACCAGGTGATCGGCCGACGCCCGGACTTCCTCCCTCGAACCTTACAGGTTACGGAACTTTAATCCTCGCCGCAGGATGTCTCTGAGCTCGGAAGAAGTGAACGGACGACAAACGAAAACCCACCGGTGCGGAATGACCATGTACCACCCCTCACCGAACCCCAAAGGGAAGTGATCTTAGTGACGACACGGCGTACGATCAGTGTGCTGCTGGCGACGGTTGCGGCCGCGACAATGAGCTTGGCCATCGCCCCGGCCCCGGCCAGCGCCCTCTCATGGGATTGCGCGTCGGGATACTCCTGCTACTACGACGGCGCCAACGGAGTGAACAGGATCTGGATCGCGCCCAGTGGCGGTAAGTGCTTCAACCTGGGGACGATGGGCCTCAACGACCGGATCTCCTCCATCTACAACAGGGGAAACGGAGCGGTCCATCTCTACAACTGGGTGGGCTACTGGGACTACCTGGGGTCGGTCCCCCGGAACGCGGCGTTCAACCTGGCCTCGACCATCAACAATAAGACGGACAGGGTCTGCATCGACTAAAGGCAGTCGTACCGGGGATAAGTCTGTACATTCCGCGGAGAGACGTTCTTGCCTGGCGAGTGGGAAGCCGCCCAGGCCCGACGGGACGAAGAGCAGAACTGATAAGCGTCCGGGCAGGCTGCTGTACAGCGGCCGGTACAGCAACGTCTCCTCACACAAGCACATCCCACCGGCCCGCATCCAACGACCGAGCAGAGCGGCGAGCCGTCAACGAGGGACCTGCCCTGACCTGGTGTGGCGGACATCAGCGGACACATCCCAGAGTACCTTTACGAGACTCGTAATGCGTAGGTCTGGGGTTCGATTCCCAAGGCGGCTCTGCACCAGGAGGCCCCTGACCAGCAAATTTGCGGTCAGGGGTACTTTTAAGGTCCAGACAATGCCACGATCTTGCCAACGCCTCCGCCAACGAGCGATCGGAGGAGGGCGGCAGAGTGGTCCAGCGGTACACGAACGAGCGCGGGGCCAGGATCTTCGCGGGCGGCTACCTAGGCGTCCTTGCCATTGCCGCTGTTACCAGCTTGGGTGGGTTGCTGGCTGGTAAGGACAGCGTGGTCCTGTGGCCGGTCATCCTGGTCGTTCCACTGGGCTGGCCGCTCTTCTGGCTGATCGACAAGAGCCAGCAGGCTGTGTGGGACTCCTGGTTCTCGATGGACCACCGATGGCTTGTCCCCCTGGTCATCTGGGCTCTCTTCGTGGCATGCGGCGCTCTTCAGGCATGGTTGTTCTGGAGAGTCACCCGAGGGAAACGCCTCACCCCGAGAACGTGAAATGCCTTTCCCAGGAAGGGCCCACTGGGTCCGTCAGCCGTCCTCGTGGAGGGTCCGGGCGAAGATGTCGGCGACGGCCGCCTCTGGGGTCTACGACGAGGAACTGGACTTCCCGCTCGATGAGTACGACTGAGAGGTCAGCGACCCTCCATGCCATGCGCGAGGCGAGCACGTCTGTGTAATGATCCATTCCGAATGGAACTGCTTGACGGGCTTGGGGAGCGCCGGCAGATCGGCTGGATCGCGGATGACGTTGCGCCACCCTTACATGCGTGAGGCGTTGAGAAAGATCTCGGCGTTGGGTGTTCTGACGCTTCTGATCAGCAGCCTGACCGCATGCGTCGGAGACGGTTCTAGCAGCTTGGGCGATGGTGGACAGCTCTGTCTGGATCGAGCCAAGCGAGAGAACGCCATGCTCCGAGCCGCCATTGCTCCAGCGCTTCCCCGGAAGGGCCAAGGGCCGCCTATCGCTGAAATAAACGGATGCGACTCAGCGAATAACGGTGCCTGGCTGTACGTCGACGCGGACCCGAGCATGTCCGAGGAAGAGATTCATGCCGGGTTCGTGAAGGCGGGATGGGCCGACGCTGCAGAGGTGGACGGCTGCCTCGGTGGGTGCGATACGGAAGGCGCTGAACTGGCCAAGAGGGTGGGGGACAGGGTCGTCGGTGTAAGCATGTCGGATCCGTCCGCCGGATCGATAAGGATCACGGTGCAAGCCATGGACCTCTGCTGGACCGACAGTGGCTATACCTGCACTGCATGAGGCGTAGGGCTGGCCGTCTGGTAACTGCTCCAGTTGCAGTGAACGGCGCTGATCGGGGATCGCGGGCATCAGCGGACACCTCGAGAGCACCATCACGAGAGCACCATCACGAGAGCCGTAATGCGTAGGTCTGGGTTCGATTTCCCAAGGCGGCTTCATCGACGACCAGGGCCTTTCCGACCGGGAGACGCCCTGTGATCGTTTCTGGCGGCCGTGGCTCTACCGGGCGCTCGGGGCGTTCTCCAGCGCCGCGTTGAGCGCTTCGGTACGGGCGACCGTTCCCCAGAGCCACTCGACGGTGGCCTTCCCGCGCCGCTCGGCCAGCCATTCGTCGAAGACCCGTCCCTCGATCAGGGCACGAGTGGCCTCGTCCAGGACCGCGGGTCGGACCTGGAGCACGTACACGATGGCGGAGCCGCCGTCGGCGGGGAAGGGGCCCAGCACATCCCCGGCCCTGGCCCCGGCGGCCCCGGCAGGCAGATCACAGCGGCGCACCTCCTCCATCTGGCAGGTCGCCGCGTTGCCGAGTACCTCCCTCGCGGCCAGGGCGACGGGGTCGGCGGCGTCGCGCAGCCTCGGGAGCGCCGCCCGCGCGGCCTCCGGTTCGGCGTAGCGCAGCCGCAGGACGTGCAACCTGTCGAAATCGTCGCGGTGGGCGTCGAAGACGGCTTCCGCGCGTCCGGCCACGATCCTCCGGCGCAGCCGCCGTGCCGCGGCCTGTTCGGCGACCAGTTCCTCCAGGGCGGCGAGGGCGAGCCCGCGCTGCGCCATCCATTCCTGGGTGGCCTGGGCGGTCAGCAGGCCTCGCGCGCGGCGGAAGGCGTCCATCGCCTGTCGGAGCTCGCCGTCCGTGAGCTCCGTCCGCCCGCTGGAGGTCTCCTCCATCACGAGGTGAGCGTTGACCAGCCGTTCGGCCAGCCGGACGTCGTCCCACAGCACGTCCAAGATGGAGACCACCTGCTCCATCTTCACATCGACACCGTTGATCCGGACGACGACCTGGTCCCCTGACGGCTGGCTGCCGCGCATCGGCCAGGGCAGAACCTGGTTGGAGGCCAGCGCCAGCGAGATCGTGCCGGCGGCTGTCTTGATCAGCAGGTCGTAGTGACAGGACTCGTCGGCGGCCTCGCGGCGCCACACCAGCCTCATCGGCACGTCCGGGTACCGCTCATGCAGGGCGGCCAGATGTCCCCTGGCCTCGCGGGGCTGGAGGCCGGTCACGTCTCCGAGGTAGGCGAGGGCATCGGCGAGCAGAGCCTCGGGAAGCCGATCGGGCGGGGCGGGCATGGTCAGGCTCCTTCGAGCAGGATGTCGCAGAATGCCTGGCTGATCGGCAGGCCGGTGAGGTGCTCGATCCACAGCCACTGGCCGTTGGGGTTGATCTCCAGGAAGACGTAGCGGCCGTCAGGGGTGACGATCAGGTCTATCGCCCCGTACCGCAGCCCCAGACGGTCCGTCAGCGCCAGGCAGCGGGTGGCGACCTCGTCGGGCAGCCGATGAACCAGATGCGGGGTGACGCGGATGTCGTACCGCCTCCAGTCGAACCTGGCATGGTTCGCGACCTGGGAGTGGATCTCGGCGGCGAAGACCTGCCGCCCCACGACGGTGACGCGGAGCTCGACCCGCTTGGGTATCCGCTCCTGAACGATGACCGGGCAAAACCGCAGCGCGTCGGTGTAGGCCACGTCGCGGGCGGCGACCGGCTCGCAGGCCCGGCTCATCACGATCTCGCCTCCGGCGTCCTCCACCCAGGGGATGTTCAGCGGCTTGGTGATGATGCGGCCGTCGTGACGGTCGTGGAAGTCGAGAAACGCCTCCTCGCTCGTGGTGATCACGGTTTCCGGGATCTGGAAGCCCAGCTCGGCGGCGAGGGCGAGCTGGTAGGGCTTGTGCCCGGCCCTCCGGAAAACCGACTCACGCGCCGGAAGCTGCGGGCAGCTCAGATGCTCCCACAGGCCGGTGAGGAGGCTCTGGCACTCCTTGACGGTGTAGTCGGCGATCGTCTCGTCGGTGAGGACGGGGTCGGCGGCCACAGGCCTCGGCCGACGCCACCACAGAGCCGTGAGGGTGTCCAAGTCGACGGTCTCGTCGCCGATGTGCAGGCGCCTGCCGACCGCGTCGTCCAGGTAGCACAGATCCACCCGTGACCTGCTCTGGAAGCTCGCCGGGTTGAACACCGTGGTCCGCGCCCCACGCCCCACGAGAAGATCACATACCCGCGAAGCGTGCGCATCCTCCTCATGGTCGTACGTAAGGACAAGGACATGAGGTGACGGCAACGGGATTCCTCGTCATTCCTTCGTCACGGGTCTGCGAGACACCAGGTTCGGGAGTCCTGCCTGGCACCCCCACACCCGTACGTCCTCAGCCGCCGGGACGGCTCTCGGGCCTGGGCCGCCTAGACGAGGTCGTCGATGACGCTTCCGCCGTCCGCGGAGGTCCAGCTGTGCGGCGGAAGCTTCTGGTAGCCCCCGGTGATCCCGAGAAGCTGGCTCTCGTCCAGTTCCGCTCCATCGAGGGCGATGTCGTCGAGCGTGGTGCGGGAAATCGGCTCCATTGCGGCCCGTTCCTTTCGGAGATCTCGGGTTGTCCTCCGCGCCACTGTGCGACAGCGAGCTTGAACCCCTCTAGTGAACGGCTTGGAATTCCCGCCTCACATATCGCGACCGGAGGTGATCGCCACTGGCCGAGAACCTGATCGTCAGGCTCCGGTTCAGAGGGTCCCTTCCGATCGTCGGAAGGGGGCCGTCCGCCGGTCTTTCTGTCAGTCGTCGTCGAGCTTGGCGGTGACCTTGCTCGCGGGGGGAGCCTTGATGGAGACCTTGCCGCCCCAGTCGGTGAAGCGGGTTTCGACGCTGATCGTCTTGCCTTCCCAGCCGTTGCTGTCGAACAGGCCCGTGGCCGGATAGGACGTGGTCAGGCGCTGCGGCAGCCCATCACGGTTCATGGTGATGCTGTATTTCGCCACGGCCGTGTCCTTCGACCAGATCCGCAGCGAGGCGCGGAACCAGGGCGAGATCTTGGCGAGCTTGCCGAACGTGATGGTCCCGGAATAGGTGGTGTGCGACTTCTTGGCGCTCCTGAGCAGAGTCTGGAGGGTCGCGGGTTCGGCGACGTTCACGATCTGGCCGAACCAGCCGCTGCCGCCGGCGGCCATGCCCTGCGGATCCTTGTACCAGACCTTGCCCTTGGGCAGCTTCTCGGCGAGGACGCCGCCCGAGGTGTAGCTCGTGGTGCCGATCCGGATCGTCCGTTCGGGGGTGAGCCGAGCGATGGCGGTGGCGGCCGGCTCGTCGGACGTGGCACCCGCTTTCGCGCTGATGTCCGAGGCGACGATCCCGGACCTGCCGAACTGGAAGGAGCCGGTACGCCGCAGGATGAGGACGTTCGTTCCGTCGCCGGTCAGCGTGGTCCGGTCGGTGAACTTCACCCCCTTGCCGGCGACGAACTGGCCTTTCAACGCCTTGATCGGGTCCGCGGGGGCGGCCTGGGCGGGGGCCGCGGTCACGAACGCGGCGGCCGAGGCCGCCGATATGCCCACGATTACTCGCTTCATCTGGCTTCCTTGACAGTCCGGTGAGAAGAACAGGGGAATCCTGCCGAGCAGTGATCACGCTCATATCTCGAAATATGCCGTCATTACAGGATTTGGCCGGGCCATAAATAATCGCGACAGCGGCCGAGATGAAGCGGATTGCCATCCTTGATGGCGTGGAGCCGTCAGATGGGGTGAAGTGAACCCATGAGAGGTTGGTTCCGCCGTCTCATGGGTCGCCATCCCGGGAGGCGCCTCCAAAGGCCCCCAGAAAGACGCCCCGAAAGCCGGTCTGGGAAACGCCTTGGCGGGCGTACCGAGAGTCGCTCAGGAAGGCGTTCCTTGACACGCCGGCTCCCGTCGCCGAGGCCGATGAAGCGCCGGTCGCTGGGGACCGTCCTCATCGTCGCCGGCTCCGTGCTCGCCGCCGGGGCGCTCACCGTGGCGCGGGCGGGGCTCCCCGACCTCGCGCCGTACGTGCCCGCGTCCGGTGTGCTCGCGCTCGCGGCCGCCGCTCTGATCGGATGCGGCGGCGGCCTGGCGGTCGCCCGTACGCGGAGCGAGGGGCGGGGGCCGCTGCGCGTCCTGTCCTGGTGGTGGGTCTTCGCCGGAATCCTCCTCATAGCGCTATCCATGTGGGCGTCGGTAGCGGTACTCCTCCACGTCGCGGACATGGCGCCGGACCTGGCCAGACGCGTGGAGTTACGCCTTGACGCGGTCAAGACGGGCCTCACCGTGGGGGCGGGGGCGGCCGGTGCCGTCGCGCTGCTGCTCGGGGTCCGGCGCCAGTGGCTGGGCGAGCGGGCGCAGGCGTACCAGGAGTACGACGCGACTGAGAAGCGCGTGACCGAGTTGTACGCCAAGGCCGCCGACCAGCTCGGCCATGAGAAGGCGGCGGTGCGCCTGGCGGGGCTCTACGCCCTTGAGCGGGTCGCACAGGACAATCCGGAACACCGTCAGACGGTCGTCGATGTCGTCTGCGCCTACCTCCGCATGCCGCCGCCCGTACGGGAGGGCGCGCCGGAGGAGCGCAACCCCGTCGACCAGCAGGAACTACAGGTACGGCTGGCCGCCCAGAGCGTTCTGACGAAGCACCTCCGGCGGACCGACACAGGGACCGACACAGGAACCGACACAGGAACCGACCATGGAACCGCCATCGGAAAGGGCAGGGGAACCGGTATCGCAGCCGGAAGAGGCGCTGAGAAAGGAACCGAGGCTCAGCGGCGGCCCGGACCTTTCGCGAGTTTCTGGCCGGGAATCGAGCTCCGCCTTTCCGGTGCCTATCTCGTCGAATTCGATCTCAACTCGTGCCAGATGGAGGCCGCGGATTTCCGCGGGGCGCGGTTCGCGGGCCGTACGGACTTCGGAGGAGCCGGGTTCGCGGCCAAGGCGGATTTCCGTGACGCCGGATTCGACGGCAGGACCTTCTTCGGCCTGGCCGTATTCGACGGCATGGCCGACTTCGGGCAGGCCACGTTCCGCGGCCGGGTGGATTTCGGCTGGGTCAGGTTCGGGACCAGGGCGGATTTCCGCGAGACCAGGTTCCGTGGCCGTGCGGACTTCGCCGAGGCCGGATTCGAGGGCCTGGCGTACTTCGAGAAGGCCGCCTTCGCGGGGCGGGCGGACTTCCAGGGAGTCACGTTCGCGGTCATGGCGGGTTTCGACCGGGCCGTGTTCGCGGGCAGGACCCTGTTCGACGGGGCGCGTTTCGAGGGGGCGGCGTACTTCGAGGGCGCCGATTTCACGCACGAGACGGACTTCGGCCAGGTGCGTTGGAGGCGGAACGCCGGTAGCACCTCGACCTGGCCGTCGGGATGGGTCGAGATGCCGGACCCCGACGATCCGGACCATGGCTCGCTCGTGCCCGCGCTGCCGGCCGGTGTCCCCGGCGGGTGACGACCCGAGAGTGAACCCGTGGGCGCGGGGTCTTCAGGGGCGCTTGGCGACGGTGAGGAGGAACGCGGTGTCCTCCAGCGCCTCCACGCTGTGGCGGGCCTCCGGGATGATCAGCAGATCACCGGTGCGCCCTTCCCACGAGGTGTCGCCGCTGTGCAACCGCAGCCGCCCGCGTACAACGAACAGGGTCGCCTCTCCCGGGTTCTCGTGCTCGGCGAGGATGGTGCCGGAGGTCAGGGCGAGCAGGGTCTGGCGCAGGACGTGCTCGTGCCCGCCGTACACGGTCTCCGCGCTGCGCCCCGTCGAGGCGGTCGCGGCGTGCTTCAGATGTTCGTGAACCAGCGCGTCCAGTGAAATCTTCTGCATGAGAATCAGTGTGCCAGCGGAGTGTTCCGCCCGTCGGCAGGGCCCTTGAGCTGCGCGGTCATAGAGTGCTCGCATGGGCCCACCGCTGCCCGGCCCACTGGCCGACCTGGCTCCCCTGCTGCACAAGTACGGCTACGCCGCTGTCGGGGGGCTCATCGCGCTTGAGGATTTCGGCATCCCCGCGCCGGGCGAGGCGATCCTCATCGCGGCCGCGGTCTACGCGGGAGCCGGGCATCTGAACATCTTCCTCGTGGGCA
This sequence comes from Microtetraspora glauca, assembly GCF_040656155.1. NCBI lineage: Bacteria > Bacillati > Actinomycetota > Actinomycetes > Streptosporangiales > Streptosporangiaceae > Microtetraspora > Microtetraspora glauca. The sequence goes on from NZ_JBFALK010000032.1 coordinate 89,124, forward strand.
TCGTCGCGGTGGCGGCCGCCATCGTCGGCGACAACATCGGCTATCTGATCGGCCGGTTCGGGGGCCGAAGACTGATCCACCGCTGGGGCCGCTACATCCTGATCACACCGGAGCGATTCCACACGGCGGAGAGGTTCTTCCTCCGCCACGGAGGCAAGATCGTGGTGATCGCCCGCTTCGTCGAGGGGCTACGCCAGGTCAACGGCATCGTCGCCGGAACCACCGGGATGCCGTGGCGGCGTTTCCTCATGTTCAACGCCATCGGCGCGGTTCTGTGGGTCGGCCTGTGGGGAAGTGTGGCCTACTTCGCGGGGAAGAAGATCGGCGTCATCTACAGCGTGATCGAGCGCTACCAGAACTACGCCTGGATCGTGCTCGCCGTCGCGGTCACGGCCTTCGTCGCGTGGCGCGTGGTGCGCCACAGGCGGCGGCACGGCGCGTGACCTCGGAATTCGGTTGCGTGCCGTACGGGATCGACGTGACGATCTCGGAATGGACGAGAGACGCCAGGTCATGGCGAACGCGGTCAGCTACGTCGAAGGTGTCAGGGACGGACGTCCCTGGGCGGACATGGTCGAGGTGGTCGGGCCGGATCCGGTCGAGGTCATCATGTCCGGCATGCGCGGCTGGGCCGTCTCGGCTCCCCCGGAGCTGTCGGAAGAGCTGCTGGCACGGGGTGCCCGGTTGCTGCGGCACGCCCATGTCATGTTCTTCGACCTGAAGGACGCGGACCCGGCCGAAGTGGAAGCGCCCGAAGGGTTCCGGTTCGTACCGTGCGACCGCGATCCGGAGCAGGTGTTCCCCGCGGTGCGCGCGGCCTACCCGCCCGGACATCCCGATCACCGGTCAGACCGGGATGTGGAGCGGGAGCGCGAGGAGCTGACCAAGCTCCTGGAGGGACGGTTGATCGGGCAGGTCCTTCCCTGCAGCGTCCTGGTCGTGGACGCCGATGACACGGTGGTCGCCGGAGTCGTCGTCAACGACATGCGCGGCCAGCCGTGGATCTCGCAGGTGTTCCGGCATCCGGTCAGCGGGCCTCGCGGGATCGGCGCGCTCGCCCTGCGAGCCGTTCAGGTACGGGCCGCCCGAGACGGGCTCGCCGGCCTGGGGCTGGCGGTCTCGCACACCAACCCCGCCAGAAGGATCTACGACAGGCTCGGATTCGTGGTGACCGAGACCTCGATGACCGTGGTCGTGTGACCCCGCCCGCCCCGGACCGCGGGTAGGGCGTCAGGGTAAAGGTCGCGCTACCCCCGCTCCATTTGCCCGTTGAGGCACGTCAGCCCGCGATGACCTGTATGTACGCTTCGGAAAACTGGGTCATCCAGGCGTACGGGGGCATCGTCATGGCTTTCGAACTGCCCGATCTCAGGGAACTGGCGACCTTCGGCGACGACGTGGGGGTGGTGTCGCTCTACACGACGATGGAGCCCGGCACGACGGCGTGGCAGGTCCGGGCGCGCAACGAGATCGCCGCGCTGCGCCGGGACCTGGCCCGGCATGTCGACAAGGACCTGGCCAAGCTGGTCCTCGCCCGGTTGGACGTGCTCGAACCCCGGATCGACCAGCTCCTCAACCCGACGGAACCCGGTCTGGGACGCGCTCTGTTCGCCCAGGTGGCAGGCGATGAGGTGCGCACCCTGTGGGTGCAGCTCCCGGTCGGGGACCTGGCCGTCCTTGAGCCGAACGCCTACCTGCGCCCTTGGGTCACCGCCGTCGAGGAGGGCGCCCCCGCGGGGGTCGTCATGGTGGGACGCGACGGTGTCCGGCTGGTGGACTGCCGTTACGGGCTGGCGGAGGAACTCGAACCGATCGGGTTCGACCTGGACACCGAGGACTGGCGCAGGAAGCGCGGCCCCGCCACGCCCGGACTCTCGCGCCGCGCCGTCGACCAGCACGACCGTTTCGAGCAGCGGATCGACGAGCACCTGATCAGGTTCCTGCGTACGGTGGCCCCGCGCGTGGCCGAGCAGGCGGAGGGGAACGACTGGCAGGCCGTCCTGCTCGCGGGGGATCCCAGGGCGACCGATGTGCTCGGCGAGGCCATGCCCATGGGCCGGGACACCGTCCTGCTCGACGCCATCATCGACCCCGCCCTCTCACCCGCGGAGGTCCTGGCGTACGTACGCCCCACCTTCACCGAGGTCCGTACCAGGCGTGACGCCGCACTGGTGGAACGGGCCCGCGAGCTGGCGCTGTCGGGCGGCAACGGGGTGCTCGGTCTCGGCGACACGCTCGCCATGCTGCGCGCGGGTCGCGTCGAGCACCTGCTTCTCGACGCGGCGGGGGAGTGGAAGGCCGCCACCGCTGTGGACGCGGGCGCCGCGCCCATCGCCGCCGAGCTCGTGGAGGAGGGCACGACGGACGACCTGGGCGAGCGCATGATCGAGCTGGCCCTGGAGCACGCCACCAGGGTCACGATGCTGGGCCCCGAAGCCGCGGCCGGACTCGCCCAGGAGGGCGGAGTGGCCGCACTGCTGCGCTGGTGACGGCACCGAAGCATCGGTGATGGCCGGCGGGTCCTCGACACCTGTGAACCGGCCGGTGCCCGGTGTCGATCAACGGCGTCGTGTGACCCGCTCGCGCCCGTCCGCCGCCGGAAAAGTCAAGAAGGCAGGGTGATGCGCACGCCGACGGAGCCGGCGCGGCCACGGCGGATCATGCTTCCCCAGATGCTCAGCCTGCCGATCAGCCCGTACTTCTCGATCACCAGTCGGCGCACGTGGTCGCTCTGTTCGGGTGGCAGTACCTCGGCCCTGGCCGCCACCGGTTCACCGCGCAGCTTGCCGCGCATGTCGCACGGGGCCACCGTCACGTCCGGATTTCGCCGGATGCGCTTCACCTTGCCGGAGTCGTTGGCCGTCCAGACGACCAGGGCGTCGCCGTCGCGGGTCACCCAGACCGGTGTCGCGACCGGAGTCCCGTCCCGGCGGAATGTCACGACCGACACGTACTGTTCGGCGCCGAGTCGCTCAACGGATGTCATGGCCGCACCCTACGCGGGCGGCGAGCGCCAGGAACTGTTCGGCCTTGTCAGCGAGAGGGAACCACCGGTGAAAACGTCGAGATCGGGCAGCCCACGTGCAAGATGCAACCCCTTCCCGCTCTGTAAGGGGGTCGATCGGCCAAGGCGCCCTAGGGCGCGTATTTGGTTGTGATCAAGGGATGGTCCGGGTGAGGTCTTTGATCCAGATCATCGCGGCGCGAAGGTGGAGGCCCGGCGAGGTAGCTCTCAGAGGGCGTTTGATTTGAACTTTTCGTCCTAGTACGTCCCTCTCCAGGTTGGTGTAGTTTCGCCGGTTACACGCTTGCTGACGTTGTCGATC
>NZ_JBFALK010000033.1:0-91149 GCF_040656155.1 Microtetraspora glauca
ATCGACCACATCGACAACTGGAGCGACGGCGGCGCCACCGACCTGGACAAACTCGGACCCACCTGCCAGTTCCACAACCGCGACCGCTACCGAAATCCCGACCGCTACCAGCTCCGCCGGGGAGACGGCAAACGATGGGCCTTCACCTACACCGGCCCCCGGGCAGCCAGGAGTGCATGATCACATCAACGTCGACATCACTTAGCCGGATTGGCTACTCCATGTTATCGATTGGTAACAATAGGCAAGTCTCGCCCCATACGCTTCCCGCTGCTCTTCGCGGCCGAGACGCCGCTGTGCCTCGCGGGCTTGTGATCCGTCCTTCCGGTCTGGCCTGGTGCCCCTGCCCACGTGCCCACGTGCTCTGATCTCGTGCCGAGGGCTCGCGGGGGCTGGGCATGTGGTTGGGGCTATGTGGTGCGGCTATGTGGCCTGGCCCTATGGTCCGCCGTGCGGACGGATCGCGATGGTCCGCCGTGCGGACGGATCAGCGCGGTGGGGCATACCGTCTGATGATGAGGGAAGGGCTCCGGCGTGCCCGTCATCAGCCTCACCGCTACAGACCTCACCACCGGAAGTCTCGCGGTTACAGCCGTAACCACCAGAGGTAAGCCCCAGACATGAACGCCACGGGCATGAGAACCGGAGGCATGCGCGCCATCGGCACGAGTGCTGGAGGCGTGAGCGCTGTGGGCATGAGCGCCACAGCACGAACCATCACGCAAAACATCACGGGAACCACCACGGGAACCACCGTTGGTCCCGGTGTGATCGGCCTCGCTGTTGTCGATCGCACCATTGCCCGGACGGGAGCGTGATGGATCCCTGGACGCTGGCCTACGAGGGCTTTGACCCGAACGAGGAGGGGTTGCGCGAGGCCCTCTGCACCCTGGGCAACGGTCGCTTCGCCACCCGGGGGGCGGCGCCGGAGGCCGAGGTCGACGAGGTGCACTATCCCGGAACCTACATCGCCGGCTGCTACGACCGGCTCGTCTCGTCCGTCGCCGGATATGACGTGACGAACGAAGACATGGTCAACGCGCCCAACTGGTTGCCCCTGACCTTCGCCACTCCTGGCTCCGGGTGGTTCTCGCCACGCACCACCGACCTGCTGGAGTACCGGCAGGAACTGGACCTGCGCCATGCCATCCTCCGCCGGCTGATCCGGTTCCGGGACGAGGACGGCCGGATCACCGTCGTACGGCAGCGCCGCCTGGTCTCCATGGCCGACCCGCAGTTGGCCGCGCTGGAGACGACCTTCACCGCTGAGAACTGGTCGGGACCTCTGCTCGTACGTGCCGCGCTCGACGGGCGGGTGACCAACAGCGGCGTACCGCGGTACCGCGACCTGCGCGGCGATCACCTGACCGCCCACGCCACCGGGGCGGACGGGGACATCCTCTGGCTGCGCGCCCGTACTCGCTCGTCGGCGGTCGTGATCGCGCTCGCCGCGCGGGTGGAGGCCGGGTCGCCGGGGCACGAGGTCGAGCGGGACCCGGAGATGATCGCGCGGGAGCACACCCTGGAACTGGTGCGCGGCCGTCCGACGCTGGTGGTGAAGACGGTCGCGCTCGTGACGTCCCGCGACCATGCCGTCGCCGGTCCCTCCGAGACGGCGGTCCGGCGGGTACGGCTCGCGCCGGGGTTCGAGCCGCTGCTTGAACGGCACCGCCTCGCCTGGGTCGGGTTGTGGGGGCGGGCCCGGCTGGACGTCGATGCTCCGAAGGCGCAGCGCAATGTCCGGTTGAACGTCTTCCACGTGCTGCAGACGTTGTCGCCGCACACCGCCGACCTCGATGTGGGGGTGCCCGCGCGCGGCCTCCATGGAGAGGCGTACCGGGGGCACGTGTTCTGGGACGAGCTTTTCGTACTGCCCTGGCTGAACCTGCGCTTCCCCGAGATCGCACGCGGCCTGCTGCGCTACCGCTGGCGGCGCTTGCCCGAGGCCCGGGCCGCCGCGTCCGCCGTGGGCCTGTCAGGGGCGATGTTCCCCTGGCAGAGCGGCGGCGACGGGCGGGAGGAGACGCAGTCCCTGCACCTCAACCCCCGGTCCGGCCGGTGGCTGCCGGATCATTCGCGCCTGCAGCGCCATGTCGGGCTGGCGATCGCCTACAACGTGTGGCAGCACTACCTGGTCACCGGTGACCTGGAGTTCCTCGCCGACTTCGGGGCCGAGCTACTGATCGAGATCGCCCGGTTCTTCGCCTCGATGGCGCGACTCGACCCCGGATCCGGCAGGTACGAGATCCACGGCGTGATGGGACCGGACGAGTACCACGACGCCTACCCGGGCGCCGCCTTGCCGGGGCTGGACAACAACGCGTACACGAACGTCATGACGGTCTGGCTGCTGCTCCGGGCGGAGGAGACGCTCCGGTTGTTGCCTCGGCGGTCCTACGAGGAACTCGTCGCGCGGCTCGGCCTCGACGCCACCGAGACGGAGCGCTGGGAGGACATCACTCGCGGAATGCGAGTGGACTTCCACGACGGAGTGATCAGCCAGTTCACCGGCTACTCCGGCCTGCTCGAACTCGACTGGGCGCGTTACCGCGGCGTGCGCCGGCTCGACCGCGAGCTTGAGGCCGAGGGCGACAGCGTCAACCGCTACCAGGCGTCCAAGCAGGCTGACGTGCTCATGCTGTTCTACCTGCTCACCTCCAAGGAACTGGAGGAGATTCTCGACCGGCTCGGCTACCGGACCGAGCCCGGCATGATCCTCCGTACGGTCCACTACTACCTCGCCCGTACCTGCCATGGATCGACGTTGAGCGCGGTCGTGCACGGCTGGGTGCTGGCGCGGTGCGACCGGTCGGGATCCTGGCAGTTCTTCACGGAGACGCTCACCGCCGACGTGATCGACGTCCAGGGCGGCACGACGGCCGAAGGTGTGCACCTGGGCGCGATGGCGGGCACGCTCGACCTGCTCCAACGCTGTTATCTGGGGCTGGAGATCCGTCATGACGGACTGCATCTGAACCCGCTGCTGCCCGACCGGCTGGCCGGGCTCTCGCTGCGGATCCGCTATCGGGGTGCGGAGTTGTCGATCCGGGCCGATTCCGGTGAGATCCGGATCGGCCGAGCCGACGACGGTCCGGACACCGTGGCCGTGACCGTACACGGCCGATCCACCAGGCTGGGACGCCGCGAGAGCCGCGCCTTCCCTCTGCCGGATGAGACGCTCCCGGCGGCTGAATGTCTTTAGCCGGAGACCGGCGCCATGCCGGGGTTGGGTACTGCGAGGCCGGATGCGAGGATCCGGCTATGTCTGGACGTGGTGGTGAGGAGCATCTCATGACAGGTTCTGCCGTACCGGTGGCGTTGTTCGCCGCGCTGTTCGATGACGCCGCGCTGTTCCCGCCGGGGAACGCGCCGATGAGCGCGGCGATTCCGGGGCACCGCCGTCATCGCACGTCGTGGTACGCCGATTTCGTGGGCCCCTTCGTCTGCGCGGACACACGGCTCGCCGAGGTGCCCGCCGACGTCGCGGTCAGCGTCGTGGTGACCGGAGGCGCGGCGGCGATCGCCGGGCTCGGCCCGCTGCCGCACGCGGCCGCCCTCGAGGTGCCCGGCGTCGAGACCGCGGCGGACGCCGAGGCGGCCGTGGCCGCCCTTCGCGCGAGCCGTCCTGAGGGGAGCGCCGGGTTCGTCGAGGTACCGCGTGGCGCGTCGAGGCCCGCCGTTCTCGACGTGCTGGCGGGAACGGAGTTCTTCGCCAAGTTCCGTACCGGCGGCACCGTCGCGTCGGCCTTCCCTTCGGAGGCCGAGCTCGCGGAGGCGGTCGTCGGATGCGCGGCCCGGGGGCTGCCGTTCAAGTGCACCGCGGGACTGCACCACGCGGTGCGGCACACCGCGCCGGACACCGGATTCGAGCATCACGGGTTCCTCAACGTCCTGCTCGCCACCCGCGCGGCGACGGACGGCGTGTCCGGAGTGCCCGGCGCGTCCGGTGCCTCCGAGGCGGACGTCGCGGAGCTGCTCGCCCTGCGTGACGGTGCGGCCGTCGCCGACCTGATCCGCGCGTTCACCGCGGATGACGTCGACCGGGTGCGCCGGATGTTCCTCTCGTACGGCACCTGCGACATCGCCGAGCCGATCGAGGACCTGGCCGCCCTCGGCCTGATCGTCGTCCCCGATGCGCTTGAGCAGCAGGTGTGACGTCCGGCTCCGGCCGCGGATCTCGGCTCGCACCGGGGGAGTCACGGTCGCGAGATTCGACCCGGACTCTTTCGTCTCCGGTCGGAGGTGGCGTCCTCGTCAGCCGGAGTAGCGGTGACGTTGCCCCCGGCCCCGGTTCCGGCCCTGCCGGTCCCAGGGGGCGGGCAGCGCCGTGTCACATGGCGTGCTGTTGCGGCTTCGCCTCCACCCACCGCTGGGCCGCGTCGGCGCTGTCCCGCAGCGTCGCCAGCAGGTCGGCCAGGACCTCGTGGTCCATGTAGGCCGTCTCGTTGATCGACGACGAATGTGTTCTCACCTTCTCGGCCAGGGAGTCGATCGCTCCCAGGGCTCCGACGATGTGCCGGGTTTCCTCAGAATTCAGATCGCACATGCATTCAACGTAAGAAGGGGATGCCCGGCCGTACAGGATCGTGAAGGTCGGAACCCTCTGTCCCGCCGGACACGCACCTCGGGGTGCCGCCACCGTTGACAGGCGGGCCGCACTTCTCACCGAGGTACCCGGCTGGAAGGATGCTGGTCGTGTCTCCCGAGGAGCCGGCCCTGCGCCTGCCACGAGCCACCGTCTTCGCGGCGGTGTGCGTCGGGGTCTCCGCGGGCGGACACGTCCTCGCGGGCGGCGGCCCGGTTCCGCCCGATGTGATGGCGCTCGGCGCCCTGGGTGCCCTGGCGTTGGCGTACGCGCTCAACGGTCGCGAGCGCGGTCCCGAGGTGGTGCTGACGGCGACGATCGGCGCGCAGGTCCTGCTGCACGAGTTGTTCGCATTATCCGCGCCCGTGACGTCGGCGGTGTCCGAGATCTCCGATATGTCGACGACGTCTGAGATGCCGCCTACGCAGGGCATGCAGGCCATGCCGGTCGCGCTGTCCGATGCCGGACACGGCGGCCATCCCGGCCTGGGAATGTCGCTGGCGCACCTCGTGCTCGCGGTCTCGACGGGCTGGTGGCTGTATCGCGGTGAGAGCGCGGTGTGGCTCATGTTGCGCCTGTGGGGCGCGGCGCCGTTGGCCGTGTTGCGCTGGATCCGCGCTGCATCGACTGGCACCTTCGCGCCTCCGGCCCGGCCGGTAACGCCGTCCGAGCCCGGGCCGTACGTCGGCAGGGAGGTCGCGGCGGCGATCCATCGGCGCGGTCCGCCGCCGTGCCTCGCGTCGGTTATGAGTCGCTGAACGGCGTAGCCGCCGAACCCCCTGGAGATCCGCAGCGATCCGCAGCGATCCGCTGTGATCTGTTTCAGGGGGCGATGGCCGCCGCGCGGCTGGACATGTCCAACGGCTGAGGGCCGGCGCGCCTGGTGATCGTACGCTCCGCGATGCGGCGGGAGCGTTTCAGCTTGCCCGGTATGGTCCGGGATTCCCGGTATGGAGTCAGTGATGGCATTGTTGCCACGGTTGTTCCGCGGCGGCCTCGTGGCCGCGCTCGGCTGCGGGTTCTTCCTCACCCTGACGGCTAACGCCGCGCACGCCCACGACAGCCTGAAGAGCAGTTCCCCCGCCCGGAACGCCCAGGTCGACGACCTCAAGGAGATCGAGCTCGACTACAGCGCCCAGGTCCGGTTCCCCGTCGTCGTCATGCGCGACGGTGCCGGGAAGGCGGTCGCGATCGGCACAGCGCGGGTCGACGGGTCCAAGGTTCTCGCCGACGTCACCGCCTCGCTGTCGCCGGGCGGCTACGTGATCGCCTGGCGTGTCGTCTCCTCGGACGGCCATCCCATCGAGGGGGAGATCCCGTTCACCGTGACCGGTTCGGGAGGCTCTGGCTCGGGAAGCTCTGGCTCGGGAAGTTCTGTATCCCCCGTCCCGACGACCTCCATCTCCGCTTCGAGTGCCGCGGCCTCGCCTGAGCCCTCGCCCTCGGTCGCCGCGCCCGTACAGGCGTCCGCCTCGGCGGTGGGCGCGGGAGGGGCGTCGCGCGGCCCCGGCGGGTGGATCTGGGGCGGACTGGTCGCCCTCGCGGTGGTCGGGCTGTTCGTCTGGCTGCGCAACAGCCGTGGCAATCCCCCCGGCCAGCCGGAGGAGCAGAGCCGGGCATAGGGCGGTCACGGCGTCACGCGCTCACGAAGAAGACCACGACGGCAGCGTGGAGGGACGGCGAGAGGGGCAGAGGGGGCGGGGAAGCGCGACCGGCCACGGCACGAGCGACGGCACGAGTGACAGGACGAGCCACAGGTACGGCTGATCAGTCGCACGCTTCCCGGTGCCTGCCGTCAGGGCCGTGTTCCCGGCTCCAGGCGGAGCACCTCCTCGGGGGTGCGCGGATCGGGCGCGTCGGCGGGCAGGCCACCGACGGCGCGCAGCACCCGTCCCACCGCGGGACCCCACGCGGGACGGAGCGAGGCGTCGCGCAGCAGAGCCGAGTCGGTGAGCAGGCTGTCCGCCGCGCCGGTACGGAGCCTTCCTCGCGAGATGATCGCGGCCTCGTCGGCCCATCGGTGGGCGAAGTCGACGTCGTGTGTGGACGCGATGATCGTGGTCCCGCCCGCGCTCAGCCGCCGAAGGGTCGCCAGCAGCGCCTCGGCGCCCGCCGGATCGAGCCCGGCAGTGGGCTCGTCCAGGATGAGCACCAGCGGGCGCAGGGCGAGCGCCCCGGCGATGGCGACTCGCTTGCGCTGGCCGAAGGACAGCAGATGGGTGGGCTGTTCCGTCAGCGGGACGATCTCCATGTCCTCCAGCGCCGCGGTCACCCGCGCCGCCACGGTGGCCGGCGGCAGCCCGAGGTTCAGCGGGCCGAAGGAGACGTCCTGGCTGACGGTGGCGGCGAAGAGCTGGTCGTCCGGATCCTGGTGCACGAACTGGACCTGGGTACGGAACTCGCTCAAGGCCGTCCGCCCGTAACCGAGGGGCCGGCCGTGCAGCATGATCCGGCCCGCCGCCGGGCGGAGGCCCCCGCAGAGGAGGCGCAGCAGCGTGGTCTTCCCACCCCCGTTGGGCCCGAGAACGGCGAGCGCGGTGCCCTGGGACACCTCCATGCTGAGTTCCGAGAAGACCGGGGGTGATCCCGGATACGAGTACGAGAGCCGGTCGGCGGCGAGCACTACGGTCATACGGCCACCCCTTTCAGCCAGAGCTTCGGTCAGTGCTCCGGTCAGTGCTTCGAGTAATGCTTCGAGTAATGCTCCGGGTAGAGCTCAGGCGACGGTGCACGCGGAGGTCAGCGCGAGGGTCAACCCGGCAGAAACGAGACCGGGAAGCGGGGCCAGCGCCAGAAAGCGGCCGGTCAGAGGGAGGCTGTCGACGCTGACAGCGAGGCTTCCCGTGTAGCCGCGGTCGCTCAGTCCGGCCTCCAGACGGCGTGCCCGGTCGAAGGACAGGACGAAGACCTGGGCGGCCAGCCCGATGACCGATCTCCACCGGGTCCGCCACGACCGGGTGCCCAGCCGGTCCGCCTGGGCGCGTCGGATGGCGTTGACCGTCTCCAGCACCACGGACAGCATGCGGTAGACCAGCCCGGCCACCTCCGCGAGACCGGACAGGCCGGGCCGGCGCGCGATCCGGGGCAGTACGTCGGCCAGTGGGGTCGTCATGGCGAACAGGAGCTGGCAGAAGACGGCGGCCACGCAACGGCCGATCACCTCGCCCGCCCGGACCGCGCCGCCGGGTGCCCAGGCGAGCCCGGACGTGTCGACGCTGATCAGGAAGGTAACCGAGCCGGTGACGATGAACGCCAGCGGGGCGCGCGCCGAGCGCAGGAACGCGCGCGGCGGTACGCGGGCCCAGCCCAGCGCGACCACGAGAGTGATCACCGCCGTGATGGGAGCACCCGGCCAGGGCGGCAACAGCAGGGCACTCAGGAGCAGCCCTCCCGCCAGTACCGCCTTGGCCGCGGGATGGCGCCGCCGCCACGGACTCCGATAGGCGGCGACGTCGATGGCGAGCACGTGCCCGGCTCAGGAGGTAGGCGCGCCGGGCCCGGCGGCGTCGAGACCTGCCGCCGAACCCGGCACCGCGTGACCCGCGGCTGTGCGGCCCGGCGCTGTGTGACCCGCTGATGCGGGCCGCAGCTTGTTGCGGGTACGCGCGACGCCGAAGTAGTAACCGAGGAAACCGGCGCCGATCGCCGCCTGCAACGCGAACAGCGCGGACTCGATCTCCCCCGACGGAGGCTCGTACAGCGAGGAGAACCACGGCTCGTAGTCCGGCGCGAGCTCGGTGATCGCCGTCTCCGCCTGCGTGTCCGCGCCGGTGAACGGCTCCTCCTTCCCCTCACCCGATCCGATCGCCAGCGGCAGTACGGCGAGCGCGGCGACGGCGGCCAGTAGGAGCAGGTTGATGAGGACGTTGCGCTTCACGACGCCACCTGGCCTTCCTTCAGGACGCGGAGCCGGATCAGCTCGGCCGCGCTGGTGGAGCGGAGCAGGCGCACGACGAGCACGGTGAGCAGCCCCTCGCTGACGGCGAGCGGGATCTGGGTCACCGCGAAGATCGCGCCGAACTTGGTCAGAGCGCCGGTGAAGCCGCCGGCCGGGTCCGGGAAGGCGAGCGCCAGCTGGGCCGACGTCACGCAGTACGTCACCAGGTCGGCGACGAAGGCCCCGGCGAAGACCGCGCCGAGCAGCCCTCCGCCCAGGCGCCGGACCAGCGTGTACGCGCCGTAACCGGCCCACGGTCCGACGATCGCCATGGAGAACGCGTTGGCCCCGAGCGTGGTGATCCCGCCGTGGGCCAGCAGCAACGCCTGGAACAGCAGGGTGATCGTGCCCAGCACGGTCATCACCGGCGGCCGGAACAGGATGGCCCCCAGGCCGGTGCCCGTGGGGTGCGAGCAACTGCCGGTGACCGAGGGGATCTTCAGCGCGGACAGGACGAAGCAGAAGGCGCCCGACGCCCCCAAGAGCAGCTTCGCCTCGGGGTTCTCCTTGATCTGACGATTGAGGCGAACGACACCGTGGACGACGAAGGGAGCGGCGGCGACCGTCCAGGCCGCCGCGTGCAAGGGAGGGAGGAATCCCTCGGCGATGTGCATGGTGAAACCCGACCTTTCCAGCACCTCGTGGATGGTGTTTCCGTGCCTTGGCCGGTCTCCTGGCTGACGGGTTGGCACATCTCGCTCGCCTTCCCAGGCGGCTGGCGCCCAGTGGCTTCCGCGTACGCGGATGAGTGAGACGATTCCCGATCACAGTGGCGAGGGCCGCGCCGGACTTGCGTCCCGACTGGGGCGCGCACCGGACTTCCCGTTTGCCGAGGCGGACTCAGCGTAAGCCTGATCTCCATTTAGCGACAAGGCGGGGTATCTGCCTATAACTCGCAGGTACGGGCCGACCGGTGGGAGCGGCCCCTACGAGCCGGTGTGCTCGGTCAGGGGAGCGTCACGGGTGCTGGAAGCCCTTGCCGGTCCGGTCGAGGCCGCTCGCCACCCGGTCACCGCGAAGTTGACGATCGCGAGCCCCGCGGGATACGTTCCCGAGGATTCGCGGTGGTCCGAGGGAAGTCCGGTGAGATGCCGGTGCGGTCGCGCCACTGTATCCGGAACGCGAGTTCCGGGAGCCAGGTCACTTGGCCGCCGCGTCCTCATCTGGCGGGACGCGTCATCCCAAGGAGGCATCGATGAGCGAGCCGACGACCTCGCATCCCCGTCCCTTCTCCGTCCGGGGACGACGGCTCGCGACGGTCTCCCCACCCGCCGTCCCCCGTCGCCGGCCCGTGTCCTGACCCCCGTCACAGGCTGCGCGCGTCCGGTGGATGCCTGGTGGTGCCCCCGCCTCCGTGTCAAGCACTCCGGCCGTACGTCCACAAATCCCCGAGTCCGCCGCGCTCTCCTGCCGCACTTCCACCCGCCCGCCTCCGCGCGCGAGGACAGGACCATCCAGAAGGGATCTTTGTGATCACCGCCTATCCGTTCAGCGCCGTCGTGGGGCTCGACGATCTCAAGCTGGCCTTGATCCTCAACGCGGTCTCTCCTCGGGTGGGCGGCGTACTGGTGCGTGGAGAGAAGGGAACGGCCAAGTCCACCATCGTCCGCGCGCTGGCCGCGCAGCTGCCGCCTGTCGAGGTAGTCGCCGGATGTCGGTTCGCCTGTGACCCCTCCGCTCCCGACCCGTCCTGCCCCGACGGGCCGCATGGTGTCGACGAGGGGTGGCGGGCACGACCGGCCGCGCTGGTGGAACTGCCCGTCGGCGCCTCGGAGGACCGGCTGGTGGGCGCGCTCGACATCGAACGGGCGCTCACCGAAGGGGTCAAGGCGTTCGAACCCGGTCTTCTCGCCGCCGCTCACCGGGGCGTTCTCTACGTCGACGAGGTCAACCTGCTGCACGACCACCTCGTGGACCTGTTGCTCGACGCCGCCGCGCTCGGCACCTGCTTCGTCGAGCGCGAGTCCGTGTCGGTACGGCACGCGGCGCGGTTCCTGCTCGTGGGCACCATGAACCCCGAGGAGGGCGAGTTGCGGCCCCAGCTCCTGGACCGGTTCGGGCTGACCGTCGAGGTGCGGGCGTCCCGGGATCCGGCCGAACGTGCCGAGGTCGTACGGCGCCGCCTGGCCTTCGACGCCGACCCCGGAGCGTTCGCGGCGAGGTGGGAGGCCGAGGAGGCGGCGCTGGCCCGGCGGATCCTCCAGGCCAGGGAACGGGTCGCGGAGGTCGTCCTGCCCGACGCCCGGCTACGCCAGATCGCGGCGGTGTGCGCAGCGTTCGAGGTCGACGGGCTGCGCGCCGACCTGGTCACCGCCAACGCCGCCATCGCGCACGCGGCCTGGCGGGGCCGTACCGAGGTGACGACCGAGGACGTACGCGAGGCCGCCCGGCTCTCCCTGCCGCACCGCCGGCGGCGTGATCCGTTCGACGCGCCCGGTTTGGACGAGTCCCACCTCGACGACCTCCTCTCCCAGCACGGTGACTCCCAGCACGGTGACTCCCACAACGGGGACCATGACCCGGATCCGGACGACGACCCGGACGGTCCAGGCGGCCCCGGTGGTCCGGACGGCCCCGGTGCGGACGGTCCCGGTGGCGGCTCACTCGGGTCGGATTCCCCACGGGAGGACGGCGGGTCGCCGGACGGTCCGCCGGCCGAGCGGGTGATCGCCGCGGCGGAGCCGTACCGGGTGCGCGCCTTCCAGGTGCCGGGCCTGGGAGACGGCGCCTCCGGCCGGCGGTCGCGGGCGCGTACCCCGAACGGCCGCACCACCGGCTCGCGCGTTCCGGCCGGGCGGCTCCAGCGGCCGCATCTGGCCGCGACCCTGCGCGCCGCCGCGCCGTACCAGCGTGAGCGCGGCCGTACCGGGCCCGGCCTGCTGGTCCGCGACACCGACCTGCGCGAGGCGATACGCGAAGGCAGGGAGGGCAATCTCGTGCTGTTCGTGGTGGACGCGAGCGGCTCGATGGCGGCGCGCAGGCGCATGCGCGAGGTCAAGGCGGCGGTGCTGAGCCTGCTCCTGGACGCCTACCAGCGGCGGGACAAGGTCGGGCTGATCACCTTCAGGGGGTCCGGTGCCGATCTGGTGTTGCCGCCGACCTCCTCGGTCGAGGCGGGTGCGGCGCGGTTGCGGGAGCTGCCGACCGGCGGCCGTACCCCGCTGGCCGCCGGGTTGCGCCGCGCGGCCGAGGTGCTGCGCGTGGAACGGCTGCGTGATCCCGCCAGGCGGCCGTTGCTGGTGGTGGTCACGGACGGCCGGGCCACCTCCGGGTCCGACGTGGCCGGGGCGGTCGCCCGGCTCGCCGGTACCGCCGGTGTCGTGGTGGACTGCGAGAGCGGTCCGGTACGGCTGGGCCTGGCTCTCGACCTCGCCGCCCGGCTGGGCGCGCCCGCCGTACGGCTTGACGCGCTGGCGGCCGGTGGCCTCGGCGCGCTGGTCCGCGAGCAGAGGGACGGACGAAGAGGCGAGCCGCGGAACGACTACAGGAGGGCGGTCTGAGATGCCGCAGGGCAAGCCGGCGATCGTGCCGGACGACGGCCTCACCACGCGGCAGCGCCGTACCCGGCCGTTGCTGATCGTGCACACGGGGCCGGGGAAGGGCAAGTCCACCGCCGCGTTCGGGATGGCGCTGCGCGCCTGGAACCAGGGGTGGCCCGTCGGGGTGTTCCAGTTCGTCAAGTCGGCCAAGTGGCGCATCGGCGAGGAGCGCGCGCTGCGGGTGCTCGGTGAATCCGGCGAGGGCGGCCCGGTGACCTGGCACAAGATGGGCGAGGGCTGGTCGTGGATCCAGAGGCCGGGCAGCGAGGAGGACCACGCCGCCGACGCCCGCGAGGGCTGGGAGCAGATCAAGCGTGACCTGGCCGCCGAGACCTACCGTTTCTACGTGCTGGACGAATTCACCTATCCCCTGAAATGGGGCTGGCTGGACGTCGCCGAGGTGGTCGACACCCTGGCGGCGCGACCGGGCGTCCAGCACGTCGTGATCACCGGCAGGGACGCCGACCCGAGACTGGTCGAGGCCGCCGACCTGGTGACCGAGATGGGCAAGATCAGGCATCCCATGGACGCCGGGCAGAAGGGCCAGAAGGGCATCGAATGGTGATCCCGCGCCTGGTGATCGCCGCGCCGTCCTCGGGCAGCGGGAAGACCACGGTCGCGACGGGCCTGATGGCGGCGCTGCGCGCGCGGGGGCTGCGGGTCTCGCCGCACAAGGTCGGGCCGGACTACATCGACCCCGGCTACCACGCTCTCGCCACCGGCCGTCCCGGCCGCAACCTGGACCCCTGGCTGACCGGTGAGGAACTGGTCGCGCCGCTGTTCCTGCACGGTGCGCGGGACGCCGACCTCGCCGTGGTCGAGGGTGTCATGGGCCTGTACGACGGGGCCGGGCTGGAGGAGTTCGCCTCCACCGCGCACGTCGCGCGGCTGATCGGCGCGCCCGTGGTCCTGGTGGTGGACGCCGCGAGGCAGGGCCGTTCCGTCGCCGCGCTGGTGCAGGGCTTCGTCTCGTTCGACACGCGGGTACGGCTGGCGGGGGTGATCCTCAACCGGGTCGGCTCCGAGCGGCACGAGGAGATCTGCCGGGCCGCGCTGGCGGAGAGCGGCGTGCCGGTGCTCGGCGTGATCCCCCGGGTGGACGGTGTGGCGACCCCGTCCCGCCATCTCGGCCTGATCCCCGCCGCCGAACGCCGTGCGGACGCGGTGGCGGCGGTCGACCGGATGAGCGCGCTGATCGCCGAGTCCTGCGACCTCGACGAGTTGGTGGCGCTGGCCCGTTCGGCGCCGCCGCTTCCGGGCTCGCCCTGGAGTCCGCCGTTGTTCGAACAGCATCCGCCCACCGGCTCGCGGCCGGTCGTGGCCGTGGCGGGCGGCTCGGCGTTCACCTTCGGGTACGCCGAGCAGGTCGAGCTGCTGGCCGCCGCCGGCGCCGACGTGGTGACGTTCGACCCGCTCAGGGAGGAACGCCTTCCGGAGGGCGCCGGGGCGATCGTCATCGGCGGCGGCTTCCCCGAGATGTACGCGGCGGAGTTGTCCGCCAACGAACCGCTGCGCCGCGAGGTGGCGGCTTTCGGCGGGCCGATCGTGGCCGAGTGCGCGGGGCTTCTCTACTTGGCGCGCGAGCTGGACGGCCATCCGATGTGCGGGCGGCTCCAGATCACCGCGACGATGACGGGCAGGCTCACGCTCGGCTATCGCGACGCGGTGGCGACCGCCGATTCCGTGCTCACCCGCGAGGGTGAGCGCTATCGCGGCCACGAGTTCCACCGCACGGCCACCGACCCGGGGCACGCGGAGCGGCCGCTGTTCCGGTGGCGGGGCTCGGCCGACGGGTTCGGCGAGCCCCTCCTGTCCGCGTCCTATCTCCACCTGCACTGGGCCGGCAGCCCCGGGCTGGCCGCCCGCCTGGTCGCGGCCTGCCGTCACCCGGTGGCGGAGAGCGGCGGCCGGCGTTCCGGCTGAGGACCGGTGCTACCGGGTGGTGTGGAAGGGGGCGACCTCGCCGATCGCCTGGTCGAGGATCGCCAGGCCCAGCGAGATCTCGTCCTTCGTGGACGTGAGGGCGGGCGCGATGCGGAAGACACCGCCCATGCCGGGGAGTTGCACGATGTTCATGTGCAGGCCGAGTTCGAGGCAGCGCTGGGTGACCTGCGCGCCGAGCGCGTCGGACGTCTGCTTCGTCTCCCGGTCGAGGACGAGTTCGAGCCCCACCAGCAGGCCCCGGCCCCGGATGTCCCCGACCACGTCGTGACGCTCGCCGATCTCGTCGAGTCCCTGGCGGAGGAAGGCGCCGAGCTCCGCGGCGCGGGCGTCCATGTGCTCACGTTCCAGCACATCGAGCACGGTGTTGCCGACCGCGGCGACGAGCGGGTCCGAGACGTGGGTGGTGAAGAAGAGGAAGCCGCGCTCGTGCGCCTCCCGCTCGATCTCGGCACTCGTGATCACCGCGGCCAGCGGCAGGCCGGCGCCGAGGGTCTTGGACAGCGTCAGGATGTCGGGGACGACACCGTCGCGTTCGAAGGCGTACCAGTTTCCGGTACGGCAGAGGCCGGTCTGCGCTTCGTCGAGGATCAGCAGCATGCCGCGTTCCCGGCACTTCTCCTTGAGCGCGGCGAGATAGCCCGGGGGCGGCTCGATGATCCCGCCGGAGCTGAGGATGGGCTCGACGATGCAGGCGGCCAGGCTCCCGGTCGACTGCGCGTCGATGAGCTCGAAGGAGAAGTCCAGCTGCCGCCGCCAGTCCAGCTCACCGTCCGGCGTCGTGAAGTCGGGCCGGTACGGGTTGGGCGTGGGGATGGCGAAGTTGCCGGGAGCGGTGGGGCCGTATCCCTTGCGGCCGGAACTGTAGGTGGCGTTCGCGGCGGCCTGCGTCATGCCGTGCCAGGACCGGGCGAAGGACACGATCTCGTGCTTTCCGGTGACGAGCTTGGCCATCCGGATGGCCGCCTCGTTGGACTCGGCGCCGGTCGTCAGCAGCAGCGCCTTCTCCAGCTGGGCGGGCAGGGTGCCGGCCAGCCTCCGGGCGAGATCGACGACGGGTCGGCTCAGCATCCCGCTGTACAGGTGGTCGAGTGAGGAGATCTGCCGCTTCACCGTGGCCACGATCTCGGGATGCGAATGGCCCAGGATCGAGCTCATCTGCCCGGACGTGAAGTCGAGGATCCTCCGGCCGTCCTCCGTGAACAGGAAGCTCCCGGCCGCGTGGTCGATGATCTCGCGGGTGAACCGGCCGGCGCCGGAATAGCGGACGAGATGCCGGTCGGCGTCGTCCCAGAACTTCGCGGTGACGTCGGCGCTTGACGGTGGGGTATTGATCGAGCTGGCCATGCGGCGACGATATGAACGCGCGAGCATCATGTCCATCTCACAAATCTGGCTTCACTGTGAAGCAATGCTGCACAAGGATGTCGGGCATGACCCTGAACCCCTGGCGGTTGCGGTTGCTGAGCCAGCTGGACACGCTGGGCACCATCCGGGCCGTGGCCCAGGCCGTCAACACGAGCCCGTCGAGCGTCTCCCAGCAGCTTTCCGTGCTCGAGGCCGAAACGCGCGCGCGGCTGCTCGAACGCACGGGGCGCCGCGTCAGGCTGACGCCGGCCGGTCTCATCCTGGCGCGGCGGGCCAGGGTCATCCTCGACCAGATGGCGGCGGTCGAGGCCGAGCTGCGCGGCCTGGCGCAGGAGCCGGTGGGGGTGGTGCGGCTCGCGGCCTTCCAGAGCGCGATCCACTCTCTCGCCGTCCCGGCCGTGACCCGGCTCGCGGGCTCTCATCCGCACATCGACGTCGAACTCCACGAACTCGAACCGCACGCGAGCATGGGCGCGCTGCGCGGCGGCGACGTGGACATCATCATCACGACCACGGACTATGTGGAGTCGCCCATCGACCCGGACATCGACATCATCCCCCTGGCCACCGATCCCGTCGTCCTGGTCCTGCCGCCCGACCATCCCGCGGCGGCCAGGGAGTCGGTGGACATCACCGCGTGCGCAGACGAGGACTGGGCCTTCGACATGCCCGGCTCCTATCTGTCGAACCTCGCGACCAGGCTCTGCCGCCAGGCGGGTTTCGAGCCCCGGGTGGTGTGCCGGTTCAACAACTACATGATCACGCTGCAGCATGTGGAAGCCGGACACTCCATCGCCCTCCTGCCCGGACTCGCGGCGCTACCGGGTGCTGACGCGGTCGCTGAGGTTCCCGGTCGAACGCAACATCACCGCCGCCATCAGGAAGAACTCCCGCCCTGCCGTCAACGTCGTCCTCGACGTCCTGCGGCGCGGCCCGGACAGGACCTAACGATCCTCCAGGTCGCCCTCCACCGTGAGGTAGACCTCGCGCAGCGCGTCCAGGACCTCCGGGTCGGGGTGCTGCCACATCTCGCGGTCGGCCGCTTCGAGCAGGCGCTCGGCGATGCCGTGCAGGGCCCACGGGTTCGACTCGGTCATGAACGCCCGGTTCTCCGGGTCGAGGACGTACGCGGCGGCCAGCCGGTCATACATCCAGTCGGCCACCACACCGGTCGTCGCGTCGTACCCGAACAGGTAGTCCACGGTGGCGGCCAGCTCGAACGCGCCCTTGTAGCCGTGGCGGCGCATCGCCGCCAGCCAGTTGGGATTGACCACCCGGGCGCGGAAGACCCGCGCGGTCTCCTCGTGCAGGGTCCTGGTGCGGACCGCGTCCGGGCGGGTGCTGTCTCCCACGTACGCGGCGGGCGCCCGGCCGGTCAGGGCGCGTACGGTGGCGATCATCCCGCCGTGGTACTGGAAGTAGTCGTCGGAGTCGGCGATGTCGTGCTCGCGGGTGTCGATGTTCTTGGCGGCCACCGCGATCCGCCGGTACGCGCTCTCCATGTCCTGCCGGGCGGGCACCCCGTCGAGGTCGCGACCGTAGGCGTAGCCGCCCCACACGGCGTACACCTCGGCCAGGTCGGCGTCGTCGCGCCAGTTGCGGCTGTCGATGAGCGGGAGCAGACCGGCGCCGTACGCGCCCGGCCGGGAGCCGAAGATCCGCAGCGTGGCGCGCCGCTCGTCGCCGTGGGCCGCGCGGTCGGCCTCGGCGTGCGCACGTACGTAGTTGTCCTCGGCGGTTTCGTCCAGGCCCGCCACCAGTCGTACCGCGTCGTCCAGCATCGTGACGACATGGGGGAACGCGTCCCTGAAGAACCCGCTGACGCGTACGGTCACGTCGACGCGCGGCCTGCCGAGCTCGGGCAGCGGGATCGGTTCGAGGCCGCCGACCCTCCGGGACGCCTCGTCCCAGACCGGTCGTACGCCGAGGAGCGCGAGCACCTCGGCCACGTCGTCACCCGAGGTGCGCATGGCGCTGGTGCCCCAGACGGACAGGCCGACGGAACGCGGCCACTCGCCGGTGTCGCTCCGGTACCTGTCGAGCAGCGAGTCAGCCATCGCCTGCCCGGTCTCCCAGGCCAGCCGGCTCGGCACCGCCCTCGGGTCGACGGAGTAGAAGTTCCGCCCGGTCGGCAGCACGTTGACCAGCCCGCGCAGCGGCGAGCCGCTCGGCCCCGCCGGGACGTAGCCGCCGTCGAGCGCGTGGAGCAGCGCGCCGATCTCGTCCGTGGTCCGGGCGAGCCGGGGCACGATCTCCTCCGCCGCGAACCCGAGGATCCGCTCCACGGCCGCCGCGACCTCGGAGGCGCCGAGGACGGAGGTGGTCACGGGACGGACGGCGGACGGCTCCCAGCCGTGCTCCTCCATGCCCTCGACGAGGGCGCGGGCCAGGGCCTCGGCCTCGTCCACGGTCACGCGGGAGGCGGCGCCGTCCTCCGCCAGGCCGAGAGCCTCACGCAGGCCGGGCAGCGCCTCCTGACCGGCCCAGATCTGGCGGGCCCGCAGCATGGCCAGGACGAGGTCCACCCGGACCTTCCCCTCGGGGGCGACGCCGAGCACGTGCAGGCCGTCGCGGATCTGGGCGTCCTTGACCTCGCACAACCAGCCGTCCACGTGCAACAGGAAGTCGTCGAACTCGGTGTCGTGCGGCCGGTCGGCGATGCCCAGGTCGTGATCGAGCCGGGCGGCCTGGATCAGCGTCCAGATCTGCGCTCGGATCGCGGGAAGCTTGGCCGGGTCCATGGCCGCGATCGAGGCGTGCTCGTCCAGCAGCTGCTCCAGCCTGGCGATGTCGCCGTACGTCTCCGCGCGGGCCATCGGCGGCACCAGGTGATCGACCAGTACGGCGTGCGCCCGCCGCTTGGCCTGGGTTCCCTCGCCCGGATCGTTCACCAGGAACGGATAGACCAGCGGGAGGTCGCCGAGTGCCGCGTCGGGCCCGCAGGACGCCGACATCCCCGCGGACTTGCCGGGCAGCCACTCCAGGTTGCCGTGCTTTCCGACGTGCACGATCGCGTGCGCGCCGAACTCGTCGGCCAGCCACCGGTAGGCGGCCAGGTAGTGATGGCTCGGCGGCATGTCGGGGTCGTGGTAGATCGCGATCGGGTTCTCCCCGAACCCGCGCGGCGGCTGCACCATCACCACGAGGTTCCCCGCGCGCAGGGCGGCCAGCACGATCTCCCCGGCGGGGTCGCGGGACCGGTCGACGAACAGCTCGCCGGGCGGCGGCCCCCAGTGGCCCTCGACGTCCGCGCGCAGGTCCGCGGGCAGTGTCTCGAACCAGGCGCGGTACCGCGCGGCCGGGATCCGCACCGGGTTGGCCGCCAGCTGCTCCTCGGTGAGCCAGTCCTGGTCCTGACCGCCCGCCGCGATGAGCGCGTGGATCAGCGCGTCGCCGTCCTGCTCCGCCACACCGGGGAAGCCCGCTCCGAGGTCGTAGCCCGTCTCCTTCATGGCCGCGAGCAGCCGGACCACGCTGGCGGGGGTGTCGAGGCCGACCGCGTTGCCGATCCGCGAGTGCTTCGTCGGATAGGCGGACAGCATCACCGCGATCCGACGCTCCGGCGCCGGGACGTGCCGCAGCAGGCCGTGCCGTACCGCGATGCCGGCGACCCGCGCCGCACGCTCGGGATCGGCCGCGTAGACGGTCAGGCCGTCGCCGTCGACCTCCTTGAACGAGAACGGCACGGTGATGATCCGCCCGTCGAACTCCGGGATCGCCACCTGGGACGCGGCGTCGAGCGGGGACAGGCCGTCGTCGTCCTCGCGCCACGCGTCACGTCCCGTGGTCAGGCACAGGCCCTGCAGGATCGGCACGTCGAGCTCCGCGAGCGCGCCGACGTCCCACGCCGCGTCGTCGCCTCCGGCCGACGCGGTCGCCGGACGGGTGCCGCCCGCCGCGAGCACGGTGACGACCAGGGCGTCCACGCGCCGCAGGGTGGCCAGCAGCTCGGGCTCGGCGGTGCGCAGCGAACCGCAGTAGACGGGCACCGCCTGCCCGCCCGCGTCCTCGACGGCCCGGCACAGCGTCTCGACGAACGCGGTGTTCCCGGCGACATGGTGGGCGCGGTAGTAGAGCACGCCGATGACCGGTCCGTCCGCGCGCCGGGCGACACGCTCCAGGGGTCCCCACGTGGGCAGCGGCTCGGGCGGAGCGAAGCCGTTCCCGGTGAGCAGCACCGTGTCGGAGAGGAAGGCGTGCAGCTGGGCCAGGTTCGCCGGGCCGCCGTGCGCGAGGTACGCGTGCGCCTCGGCGCACACCCCGCCCGGCACCGTGGACAGCTCCATCAGCTCGGCGTCGGGCGCCTGCTCGCCGCCGAGCACCACGACCGGCCGGGGGCCGGCGAGCAGCGCGTCCAGCCCGTCCTCCCAGGCCCGGCGCCCGCCGAGGAGCCGTACGAGGACGAGGTCGGCGCCCTCCACCAGGGCGGGCAGGTCCGGGACCGTGAGCCTGGCCGGGTTGCCCAGCCGGTAGCCCGCCCCGCTCTCCCGGGCACTGAGCAGGTCGGTGTCGGAGGTCGACAGCAGGAGGATGCCAGGAGACGGCACAGAGCGCACGAGAAAGTCCTCCCTCGGGGTCCTCGCCCCGGGTCGTGGTCGTCACGACGGCAGGAGTCTCCTGGCTCCCGGATCGATGCTCACCCCGGCCTTCCCGTCCGTCGCCGGACAGTGGCCTTCGGTGGGGGTCGCTCCCCGGTTACAGTGGCGGGACCGCGCCGGTTTCACACCGGCTTCCTCCCTGTGCCGTCGCCTGGGATCACACTATGCCAGGCCGACATCCGCTGGGAAACGGGGCGTTACCATCCTCAGCGTGTTCATCGGTGACCTTTCCGGACGGTCGCGGTCCGACGCGTGCCCCGGAGCCCTTCAGGTGCACGCCGCCGCCGACGGCGGCCTGGCACGGATCCGCATCCCCGGCGGCGCGGTCACGGCGCACCAGCTCCGCGTGGTCGCCGCCGCCGCCCGCGAGCTCGGGTCCGGCGTGATCGAGCTGACCTCCCGGGCCAACCTCCAGGTGCGCGGCCTCCGGGAAGTCCGGGCCGGGGACCAGGGGCCTTCCGGGGCGCCGGACTTCGCCGCGCGGATGGCCGCGGCCGGCCTGCTGCCCTCGGCCACGCACGAGCGGGTGCGCAACATCGTGGCCTCGCCCCTGGCCGGTCGCGGACCGGAGAGCAGGCTCGACGTGCGCCCTCTGGTGGCCGAGCTGGACCGCGAGCTGTGCGCCCGGCCCATGCTCGCCGACCTGCCCGGACGGTTCCTGTTCGCCCTCGACGACGGGTCCGGCGACATGCCGGTCCTCGGCGCCGACGTCACGCTGCTGCCGGACGTGCCGGACGTGGCGTTGCTGCTCGCCGGTGCCGACCGCGGGTTGCGCGTGCCCGCCGGTTCCGCGGTCGCGGGCCTGCTCGCCGTCGCGGAGGCGTTCCTGGCCGAACGCGCGGAACAGGGGTCGGGCGCGTGGCGGCTCGCCGAGATCGCCGACGGTCCCGCCCGGGTCGCGGCCCGCGCCGCGAGCGCGGAGCCGCGTCTCCGCCTGTCCGCCTCCGCCGTACGGCCGGCGGGTGCGGCGGCGGCTCGGGCCACGGGGACGGCCGGCATGGTCGGAACGGTCGCGCAGCGGGACGGGAGGTGCGCCCTCATGGTCCTCGCTCCGCTCGGGCGGCTCACGGCGGCCCAGGTGGAGGCGCTCGCCCGGGCGGCCGAGAACGGCGGGGGAGAGGTGCGGGTGACGCCCTGGCGGGCGATCGTCGTACCCGATCTGCCGCCGCCTGCGGTCGGCGAGCTGCGGGCATCGCTCACGGACGCGGGCCTGGTCGGCGACCCCGCGTCGCCGTGGCTCGGCCTGACCGCCTGCACCGGCCGCCCCGGATGCGCCAAGGCACTCGCCGACGTCCACACCCACGTCCACACCCACGTCCACACCGACGTCGGCGCCGGGGGGAGTGCGGACCTCTCGGGCGATGCCGTACGCTCACCGACCGGTAAGGGGGACCTGCTTCCCGTGCACTGGGCGGGCTGCGAGCGGCGGTGCGGACGGCCGCGCGGCCGGGTCGTGGACGTGATCGCCACCGAGGACGGGTACCGCGTCGAGCTGGACGGCGTCAGCCGTACGTTCGCCGACGCCGAGCAGACGAGCGCCGCCGTCGCGGCGACCAGAGAGGGAACGTGATCGACTACATCCGGGACGGGGCGGAGATCTACCGCCGGTCCTTCGCCACCATCCGCGCCGAGACCGACCTGAGCGGCATGCCGCCGGGCGTCGCCCAGGTCGCCGTCCGCATGGTGCACGCCTGCGGCATGGTCGACCTGGTGAACGACCTCGCCTGGTCGCCCGGGGTCGTGACGGCGGCGCGCGAGGCGCTGCGGAACGGCGCGCCCGTGCTGTGCGACGCCATGATGGTGGCCTCCGGCGTGACCAGGCGCCGCCTTCCGGCGGACAACGAGGTGCTCTGCACGCTCGGCGACCCGCGGGTTCCCGAGCTGGCGGAACGGCTGGGCACCACCCGCAGCGCCGCGGCGCTGGAGTTGTGGCGCGACCGGCTCGACAACGCGGTGGTCGCGATCGGCAACGCGCCGACCGCGCTGTTCCGCCTGCTCGAGCTGGTCGAGGAGGGGGCGGGCCGCCCGGCGGCCGTGCTCGGTGTCCCGGTCGGTTTCATCGGGGCCGCCGAGTCCAAGCTGGCCCTGGCCGAGCATCCGTCCGGCCTGGACCACCTGGTGGTCCACGGGCGCAGGGGCGGCAGCGCGATGGCCGCGGCCGCCGTCAACGCGATCGCGAGCGAGGAGGAGTGAACGGGATGAGCGGAGAGTCCGGCCACCTGTACGGGGTGGGGCTGGGGCCCGGTGACCCGGAACTCGTGACCGTGAAGGCGGCGCGGCTCCTCGGCGCGGCCGACGTGATCGCCTACCACAGCGCCAGGCACGGGCGCAGCATCGCCAGGTCGGTGGCCCTGCCGTACCTGCGGGGCGACCAGATCGAAGAAGCGCTGATCTATCCGGTCACCACCGAGACCACCGACCATCCCGGGGGATACCAGGGCGCGCTGGACGACTTCTACGTCGAGTGCGCCGCCCGCCTCGCCGCGCATCTGGACGCGGGGCGGGACGTGGTCGTGCTGTGCGAGGGCGACCCCCTCTTCTACGGCTCGTACATGCACATGCACAAGCGGCTCGCGCACCGGTACCCGACCGAGGTGGTGCCCGGCGTGACCTCCGTCAGCGGGGCGTCGGCGGTGCTGGGCCGCCCGCTGGTCGAGCGGGACGAGACGCTGACCGTGCTGCCGGGCACCCTCCCGGCGGACGTCCTGGCCGAGCGGCTGGCCGCCACCGACTCCGCCGCGGTGCTGAAGCTCGGCCGGACCTTCGAGAAGGTGCGTACGGCTCTCGCCGAGGCCGGGCGCCTCGACGACGCCTGGTACGTCGAGCGGGCCACGACGGACAAGCAGCGAATCGAGCCGCTCGCCGACGTCGATCCGGCCACGGTCCCCTACTTCTCGCTCGCGCTGCTGCCCAGCCCCCTCACCCCGGCGGCGGGCAGCCCGGCGGAATCCGCTCGTACGACCGAACGTACGGGCGAGGTGGTCGTCGTCGGGCTGGGCCCGGCGGGACGGCCGTGGCTGACCCCCGAGGCGCAGGACGCCCTCGCCGCCGCCGACGAGCTGGTCGGCTACGGGCCCTACCTGGACCGGGTGCCGCCCAACCCGCGCCAGCGCCGCCATCCCACCGACAACCGGGTCGAGGCCGAGCGGGCCGCGCACGCGCTGGAACTCGCCGCCGCGGGCTCGCGGGTGGCCGTGGTCTCCTCGGGGGATCCCGGGGTGTTCGCCATGGCCAGCGCGGTGCTGGAGGCGGCGGCCGAGCCGAGGTTCGCCGGTGTCGCCGTCCGGATCGTGCCCGGCCTGACCGCCGCGCAGGCCGTGGCGAGCCGGGCCGGTGCCCCGCTCGGTCACGACTACTGCGTGCTGTCGCTGTCGGACCTGCTCAAGCCGTGGGAGGTCGTCGCGGAGCGGATCAGCGCCGCGGCGAAGGCCGACCTCGTGCTGGCGATCTACAACCCGGCGTCGCGGAGCCGTACCTGGCAGGTGGCCGCCGCGCGGGACCTGCTGCTCGAACACCGGGCCCCGGACACGCCCGTCGTCATCGGGCGTGACGTCGGAGGTCCGGAGGAGAGCGTGCGGGTCGTGGAGCTGGGCGCGCTCGATCCGGCCGAGGTCGACATGCGCTGCCTGCTGATCGTGGGTTCGTCCACGACGCGGATCGCCGATCGCGGCGGGCGGCCCGTCGTCTACACCCCGCGCCGCTACCCGGCGTGAGATCCGACCCAGGCCGCGGCCGCCTCGACGGTGTCCACCTGGGGGACCCCGTCGGGCGGCGCCGGCCGCCGTACGACGACCACGGGAAGTCCCAGCTCGCGCGCGGCGGCCAGCTTGGCCGTGGTCATCTCGCCGCCGCTGTCCTTGGTGACCAGCACATCGACGCGGTGCTCGCGCATGAGCGCCAGCTCTCCCGGCACGGTGTACGGCCCGCGGGAGAGGACCACCAGCGTGCGGCGCGGCATCGGCGGGCCGGGCGGGTCGACCGACCTGGCCAGGAACCACAGGTCGTCCAGGTCCGCGAAGACGGCCAGGCTACGGCGGCCGGTCGTGAGGAACACCCGCTCGCCCCGGCCGGCCAGCAGGCCGGGCAGCAGTCCGGCGGCGGCCTCCAGCGTGGGCGCCCAGTGCCAGTCGTCGCCGGGCCCCTGACGCCAGCCCGGACGGCGCAGCACCAGCAGCGGCACCCCGGTACGGGACGCGGCGGTGACGGCCGAGGCGGTCATCCGCGCGGCGAAGGGATGGGTGGCGTCCACGACCGCGTCGATCGCGTGCTCACGCAACCAGTCGGCGAGCCCGTCGGGCCCGCCGAAACCGCCCTCGCGCACCTCTCCGACAGGGAGCCGGGGGTCGGTCACCCGGCCCGCCAGCGACGACACCACCCGCAGTCCGGGAACGCCGACCACCCGCTCGGCGAGGCCCCTGGCCTCCGCGGTGCCGCCCAGGATCAGAAGCCGCCTCGTCATCCCGTCACCTCCGTCATCTCATCCAGCTCCGTCAGGCCGTCCCCATGAACACGCCACTGCGCCACGGATGGACCACCGGCGCCTGCGCCACCGCCGCGACGACCGCGGCCTACACGGCGCTGCTCACCGGCGCCTTCCCCGACCCGGTGGAGATCGTGCTCCCCAAGGGGCAGCGGCCCGCGTTCGCCCTGGCACGCGAGCGGCTGGGCGACGGGGAGGCGACCGCCGCGGTGGTCAAGGACGCGGGCGACGATCCCGACGTCACGCACGGCGCGCTCATCTCCGTGACCGTGCGGCACGGCGCCCCGGGCAGCGGTGTGACGTTCCTGGCCGGGCCGGGGGTCGGCACCGTGACCAAGCCGGGACTGCCGCTCGACGTGGGCGAGCCCGCCATCAACCCCGTACCCCGGCGGATGATGCGCGAGCACGTCGCCGACGTGGCCGCCCGCCGCGGCGGGACCGGCGACGTGATCGTGGAGATCTCCGTCGAGGGCGGTGAGGAGCTGGCCCGCCGCACCTGGAACCCGAGGCTCGGCATCCTGGGCGGCCTGTCCATCCTGGGCACGACCGGAGTCGTGGTGCCCTACTCGTGTTCGGCGTGGATCGACAGCATCCGGCGCGGCGTGGACGTCGCACGGGCGGCCGGCCGTACGCACGTGGCGGGCTGCACCGGCAGCACCTCCGAGCGGGTCGCCGCCGAGCTCCACGGGCTCCCGGAGGACGCCCTGCTCGACATGGGCGACTTCGCCGGAGCCGTGCTGAAGTATCTGCGCCGCCACCCGGTGCCCCGGCTCACGGTGGCCGGTGGGATCGGCAAGCTGTCCAAGCTCGCCGACGGGCACCTCGACCTGCACTCCGGCCGCTCCCAGGTCAACCCCGATCTGCTCGCCGCGCTCGTGCTCGGCGCCGGAGGCGACCCGGCCCTGGCCGAGCGGGTACGCGGAGCGAACACGGCGCTGCACGCGCTGCGGCTCTGCCAGGAGGCGGACCTGCCGCTGGGCGACCTGGTCGCCGAAGGGGCACTCGGGACCGCGCTTCAGGTGTTGCGCGGCGCGCCGGTCGAGGTGGACGTCGTGGTCATCGACAGGTCGGGTGTGATCGTCGGCCGCGCGGGCGGCGCCGGTCAGTCGCGGCACCGGTCCGCCGAGTAGAGGTGGCTGTCGGGGAACGCCGACGCCGTCAGCACCCTGCCCACCACGATCACGGCGGTCCGCACGACCCCGGCGGAGCGGACCCGCTCGGCGATGTCGGCCAGGGTGCCGCGCAGGATCACCTCGTCGTCCCTGCTCGCCCGCGCCACCACCGCGACCGGGCAGTCCGCCCCGTAGGCGGGGAGCAGTTCCTCGACGACCGCCTCGATCCGCTGCACCGCCAGATGCAGCACCATGGTCGCCCGGCTCGCGGCCAGCGTGGCCAGGTCCTCGCCCTCCGGCATCGGCGTCGCCCGCGCCGACGTACGGGTGAGGATGATCGACTGCCCGACCCCGGGCACGGTGAACTCCCGCCTCAGCGCCGCCGCCGCGGCCGCGAAGGCGGGGACGCCCGGCACCACGTCATACGGCACGCCGAGAACGTCCAGCCGCCGCATCTGCTCCGCCATCGCGCTGAACACGGACGGGTCGCCCGAATGCAGCCGGGCCACGTCCAGCCCGGCGGCGTGCGCGGCCGACATCTCGGCGACGATCTCGTCCAGATTGAGCTGGGAGGTGTCCACCAGCCGCGCCCCCGGCGGGCAGTCGTCCAGCAGTTCCCGGGGCACCAGCGACCCGGCGTACAGGCACACCGGGGACGAGGCGATCACCCGCAGGCCGCGGACCGTGATGAGGTCGGCGGCACCAGGTCCCGCCCCGATGAAGTGCACCACGCCCGTCACGACCGCTCCTCCGCACCCGATTCCACTGTTCGCGCCACTACGCCCGGCGCTGTTCGCGCCGCCGTCTTCACCGCTGTCTTCACCGCCGACCACACGGTCACCGGCATCATGGCCCGCCAGCCGGTGAAGCCGCCGACGGGGGCCGCGCGGTTGACCGCGAGGCGCACCAGGTCTCCGCCGAGCCTGCCGTACCAGCCGGTCACGACCGCCTCGGACTCCAGGGTGACGGCGTTGACCACCAGCCTGCCGCCGGGTCTGAGCGCGGCCCAGCAGGCGTCCAGCAGGCCGGGGGCCGTCGCTCCGCCCCCGACGAAGATGGCGTCGGGAACGGCCAGGCCGGCGAGCGCGTCCGGGGCGGCTCCGACGACGATCTCCAGGTCGGGCACGCCCAGCGCCGCCGCGTTGCGGGCCGCCCGATCCGCGCGCTCCCGGCGGCTCTCCACCGCGATCGCGCGGCAGGCCGGATGGCTGCGCATCCACTCGATCGCGATGCTGCCCGCGCCCGCGCCCACGTCCCACAGCAGCTCGCCGGGTACGGGCGCGAGCCGGGACAGGGTGACCGCGCGCACCTCCCGCTTGGTGAGCTGCCCGTCGTGCTCGAACGCGTCATCCGGCAGTCCCGGGACGCGGGGAAGCGGCGTCACTCCGGGATCCGCCCGGCATTCCACCGCGATCACGCTCAACGGGGAGGGACCGGGCCGTCCGGGCAGGTCCCACCGCTCCGCCGTACCGGAGATCCGGCTCTCGCCGGGGCCGCCGAGATCGGAGAGCACCGTCACCGGGCTTCCGCCGTACCCGCGAGCGGCGAGCAGCGCGGCGACCCGCGCGGGCGCGGTCCTGCCCGCGCCGAGTACCAGCACCCGGCGTCCCGGCAGGATCGCCGGGTGGAGCAGCTCGTCGGGGCGGCCGACCAGGCTCACCACCTCGGTCTCCTGGACCGTCCAGCCCATCCGGGCGCAGGCGAGCGACAGCGACGACAGGTGCGGGATCACCCGCACCCGGTCGGGGCCGATGAGGCGGACCAGCGTGGAGCCGACGCCGAAGAACAGGGGATCGCCGCTGGCGAGCACGCACACGGCACGGCCCCGGTGCGCGGAGAGCAGACCGGGCAGCGCGGGGAGCAGCGGGGACGGCCAGGTCACCCGTTCCGCGCCGATCCCGGAGACGCGGGCCTCGGAGACCAGGGCGAGTTGCCTCACGCTGCCCATGAGGACGTCGGCGGCCAGCAGGGCGTCACGCGCCGCCGGGCCGAGGCCGCTCCAGCCGTCGGTCCCGATGCCGACGACGGTGATCCGGTCGTCCGGCTCAGACATTGCCGAGCACCCGGGCGACCCGGATCTCGATCACCACCCGCTGGGGGTTCTCCCGTGGCGGCCGGTAGCGCGCCGCGTACCGCCGCTCGGCGTCGGCGACCTCCTCCGGGGTGTCCCGGATCACGGCACGCCCCTCCAGGGTCGACCATCGGCGGCCGTCCACCTGGCAGACGGCGACCGCCGCGCCGTCGGGCCCGGCCGCGGCCACCAGCCGGGCCTTCCGCGAACCCCGCGAGGTGATCACCCGGGCGACCGCCGCGCCGGGGTCGAGTGTCACCCCGACCGGCACCACGTGCGGCGTTCCGTCGGGGCGCACGGTGGTCAGCGTGCACAGGTGCCGCTCACGCCAGAAGGCGCCGAACCCCTCGCCGAGTCCCGTCAGGTCGGGCAGTGCGGCTCCCGCCGGCATCGTTCACCTCGAACAGTCGTCAGTGGTCGTCAGTGGTCGTCGGTAGTCGTCAGGGATCGTCAGTGGGTCGCCATGCGGTGCGGCGCAGGATGAACCGCCTCCGACGGCCTGCCGTCGCGGGGCGCCAGTTTACGGGAGCGCCCGGCACGCCCTTCATGGCGATGCCCTTCACGACGGCGTCACGGCGATGTCACGGTGCGGCGAGTCGCTCCAGAACGGCGGCGAGGAGCGGCGGCTCGACGGGCTCGTCCAGCGCGGTGAGCTCGGCGGGGGAGAACCACCCGAACCCGAGATAGGTGTCGCTCTCCTCCGACGTCAGCACCGACGGCGTGACCTCGGGGCGCGTGCCGAACCTCGCCAGGTAGAACGGCTCCGTCTTGACGTAGTGAACGCCCAGCCACATGTAGTCGCGGTCGACGGGCACCGACCGGTCGGCCACGGCGGAGCCGTGCAGGCCGGTCTCCTCGGTCAATTCGCGCCGCGCCGCGTCGAGGGGTGTCTCACCCGGCTCGATCCCGCCGCCGGGGGGCTCCCAGAAGGTACGGCCGGCGACCGGGTCCCGCCAGCGCAGCAGCAGCACGCATCCGTCCTCGTCCACGCACAACACCCGCGCGGCCGGTCGATCGTCAGCCATGGGACCTCGCCCCTCTCGCCCGTACGGGAGCGTCCCCGTCCGCCTGATCATCCCGCACGGGGATCGTCCGGCGGCCGTCAGTCCCCGGACCCGGGCCGTACGTCGTGATCAATGATCGACGGAGAGTCATCAATCCTGATACTTGACATTTGATATCAGATACTTGACGACCCTCTTCCAAGAGCGCGGACTTTTGGGAGGTTTCGGGTGATTGCTTCGACGGGTGGCGACGGAGTCGTGCCCGCGTACTGGCTTCGGGACGCGGTCGGCGCGGTGTTCGAGGCGGACATGCGCGGCGTGGCCTCGCACGGCACCATGCTCGTGCCGATGTACATCGACAGGGTGTCGGCCGGATCCGTCAGCCGTCGCGAGCAGGCCGAGGTCCTCGTCGACAAGGGCGCCGTCGCGGTGCTCGACGCGGGACACGCGCTCGGCCAGCTCACCGGCGACCAGGCCATGGCCCTCGCCGTGCGCAAGGCGCGGGAATTCGGCATCGGAGCGGTCACCGTCCGCCGCGCCTTCCACTTCGGCGGGGCGTTCCGGTACGTCGAGGCGGCGGCGCGCGAGGGATGCGTCGGGATCGCCGCCGCCAACACCCGCCCGCTGATGCCCGCGATCGGCGGCGCCGTGGCCGCGCTGCGCGGTCACCTCGAAGGCGCGATGACCCGCATCCTCGCCGGGATGGCCCGGGCGCGCTGATATCCGGGCCGCCCGGAACCCGAGCGGCCCCACGCGCGTTAGGCGGACGAGCAAGCACGGGTATTTCCGCTCACCCGGCCCCATGTCGTGGCATGCCGGGCGGCGGCGCCGAGTCGGCCCGTGCGAATCGTCGCGGACGTGGTGGAGGTCATCCTGTGCTGGAGGTAACCGCGGTCGGCTGGGCGCTGACCATCGGAGTGATCGTCGTGCTGTTCGCACTCGATCTGACGCTCGGCATCGTACGGCCGCACACGGTGGGCTTCCGCGAGGCCGTCGGCTGGTCGGTGTTCTACATCGCGGTCGCCGTGGTCTTCGGCCTGGTCTTCGCCTCCTACGCGGGATGGGAGTACGGCGCCGAGTACTTCGCCGGGTACGTCGTCGAGAAGAGCCTGTCGGTCGACAACCTCTTCGTCTTCGTGATCATCATGAGCACGTTCGCGGTGCCCG
The DNA here is from genome assembly GCF_040656155.1 of Microtetraspora glauca. Classification (NCBI taxonomy): domain Bacteria; kingdom Bacillati; phylum Actinomycetota; class Actinomycetes; order Streptosporangiales; family Streptosporangiaceae; genus Microtetraspora; species Microtetraspora glauca. Next base: position 29,803 of record NZ_JBFALK010000033.1, read on the forward strand.
GCGAGTACCAGCGCAAGGCGCTGACCCTCGGCATCCTGATCGCGCTCGTGCTGCGGGTCGTCTTCATCGTGCTCGGCGCCGCCCTGCTGTCGCTGTTCTCGTTCATGTTCCTGGTCTTCGGGCTGCTGCTGATCTGGACCGCCGTGCAGCTCTACCGGCACCGCGACGAGGACCCGAGCGCCGACGACAACGCGCTCGTGCGGCTCACCCGCCGCGTGCTGCCGGTGTCCTCCGAGTACGTCGGCGGCAAGATGATCGCCCGGGTGGGCGGGCGCCGCGTGGTCACACCGCTGTTCGTGGTGCTCGTCGCCATCGGCAGCACCGACCTGCTGTTCGCGCTGGACTCGATCCCGGCGGTGTTCGGCGTGACGGAGGAGCCGTACATCGTCCTCGTGGCCAACGTGTTCGCCCTGCTGGGGTTGCGCGCGCTGTTCTTCCTCGTCAAGGGACTGCTGGACCGGCTGGTCTACCTGTCCACCGGGCTGGCGCTGATTCTGGCGTTCATCGGCGTCAAGCTGGTGTTGCACTGGGCGCACGGCCTGAGCGACGGGGTGCCGGAGATCCCGACCCCCCTCTCGCTGGCGGTGATCGTCGTCATTCTGGCCGTCACCACCGTGGCGAGCCTGCTGAAGTCGCGCCGCGACCCCGCCGCCCGCGCGCACGCCGGCACCCTGCGTGCCCCGGCCGAGCCGGAGGCGGAGCCGGGCGAGGAGTGAGCGCGGGAGACGGGGACGGTCGCCCGGATCAGCCGCGCAGGGCGGCCATGTTGGCGTAGCTCAGCTCGGCATACCTCAGGGAGCGGCCCGGGTCGGAGGCGTCCCCCGGGGCGTTGTCCTGCTCGTACATCGGGTTGTGGTAGCCCTTGGCCCCCATGTTCGCGAAGAAGGCGGCGTAGTCGATGTCACCGGTGCCGAACGGCACCATGTCGTAGCCGTTGCCGCTGGCCGGGTTGGACTTGCCGTCCTTGGCGTGGAACAGCGGGAACCGCTTCGTCTGCGCCCGCACCACGGCGAGGGGGTCGAAGACGCCGGTCTGCGCCGAGCCGTCGGGCGCGGTGTACGTCCGGAACTTGAACTGGGCCACGTGTGCCCAGAAGATGTCCATCTCCAGGTAGACGTCCTTGGGGTCCGTGATCGTGAGGAAGTACTCCAGTTTGCGGATGCCCGAGGACCGGGTCGGCCGCCCGGCCGCGTCGAGCGGTCCGCTGTCGAGGAGGAAGTTGTACGCCGCGTCGTGGTTGTGGGTGTACAGCTTGATCCCGGCGGCGGAGGCCAGCGAGCCCAGGTGGTTCCACTTCTCGGCGGCCACGTCCCAGTCGCCCTTGTACGCGCTGCCGGTGGGGTCGCCGCCGGTGCCCATGTGCCCGAGGCCGAGGATGCCGGCGATCTCCAGATGCAGCTTGAACCGGTCGAGGTCGGACGGCGTGAGCGGCCACGAGCCGGGGATGAAGCCGTGGTTGCCCTCCGCCTGCAGGCCGTTGTCGTCCAGCCACCGGCGCAGCAGCCGGGCGCCCTCGACGGACTCCAGGTTGCCCCCGCCCTCGGCGTTGGGATGCTGGCCGTACCCGGCGAACTCCACCTGCTTGTAGCCGATCCGGGACAACTCCTCGAACACCCGGCGGAAGCCGGAGGCGAGGGGCGTCGAGCCGGGGTCGCGCCCGATCGCGTCGCGCACGGTGTAGAGGATGATGCCGCGCTTGCCCGGCGGCACCAGCACGCCGTTGCCTCCTGCCGCGCCGGCGGCGGCCCGGGCGGCCGACGCGAGCGGACCCACCCCGGTCAGGGCGGCCGCCGCCGTGACGCCCGTCGTGGCGGCGAGGAAGCGGCGCCGGCTCAGGCCGAGCGCGCGGCGCAGGGCGTCGGAGGTCTCGATGGATTCTTCGTGTGCGGTCATCGCTGCCGTCCTCTTCGGCAAGGACGCGTGCGCCGAACACGTCGGGAGTGCGGTGGTGCCGGTCGGTCCCTGTGACGTGCCACCGTCACCCGAGGATCAAGGCGCTCTCATTGTTACGGCGCGATCGCCGATCGGTCAATGTACCGGCGGCGCGGGCGTTCAGGCCGGGCGTTCAGGCCGGCGCGGTGACCGCCTGGTCGACGGTGCCCGGCGCCAGCACGTGCTCGACCACCATGACCGCGGCGCCGATGACGCCCGCCCGGTCGCCGAGCTCGCTGGCCCGGATGTTCAGGTGCTGGGTGGCCAGGGGCAGGGAGCGGCTGTAGATCGCCTCGCGTACGCCGGCGAGGACGTGCTCGCCCGCCTCGGCGATGTCGCCGCCGACGACGATGACCGACGGGTTGAAGAAGTTGACGATGGCCGCGAGCACGCCGCCGATGTCCCGCCCGGCCTGCCGGATGACCTGGGCGGCCTGGGCGCTGCCTCCGCGGATCAGCCCTACGACGTCGCGGCTGCCCGCGGCGTCGATGCCCGCGGCGCGCAGCGTGGCGGCCATCGCGGCGCCACTGGCGACCGCTTCGAGGCAGCCGGAGTTGCCGCACCGGCACAGCGCGTCGCCCGCCGAGGTGACCCGGATGTGTCCGATGTCACCCGCCGCGCCCTGCGAGCCGCGGTGCAGCCGCCGGTCGGCGATGATGCCGCAGCCGATGCCGGTGCCGATCTTCACGAAGAGCAGGTGGTCGACCTCCGGGCTGGCGATCCAGTGCTCGCCCAGGGCCATGATGTTCACGTCGTTGTCGACGAGGACGGGGGCGCCGAGCCGCTCGCCGAGCCACTCGGGGACGGGAAAGTCGTCCCAGCCGGGCATGATCGGCGGGTTCACCGGCCGGCCGGACGTGTGCTCGACCGGTCCGGGCAGGCCGATCCCGATGCCGCAGATCTGGGAGAGCGGGTGCCCCGTCTCGGCCAGCATCTCCTCGAACGCGGTGACCAGCCAGGACAGGGTCGGCTCCGGGCCGCGCTCGATCGGCAGCTCGGCCGCGCGCTCGGCCAGCACCGCCATGCCGAGGTCGGTGACCGCCAGCCGCGCGTGCGTCGCGCCCAGGTCGGCGGACAGCACGATGCGGGCGCCCCGGTTGAACGCGAACGCGGTGGCCGGGCGTCCGCCGGAGGAGATGGTGTCCTCGGAGGGGACGATCCAGTCGTGGTTGATCAGCACGTCGAGCCGCTGAGACACGGTGGACCTGGCCAGGCCGGTGAGCTGGGCCAGCTCGGCGCGGGTCCGGGCCTGCCCGTCCCTGAGGATCGCGAGCAGGGCGCCCGCGCCCGCGGCAGGGCCGCCGGCTTCGCTCAGTGTGCCGTGCGCCAACGCTTCTCCCTCAACGGACATCAGAACCCGATGCTTCATCGTGATGTTACATCAGCAGATCACTACCTTTTGTTGACAGTCGGCATAAGTCGGGCTTAGCGTCGCGAAATATGGACGACATAAAACGAGTGTCGCCGCATCGCGTGTACCGGTAGTGCTCCAGCCGTTCCGTGCAGCGGGCCCGGTCGTCCGTTCCGCCGTCGCGCCGAGACGGCGGGGCGGGCGAGTGCCACCCGGGCTCCACCCATCCCTGTCCCAGCGCCCCCCGCGTTCCCCCCGCCATCCCTCCGCCATCCCGTCTCCGTCCCGCGCCTGACTCCCGCGCCGGGACGCGACTCACCCCCCGAGTGAAGGGAAACTCCGCCATGCCCTCCAGGCGGCGAACCACGCGCGCCACCCGATGGGTCGCGCAGACCTGCGCCTTACTCCTGGCTCTCACGAGCCTGACCGTGCTCACCGTGACGATCGGCACGGCCACCCCCGCACAGGCCCACGCGGCCATCGATCCCGCCGACTACCAGCGGATCGAGCTGGCCAAGGGCGTCGCCGAGATGGGCGAGCCCATGACGATGGCCGTGCTCCCCGACCTGTCCGTGCTGCACACCTCACGTGACGGGACGCTGCGCCGTACCGACGCGACCGGGAACACCGCCGTGGTGGGCGCGCTGAACGTCTACACCCACGACGAGGAGGGCCTGCAGGGGGTGGCGGCCGACCCCGGCTTCGCCACCAACCGATTCGTCTACCTCTACTACGCGCCCCGTCTGAACACCCCGGCCGGGGACGCCCCGGTGACGGGCACCGACTTCTCCGCCTGGCAGGGCGTGAACCGGCTCTCCAGGTTCACCGTCAAGCCCGATTGGACGCTGGACACGGCCAGCGAGGTGAAGGTGCTCGACGTGGCCGCCGACCGCGGCATGTGCTGCCACGTCGGCGGCGACATCGACTTCGACGCCCAGGGCAACCTCTACCTGTCCACGGGCGACGACTCCAACCCCTTCGACTCGGCGGGCTACGCGCCGCTCGACGAGCGGTCCGACCGCAACCCGGCGTACGACGCCCAGCGCAGCGCCGGCAACACCAACGACCTGCGCGGCAAGATCCTTCGGATCAAGGTCAAGCCGGACGGGACCTACGAGATCCCCGACGGCAACCTGTTCCCGCCGGGCACTCCCAAGACCCGGCCCGAGATCTACGCGATGGGCTTTCGCAACCCGTTCCGGATGAGCGTCGACAAGGCCACCGGCGTCGTCTACGTCGGCGACTACGGCCCCGACGCGGGCAGCTCCGACCCGAACCGGGGCCCGAGCGGCCAGGTCGAGTTCGACCGCGTCACCAAGCCGGGCAACTATGGCTGGCCGTACTGCACGGGCACGAACACCCTGGCCGAGACCTACAACGAGTTCACCTTCCCGTCCGGGCCCTCGGGGCAGAAGTACGACTGCGCGGCGGGCGGCCCGGCCAACAACTCCTTCCGCAACACCGGCATGGACAAGCTGCCGCCCGCGCTGCCCTCGTGGATCAAGTACGGCGGTGACGAGGGCTCCCCGCCGGAGTTCGGCGGAGGATCGGAGTCGCCGATGGGCGGCCCGCTCTACCGCTACGACGCCGCCCTGGACTCGCAGGTCAAGTTCCCCGCCGAGCTGGACGGCCACTTCTTCGCCGGAGAGTTCGGCCGCCGCTGGATCAAGGCGATCGACGTGGCCGCCGACGGGACCCGCGGCGAGATCGCGAACTTCCCCTGGACCGGCACGCAGGTGATGGACCTGGCCTTCGGTCCCGACGGCGCGCTGTACGTGCTCGACTACGGCTCGGGCTACTTCGGCGGCGACGCGAACTCCGCGCTGTACCGCATCGAGTACATCAAGGGGCGTGACCGCGCGCCGGTCGCGGTGGCCAAGGCCGACAAGACGTCCGGCAGGACGCCGCTGACCGTCGCCTTCTCCTCGGCGGGCTCCGCCGACCCCGAGGGCGAGCCGATCACCTACGCCTGGGACTTCGGCGACGGGACGTCCTCCACGGACGCGAACCCGACCACGACCTACACCGAGGACGGGGAGTACACCGCCACGCTCACGGTGAAGGACCCGGGCGGCAACGCGGGGCGGGCCAGCATCAAGATCACGGTGGGTAACACCGCGCCGACCGTCACCATCGAGCAGCCCGGTCCCGGCCGGCTGTTCGACTGGGGCGACACCGTGCCGTTCACGATCAAGGTGACCGACCCCGAGGACGGGGACGTCGACTGCGCCAAGGTCACGATGACGTACGTGCTCGGCCACGACAGCCACGGCCACCAGATCACGTCCAAGAACGGCTGCTCGGGCGAGCTGACCATCCCCTCCGACGGCGAGCACGACGACGCGGCCAACATCTTCGCGGTGTTCGACGCCGAGTACACCGACAAGGGCGGCCTGACCACCCACACCCAGCACATCCTGCAGCCGCGCCACCGCCAGGCCGAGCACTACTCGGCGATGTCCGGCGTCTCGCAGATCAGCAAGGCGCCCGCGCACGGCGGCAAGACCGTCGGTGACGTCAACAACGGCGACTGGATCTCGTTCAAGCCGTACGAGCTGAGCGGCGCCAAGGGCGTCACCGCGCGCGTCTCCTCCGGCGGCGTGGGCGGCACGATCGAGGTCCGCGCGGGCTCGGCGACCGGCACCCTGCTCGGCAAGGTGGCCGTACCCGTGACCGGCGGCTGGGAGACGTTCATCGACGTCTCAGCCCCGCTGGCGGGCGCCCCGGCCGGCACGACCGAGCTCTTCCTGGTCTTCACCGGCGGCTCCGGCGCGCTGTTCGACGTGGACGACTTCACCCTCCTGAAGGAGCCCCCGCCGGGCACCGGACCGGCCATCGGCCCGATCACCGGCCCCGGCGGCCTGTGCGTCGACGTCGCGGGGGCCAACAGCGCCAACGGCACCAAGGTGCAGCTCTACACCTGCAACGGCACAGGCGCGCAGGTCTGGACGCTCGAGGGGACGACCGTCAAGGCGCTGGGCAAGTGCCTGGACATCGCGGGCGGCGCCACGGCCGACGGCACCAAGGTGCAGATCTACACCTGCAACAACACCGGCGCCCAGCAGTGGACCGCCGGGCCGAACGGCTCGCTGAAGAACCCGCAGTCCGGCAGGTGCCTCGACGGCGCCGACACCGGCCAGCTCGTCATCAGGACCTGTGACGGCGGCGCCGCCCAGAAGTTCGTCCTGCCGGCCTCGGGCGGCACCGGCGGCTCCGGCGACGTGCTCGTCTTCTCCCGTACGGCGGGCTTCCGGCACGACTCGATCCCGGCGGGCATCCAGGCGATCAAGGACATGGGCTTCACCGTCACCGCGACCGAGGACCCGGGCGCCTTCACCACCGCCAACCTGGCGAAGTACAAGGCCGTCGTCTTCCTCAGCACCACCGGCGACGTGCTCGACGCCACCCAGCAGGCGGCGTTCGAGTCCTACATCAAGGGCGGAGGCGGCTACGTCGGCGTGCACGCCGCCGCCGACACCGAATACGACTGGCCGTGGTACGGCAGCCTGGTCGGAGCCTGGTTCGCCTCCCACCCGGCGGTCCAGCAGGCCACGGTCAAGGTGGAGGACCGGGCGCACCCGGCCACCGCGCACCTCGGCCCGGCCTGGAGCCGGACCGACGAGTGGTACGACTACCGGTCCAACGCCAGGACCACGGCCCACGTGCTGGCCACGCTGGACGAGTCGACCTACTCGGGCGGGACCATGGGCGCCGACCACCCCATCGCCTGGTGCAAGCCGTACGACGGGGGCCGGTCCTTCTACACCGGCGGCGGGCACACCGCGGCCTCCTTCGCCGAGCCCGCGTTCCGCGAGCACCTGCGCGGCGGCATCGCGTACGCCATGGGCGACGCCAAGGCGGACTGCCGGCCGGAGAGCGGCTACACGCCGATCTACAACGGCGCCACGACCGGCTGGGAGCAGGCGGGGCCCGGAAGCTTCACCAACGCCGACGGCACGCTGACCTCCCAGGGCGGCATGGGGCTGTTCTGGTACAAGGCGAAGGAGTACCACTCCTACTCGCTGAAGCTCGACTGGAAGATGAAGGGTGACGACAACTCGGGCGTGTTCGTCGGCTTCCCCGCCTCCGACGACCCGTGGTCCGCGGTGAACAACGGCTACGAGATCCAGATCGACGCCACCGACGCCCCGGAGAAGACGACCGGGTCCGTCTACGGCTTCAAGTCCGCCGATCTCGCGGCCCGCGACGCCGCGCTGAACCCGCCCGGCCAGTGGAACACGTACGAGATCCGGGTGGAGGGGGAGCGCCTGCGGATCTTCCTCAACGGCACCCAGATCAACGACTTCACCAACACCGACCCCGCCCGCTCGCTCCAGCAGGGGTACGTGGGCATCCAGAACCACGGCGCGGGCGACGAGGTGGCGTTCCGCAACATCCGGATCAAGGAGCTCGGGCCGGCGACGGGCGACGTCACCGTCCAGGCGGAGAACTGGTCGCAGGCCAACGGCGTCCAGACCTACCCGCACGCCCCCGCCCACGGCGGGACCGTGCTGGGCTACGTCAACCCGGGTGACTGGGCCGCCTACGACGACGTCGACCTGACCGGGGTCACCGGCTTCACCGCCAGGGTCGCCTCGCCCAACCCGACCGGCGGCTTCGAGATCCGTACCGGCTCTCCGACCGGTCCTGTGCACGGCCGGGTCACCGTGCCGAACACCGGCGGCTGGGAGTCGTACGCCGACGTCTCCACCACGCTCACGGACCTCCCCTCGGGGAACGCGAAGCTCTACCTGGTCTTCACCGGGGCGGACTTCGACGTGGACGACTTCACCCTGACCCGCGCGGCCGCGGACAAGGCGGCCCCGGTGACCGCCGCCGCGCTGGACCCGCAGGAGCGGCCGAGCGGCTGGCACACCGCGCCGGTGACCGTCACCCTGACGGCCACGGACGAGGGCTCGGGGGTCGCGACGACCGAATACCGCGTCGGTGACGGCGACTGGACCGCCTACACCGAGCCGTTCACCGTCAAGAAGGACGGGACGCACACCGTGTCGTTCCGCTCCACGGACAAGGCCGGCAACAAGGAGGAGGCCAAGAAGATCACGCTGAAGCTGGACGCCACCGCGCCCGCGCTGACCGTCGCAGGGCTGAACGACGACGGGAAGTACGGCGACGCCGCCGGGATCACCGTCACCGCCGAAGGCGCGGACGAGGGCTCCGGGATCGACACGGTGACGGCCACTCTCGACGGTGCGGAGCTGAAGCTGGACGAGCGGCTCGACCTGCACACGCTGGCGCTCGGCGAGCACACCGTGAAGGTGACCGCGACCGACAAGGCGGGCAACACCGCCGAGCGGGTCAGGACGCTGACGGTGAGCGCGTCGTTCGGCGACCTGGAGACCCTGCTGGACACGTTCTCCGTCGACGGCCCGCTGCGGGCGCAGCTCGGCAACTTCCTGAAGTCGGCGAACCACCAGGACGTCAAGCAGCACCCCGAGCAGGCGATCCACCATCTGGAGAAGTTCAGGGACAGGGCCGCCGAGGTGGCCGACGAGACCGCCCGCGCGGTCCTCGTCCGGGACGCGGAGGCGCTGATCGCGGGGCTGCGCTGACGGCGTGAACCCTGTTTAGCCGATGTGGTGCACGAGGGTATAGACCCGAAGGTCCCCCCGAACGGACAGAGCGACGAACCGTGAAGGGGGACCCGTGCACAACGAGGACGCCGTCGAGAAGGACGACAAGCAGCGTCAACTCGACCAGTACCGCGTCGACCTGGAGGGCACCCGGCTCACCACCGACCAGGGCGTGCTGATCGACGACACCGACAACTCGCTCCGGCCCGGGGAACGGGGGCCGACCCTCCTGGAGGACTTCCACTTCCGGGAGAAGATCACCCGATTCGACCACGAGCGCATCCCGGAACGCGTGGTCCACGCCCGCGGCTCCGGCGCGTACGGCCAGTTCCGCGTGTACGAGTCGCTCGCCGAGTACACGGTGGCCGATTTCCTGTGTGACCCGTCGCTGGTCACACCGACGTTCGTGCGCTTCTCCACGGTCGCCGGCTCGCGCGGCTCGGCCGACACGGTGCGGGACGTACGGGGGTTCGCGACCAAGTTCTACACCCGCCAGGGCAATTACGACCTGGTCGCGAACAACATGCCGGTCTTCCCCATCCAGGACGGCATCAAGTTCCCGGACTTCGTGCACTCGGTCAAGCCGGAGCCGCACAACGAGATCCCGCAGGCGCAGTCGGCGCACGACACGTTCTGGGACTTCGTGCAGGCCCAGCCGGAGACCCTGCACTTCGTCATGTGGCTGATGTCGGACCGGGCGATCCCGCGCAGCTTCCGGATGATGCAGGGGTTCGGCGTGCACAGCTTCCGGCTGGTGAACGCCGAGGGGCGTGCCACGTTCGTGAAGTTCCATTGGAAGCCCCTCCTCGGGACGCACTCGCTGCTCTGGGACGAGGTGCTGCGGATCCAGGGCAACGACCCCGACTTCAACCGGCGTGACCTGTGGGAGGCGATCGAGCGCGGCGCCTTCCCCGAGTGGGAGCTGGGCCTGCAGCTCGTGCCCGAGTCGGACGAGCACGCCTTCGACTTCGACCTGCTCGACCCGACGAAGATCATTCCTGAGGAGATCGTGCCGGTGCGTCCGGTCGGCCGGATGGCGCTCAACCGCAACCCGGAGAACTTCTTCGCCGAGACCGAGCAGGTGGCCTTCTGCACCGCGAACGTCGTTCCCGGCATCGACTTCAGCAACGACCCGCTGCTGCAGGCCAGGAACTTCTCCTACCTGGACACCCAGCTCATCCGGCTGGGCGGCCCCAACTTCCCGCAGATCCCGGTGAACCGGCCGGTCGCCCCGGTGCACAACGACCAGCGCGACGGTTACAACCAGCGGATGATCCACCAGAGCCGGACCAGCTACTCCATCAACTCCATCAGCGGCGGCTGCCCGATGTCCGGGATCCTGAGCGGCGACATGTCCGGGGTGTTCCAGCACTACCAGGAGCGGGTGGACGGCCGGAAGATCCGCAAGCGGAGCCCCAGCTTCGAGGACCACTACAGCCAGGCCACGCTGTTCTGGAACAGCATGTCCTTCTGGGAGAAGCGGCACATCGTGAGCGCGTTCCTCTTCGAGCTCGGGCATGTGGAGCGGCGGTACATCAAGGAGAAGGTCGTCGGCCACCTCGTCCAGATCGACCTGGAGCTCGCCACCCAGGTCGCCATCGGTCTCGGCATGCCGGTGCCCGCGGCCGGCCCGCCCAACCACGGCAGGTCCTCGCCCGCGCTGAGCCAGGCCAACTCGGCGCGTGACTCGATCGCCACCAGGAAGATCGCGGTTCTGGTCACCGACGCCACCGACGCGGGTGCCCTCACGCCGGTCAAGGAGGCGCTGGAAGGCCAGGGCGCGATCTGCGAGCTGCTCGCGCCGCACGAGGGGACGGTCGCCTCACTGCCCGTGGACCGCCAGCTCACCGCGGCGAACTCCGTCCTCTACGACGCGGTCCTGCTCGCGGACGGCGGCGTGCTCGCCGAGAACGGGCACGCCGTCCACTTCGTCCGCGAGGCGTACAAGCACGGCAAGGCCATCGGCGCGCTGGCGGGCGGCGCCGCGCTGCTGGAGGCCTCCCGGGTGCCCGGGACGCAGGGGGTGGTCGGGCCGGAGGCGTCGGGCGACACGTTCGTCCAGACGTTCGCCGACGCGATCAGGGTCCACCGGCACTTCGACCGGGACGTGGCCGCGTTCTCGGCGTGAGCCGGTTTCGAGCCCGGCATGTGGGCGCGGCGATGCGGCGGGGCACCCCGGGAGCGCCCCGCCGCCCCGCCGCCCCGCCCTGGCCGCGCGGCAGCGAGAAAACGCTCTCCCGTGCCGTTCCCCATGAGGTCGCCGTTTCCCAGGTGAACGAGGGTGCCGTTGAGAGAGCGCTCTCAGGCTCTTGACCGGCGGCCTCGCCGGGGTCAGGATCTGCGCAACGCGACGGCCCGGCAGGGCCGCCACGATCGCCGTTGCCGCCTCTTGAGAACGGACCCCCCATGAGCAGACCGTTCGCCCGGTTACGGGCGCGTCGACGCACCTCCGCGGTTCTGGCGGGCTTCGCCGTACTCGCGGGGAGCCTCGCCGGAGTGCCCGGCGCGAGCGCCGGGGCGGGCAAGGGCCCCGCCCAGCCGGTCGTCGGAGCGCCCGCCCTGGGCCGCGATGGATGCGCCCGCGTCGACGGGAACCTCTCAACGCTCGCCGACTGGCCGAAGGTCACCAGCCGGATCAAGCGGAACCCCGCCGACGAGAAGCGGGTGGCGAAGATCCTCGCGAGCATGACGCTCGCCGAGAAGGTCGGGCAGATGACCCAGCCGGAGATCGGCGCCGTCACCCCCGAGGAGGTCCGCCAGTACGGCATCGGCTCGGTGCTCAACGGCGGCGGCTCCTGGCCCGGCCGGGACAAGCACGCGTCCACGCGGGCCTGGCTCGACCTCGCCGACGCGTACTGGGCGGCGTCCGTCGGCACCCGGACCAGGATCCCGGTCATCTGGGGCATCGACGCCGTGCACGGCAACAACAACGTCTACGGCGCGACGGTCTTCCCGCACAACATCGGGCTCGGCGCGGCGCACGATCCCTGCCTGGTCAGGGACATCGGGGCGGCGACCGCCGCGCAGATCCGGGCGACCGGCCAGGACTGGGCGTTCGCGCCCACGCTCGCCGTCGTCAGGGACGATCGATGGGGCCGGACGTACGAGGGCTTCAGCGAGGACCCCCGGATCACCCGGGCCTACGGGTACGAGATGGTCAGCGGGCTGCAGGGCGACCACCCGCGCCGCATCGGCGAGCGCGGCGTCATCGCCACCGCCAAGCACTTCATCGGCGACGGCGGCACCCTCAAGGGACAGGACCAGGGCGTCAACCCGTCGTCCGAGGCCGAGATGATCAACATTCACGGGCAGGGCTACTACGGCGCGCTGGCCGCGGGCGCCCAGACCGTGATGGCGTCCTTCAACAGCTGGACCAACGCCGACCTCGGCATCGACGAGGGCAAGCTGCACGGCAGCGAGCGGGCGCTGACCGGCATCCTCAAGAGCAAGATGGGCTTCGACGGCGTCGTCGTCTCCGACTGGAACGGCATCGGCCAGGTGGCCGGGTGCACCAACGCGAGCTGCGCGCGGGCGATCAACGCCGGCATCGACGTCGTGATGGTGCCGAACGACTGGAAGGCGTTCATCACGAACACCGTCGCGCAGGTCGAGGCCGGTGACATCCCGATGGCGCGGATCGACGACGCGGTGACCCGCATCCTGCGGGTGAAGCTGCGGGCCGGCCTGTTCGACGCGCCGAAGCCGTCCGCCCGCGCCGGGGCCGGGTCGGCGTCGGCGCTGGAGGCGAAGGCGCTGGCCAGGAAGGCCGTGCGCGAGTCGCAGGTCCTGCTCAAGAACAACGGCGGGGTGCTGCCGCTGGCCGCGGGCTCGAAGGTCCTGGTCGTCGGGAAGAGCGCGGACAGCCTGCAGAACCAGACCGGCGGCTGGACACTCACCTGGCAGGGCACCGGCAACACCAACGCCGACTTCCCGGGGGGCACGACGATCCTCGGCGGGCTGCGCGAGGCGCTCGGCGCCGCGAAGGTGACCTTCGCCGAGACGGCGGACGGCGTCGATCCCACCGCGTTCGACGCGGTCATCGCGGTGATCGGCGAGACGCCGTACGCCGAGGGGGTCGGGGACATCGGGCGGCGCTCGCTGGAGGCGGCGAAGCTCTATCCGGGCGACCTCGCTGTCCTGGACAAGGTCGGCGGCAAGGGCGTTCCCGTCATCACCGTGTATGTCACCGGCCGCCCGCTGTGGGTCAACAAGGAGCTGAACCGCTCGGACGCGTTCGTCGTCGCGTGGCTGCCCGGCACCGAGGGCGGCGGCGTGGCCGACCTGCTCGTCCGGTCCCGGCAGAGCTTGGGACAGGGCGGGGGAAGGCCCGGCGGCGGATTCACCGGCGCCCTTCCGTACTCCTGGCCGAAAACCGCGTGCCAGACCCCGCTCAACGCGGGTGACGAGGGGTACGACCCGCTCTTCCCGCTCGGGTACGGCCTGCGCGACGGGCAGGCGGGCTCCGTCGGGACGCTCGACGAGACCGCGCCCGCGGCCGGATGCTCCGGCAACGGCGGCGGCACCGCGACCGAGGACCTGGAGATCCATAACCGGACCGACGTCGCGCCGTACAGGAGTTTCATCGGCTCCGCCGACAACTGGGGCGGCACCGAGATCGGCGTGGACGGCGAGGCCGCGCACTCCGTGATCAACGTGGTTCCGGCCGACGTCAACGTGCAGCAGGACGGCCTGAAGGTGACCTGGACCGGAGGCGGGCCCGCGCAGATCTACATGCAGGACCCGGCGGGCGGCACCGACCTGCGCGGCTACCTGAACGCCGACGCCGCGCTCGTCTTCGACGTGATCGTGCACCAGGCGCCGGCGGCGCGGACCGTGCTCGGCGTGCACTGCGTCTACCCGTGCATGTCCGAGGTGGCGGCGACGTCGCTGTTCCAGCGGCTGCCCGCGGGGACCAAGGCGACGGTCAAGGTGCCGATCGCCTGCTTCGCGGAGGCCGGGCTCGACCTGGAGGTGGTCAACACACCGTTCCTCGTCTACACGGACGGGGCGTTCTCCGCGTCGTTCGCGAACGTCCGCTGGGTGCCCGGCGCCGCCAAGGACGCCGACGCACAGACCTGTTCCGGGCTCACCTGACCCGCCCGCCCGGCCCGGCCGTCGTCAGCCCGATCGGCTCCGACGGCGGGAGGGCGCCCCGGAAGCAGCGCGCTTCCGGGGCGCCCTGATCGGGCGGTCGAGCGCCGTCACCGCTCGCGCTCGTGGAACTCTCGATCCGGGGGCGCGTCATCCGCTCCGGGCGCGCCGCCGTTCCTCCTCCTCGGCCAGCCATCGCGGCTTGGCCTTCCGCGGTGGCCGGTACATGCGCGTGACGGCCACGACGCCGAACGCGAAGGAAGCGAACAGGAACACGCCCATGAGCGCGTCCAGCGTCTCGTCGCCGGAGAACCGGGTGTAGGCCAGCATCACCGCCCACATCGCGAGCATGATCCCGCCGGGCAACTGGGCGAAGGGCAGGTTGCGCCACTCCTTGGGCGCGTCCTCGTCGAAGTATCGCTCCGCCCAGAAGCTCCGCGCGCCCGCGCGGGTGAACCGGACGTGGTTGACGATCGCGAAGGCCGCCGCGAGGGCGGTGACGAGCACCGCCCACACGGGCGCGTGCGGGTATCCCGCCAGCGCGGTGGTGATGGTGGTGTCAGCCAAAGAGACCACCCAGTTTCTTGAATCCGCGGCCGATTCCCGAGCCTATCGACTTGACGGTGTTCGCGACGGGCTGCCGCAGCTTGTCGTAGGCCGCGATCGCGGTGTCCCCGACCAGTCCGCCCACCGCGCCGCCGACGTACGCGCCGATCGCGCCGCACACCGCGGCGAGGACCACTCCCGGGCTGCAGGCCGCGGCGCCGACCGACGCTCCGAGGTACGCGCCGCCCGCTACGGCGGCCGGTGGTGTTGCCGGTGGCGTCGTAGTCGTAGGTCTCCGTGCGGGCCCCGGCGCCCCCGGTCTGGGTGACCGTGGCGAGCCCGTGCGGCTTGGGCTTGCCGGGTGCGGGGTAGCTGCCCGAAGGGCTTGTAGCGGCGCTGGGACACCTGCTGGGTCGCCGCGTTGACGGCGAGCTCGCCGGTGCCGTTGTGGTTGTTGGCCAGGAAGTGCTGCGGCTCGACAAGACGACGGCCAAGGTCGAGGCCACCCGCTACTACATCCACGACACGGTCGCGGTCGCGGTACGGACCACGACCGCGGTGCGCGCCGCTCCGGCGTCAGGGTGCCGGGCAGTTCGATGAGCGCCAGCGGATTCCCCCGCGCCTCGTCGAGGAGGGCGGCCCGTCCGCGCGGGCGGAAGCCGGGTTCTGGTCATCAGAGGCGAGGTCGGGATCGGCAAGTCCGCCCTGCTCGACTACGCGGACATCGGCCAGCATCCGGTCGATCTCCGCCATCTCAGCGACGCGCCCGTAGAGCATGCCCACCACCGAACCGAGTTGATCTAGTCGAGGCGGGTTCAGTTTGTCAGGAAGTTCCGACTTTTTGTAAGGCGGATGGTCGCTATTTCGATTTTGCTTGGTGCCGTCGGTCACCCGGGAGGGCCGGCCGCGCCCTGGTTCACGGCCTTTGCGAGCAACTTCCGGGGGTGACCACTAAGGATCGCCGCCGTGGGCAGTCACGGACTATGGCCGGAACCGAGGCCGGAACCGGGCCCGGAGCCGGGGCCGAGATCGACGCGGTGGTGGTGGGGTCCGGGCCGAACGGGCTGACGGCGGCGGTCACCCTCGCCCGTGCCGGTCTGTCCGTACGCGTGTACGAGGCGGCGGCGACCGTCGGCGGCGGGGCGCGGACCGGCGAGCTGACGCTGCCCGGCTTCCGGCACGACATCTGCTCGGCGGTCCATCCGCTGGGCGCGGGTTCGCCCGCGCTCGGCGCGCTGCCGCTGGCCGAGTACGGCCTGACCTGGGTGGAGGCGCCGCTCCCGCTCGCCCATCCGTTCCCCGACGGGTCGGCGGCGACGCTGGCCCGCTCGGTGGAGGAGACCGCGGCCTCGCTCAGCGAGGACGGCGACGCCTACCACTCCCTGGTGGAGCCGTTCCTGGGCCGGTGGGCCGACCTCGCGCCGGACGTGCTGCGCGCCCCGCTCGACGGGCTGCCCCGCCACCCGGGGCTGCTCGCCCGCTTCGGCCCTCCCGCGGCGGCGCCCGCCGCGCTGCTCGCCCGCGTCTTCCGCGGCGAGCGCGCCCGCGGCCTGATCGCCGGGCTGGCCGCGCACGCCATCGCGCCGCTCGGCTCGCCCGCCACGGGCGGGGTCGCGCTGCTGTTCGCGCTCGCCGCGCACGACGTGGGCTGGCCCTTCCCGCGCGGCGGTTCACAGGCGTTGGCGGACGCGCTGGCCGGCTACCTGCGTGCGCTCGGCGGCCGGATCGAGACCGGGCGTCCGGTCGGGAGCCTCGCCGAACTGCCACCCGCCCGCGCCTACCTGCTCGATGTCATGCCCGAGGATCTCGCCGCCCTGGCCGGTGACCGGCTGCCGGAGCGGTACGCGGCCCGCCTGCGCCGCTACCGGCACGGCCCGGCCGTCTTCAAGATCGACTACGCGCTGTACGGGCCGGTGCCATGGACGGCCGAGGACTGCGCACGCGCCGGCACCGTACATCTCGGCCCGTCGATCGAGGAGATCGGCGCGGCCCTGCGCGCCGCCTGCCGCGGCTCGGCGCCGCGCACGCCGTTCCTCATCGCCGCGCAGCCCAGCCTGTTCGACCCGACCAGGGCGCCGGAGAACCGGCACGTTCTGTGGGTCTACGGGCACGTGCCGAACGGCTGGCGCGGCGACCTCACCGAGGCGGTCGAGCGCCAGATCGAGCGCTTCGCCCCCGGCTTCCGCGAGCACGTCCTGGCCCGTGCCACCGCGGGCCCCGCCGAGATCGAGGCCCGCGACCGCAACAACATCGGCGGCGACATCGCGGGCGGCCGGTGCGACCGGCTGCGGCTGATGTTCCGCCCCGTCCTGGCCCGGGTGCCGTACGCCACCCCGGATCCGGCGATCTACCTGTGCTCGTCGGCCACGCCACCGGGGCCGGGGGTGCACGGCATGTGCGGGCATCACGCGGCGCGCACCGCGCTGCGCCGGGTCTTCGGGGTCACGGAGTAGGTCATGGACTGGTTCACCGCACCCGACTACTGGCTGAGCCGGCTGGTCTTCCAGCGGGGCCTGGCCGCGATCTATCTGGTCGGGTTCCTCGTCGCCCTGAACCAGTTCCCCGCGCTGCTCGGCGCGAACGGGCTGACACCGGTGCCCGCTTTCCTGCGCCGGGTGCCGTTCCGCCGCGCGCCGAGCGTCTTCCACCTCCGCTACTCCGACCGGCTCTTCGCCCTGGTCGCGGGAAGCGGCGCGCTCATGTCCGCCGCCCTCCTGGCCGGGCTCGCCGACCTGGTCCCGTTATGGGGCGCGATGCTGATGTGGGCGTTCCTGTGGGTCCTCTACCTGTCCATCGTGAACGTGGGCCAGGTGTGGTACTCCTTCGGCTGGGAGTCGCTGCTGTGCGAGGCCGGGTTCCTCGCGATCTTCCTGGGCAACGCGGGCACCGCCCCGCCCGTGCTCGTGCTGTGGCTGCTGCGCTGGCTGCTGTTCCGGCTGGAGTTCGGCGCCGGTCTCATCAAGATGCGCGGCGACCGCTGCTGGCGGGACCTGACCTGCCTCCATTACCACCACGAGACCCAGCCGATGCCGGGCCCGCTGAGCTGGTACTTCCACCGGCTGCCCGGACCGGTGCACCGGGTGGAGGTCGCGGGCAACCATGTCGCCCAGCTCGTCGCGCCGTTCGGGCTGTTCGCCCCCCAGCCGTACGCGAGCGTGGCGGCGGGCGTCATGATCGCCACCCAGTTGTGGCTGATCCTGTCCGGGAACTTCGCCTGGCTGAACTGGATCACCGTGGTGCTCGCCGCGTCGGTGGTGTCCTGGGGGGACCTGGCCGTCCTGCTGGGATTCGCGCCGCCGCCGCACCACGGCGACGCGCCCACGTGGTTCGTGGCAGTGGTGCTGGCCGCGACCGCGCTGATCGTCGCGCTCAGCTACTGGCCGGCCCGCAACCTCGTGTCGCGGCACCAGATGATGAACGCCAGCTTCAACCCGTTCCACCTGGTCAACACGTACGGCGCGTTCGGCAGTGTGACCAGGACCCGCTACGAGGTGGTGATCGAGGGCACCCGTGATCCGGAGGTCACGCCGGAGACCGTGTGGCGGGAGTACGACTTCAAGGGCAAACCGGGTGATCCCCGGCGGCGGCCGCCCCAGTTCGCGCCCTACCACCTGCGGCTGGACTGGCTGATGTGGTTCGCCGCCTTGTCCGCGGCGTACGCGCACCCGTGGTTCATGCCGTTCGTCCGCAAGCTGCTGAGGAACGACCGGGCGACGCTGCGGCTGCTGCGGGACGACCCGTTCCCGGACGCCCCGCCGACCTTCGTCCGTGCCCTCCTCTACCGCTACAGCTTCACCACGCGGCGGGAGCGGCGCGCGACCGGCGCGTGGTGGGAGCGCGAACTGGTGGAGGAGTACCTCCCGCCGGTCAGGATGGGCTCCCGTCACTAGTTCTCCGCATTCCGGCGAGCGGCACATCCGGCTACAGACGGGCGAGATCGGCGGCGATGGCGCGCAGCGTCTCCCGGGCGATGAGCCCGTACGCCAGGTTCGCGATCTCCAGCAGCGACAGGGGCAGCGCCTCCGGGAGCAGCGGGCTGTCCATCAGCGGGCCGAGGTGCGCCCGCAGGACCGCCTCGGCGGCCGGCTCGGCGATCAGCTCTCCGACGGGCGTGTCCACGGAGAGGCGCGCGTCGGGGAAGTCGTCCCGGCGCGGCGACGGGAGCGCCGCCGCCTCGACCTGCGCCCACTGCTCCCGCACCAGCAGCCGGGGCGGGCCGTCACCGGTGAGGCCGAGCCGCTCGTACTGCTCCGGAGGGGCGTCCGACGCGCGCAGCAGCTCCACCATGAGCTCCGCCATGCGGGTCTCCAGCGCGTCGTCGATCAGCGGGTTCCGCTGGTCCGGATCGCTCTCCAGGTCGTACAGCAGGCTGCCGAAGGCGTACGGGTCGGTGTAGGCGTGACCGGGCACGCGGAGCGTGGAGACGCCCTTGGTGAACGAGAACGGCGTGGCGAGCACCGCCTCACGCAACGTCTCCGCGGGGAACCGGCCGCGCATCAGCGTGGGCATGAGCGTGTACTCCGCCAGCGGCCGGTTCCCGGGTTCCGCGCAGGCGCGCATGTAGACGTAGCGGCCGTCGGTCACGCTGACGTGCCCGCCGAACAGGCCGAACAGCCCGGCACGGCGAACCGGCGTGTCCGCGGCGATCGTCTCCCGCAGCGGCACCCCCCGCATGTCGGGCGTGCGGTCCACCCCGAAGAACTCCAGCAGGGTCGGCGCGAGGTCGATGGTCTGCACCAGGCTGCCGCGGCGTTCCCCGGCGACCCGGCTGCGGGGGTCCCAGACGAACAGCGGGAGGTGGATCGTCTCGTCGTAGAAGGGGGGCGCGTTCTTCCCCCACCAGTCGTGCTCGCCCAGCAGCAGGCCGTGGTCCGTGCAGACGATCAGCATGGTGTCGTCCCACATCGCCAGCTCGTCCATCAGGTCGAGCACCCGTCCGAGCGAGCGGTCGCACATGGACAGCAGCGCGGCGTACCGGTTGCGGAGATGCTCGACCTGGGCCGGCGTCTCGGTCACCTGCTTGTAGTCCGGCCAGTCGAAATGCGGCCCGTCGTAGTCGTCGGGATAGAGCTTGCGATAGTCCTCGTACGAGAAGAACGGCTCGTGCGGGTCGAAGGTCTCGATCTGCAGGAACCATCGGTCCTCCGCGTGGTTCGTCCGCATGAAGTGCAGCCCCGCGTCGAACGTGAGCGTCTGCGGGTGGTCGGCCTCCTCGGCCATGTAACGCCGGTTGATCCAGTCCTGCCGCCGCAGGTCCGCGTTCGTCGCGTACGCGACGGTGTCGGGGACGACGGGGTCGGCGACGTGCCCCTTCCACTCGTCGCCTTCCTGGCCGCGGAAGAACTCGAATGTGTTGAACCGCGGATGGTAGGTCGCGCCGCCGTCCCCCCAGTAGTGCTGGTGGTCGGTGACCAGGTGCGTGTAGACGCCCTCCCGCTTCAGCATCTCGGGCGCCGAGTCGTCGAACGGCTCCAGCGGGCCCCAGGCGCGGTGCAGGAAGTTGTAGCGGCCGGTGTGCATCTCCCGCCGGGCCGGCATGCACGGCATGCTGCCGCCGTAACAGGTGTCGAACGTCGCGGTCCGCTCGGCGAGCCGCCGGAAGTTCGGCGCGTGGGTCCAGGAGGCGCCGTACGGCGGCAGGAACCGCCGGTTGAGGCTGTCGAACATCACCATGATCGATCTCATCGGACCCCCTTGATCCGGTACACGGCGGCCGAGCCGACCAGCATGATGAGCGCCGCCACGGCGTACAGGACGCGGTAGCTGGCGACCGTGGTCAGGACGAGCCACCCCAGCATCGGCGCGATGGGGACGTTCTGCGCCGCGTTGATGATCCCCACGTCGCGGGCGCGGCTGCGCCGGTCCGGCAGGACGTCGGTGACCAGCGCCTGGTCCACCGAGAGGAACGCGCCGTACCCCATGCCGAGCAGCGCCGCCGCGACGATGGCGGCGGGCCAGCTCGGCGCGAACGCGAGCAGCAGGGCGGACAGCGCCTGCAGCCCGCCGGACACCGCCACCAGTACGCGCCGCCGGGCCAGCCGGTCCGACAGGACGCCCCCGAGGAACCCGAAGGCCGAACAGAAGACCAGGTACACCAGGGTCAGGACGAGCAGAGCCTCATCCGGCCGCGGGCGGTGCAGCACGTCGGAGAGGAAGTAGAGCAGATACGCCGTACCCGCCGCGTTCCCCGCGTTGACCGCCACCCGGCAGAACAGCGCCCAGTAATAGTCCGGATGGCTGCGCGGGCGGGGGATCGGCAGGCGCGTGCCGCGTACGGGCACGTCGGCCGCGGGCGGCTCGGCCCGGCCGAGCAGGAACGGCAGGGCGCAGACCACGCCGACGAGCCCGGTCACCGCCCAGCGCGCCGGCATCGACTCGATCAGCATCGTGACGACGACCATGCCGACCGCGAGGGAGACCACCTGCGGCACGCCCATCGCCGCCGACGCGGCGCCCCGCTGGCCGGGCGGCACCTGGTCCGCGATCACCGCGCTCAGGGCCACCAGCGTCATCGCGTTGCCCGCCGCCACCAGGGCCATCAGCGCGGCGACCGCCCGCCAGTCCGTCTGCAGGCCGATCAGCGAGAGCGCCGACCCGGTGAGCAGCAGCCCGCCGAGGGCCCACGGCCTGCGGCGGCCGAACCTGCTCCGCGTCCGGTCGCAGGCCATCCCGGCGAACGGGATGCAGACGAGGGAGACGACCGCGCCCTCGATGAGCAGGAAGGACAGCACGTCCACCTTGTGCTCCGGCGCCACCGTCTCGATGAGCTGCGGCGTCAGGAACTGGGGCGGCAACATCACCGTCAGCCAGTAGCCGAACCAGGCCAGCGCGAAGGTCCAGATCCACCCCTTGCCGACCGGCGTCTGAGGCTCCGCGGTGACCGCCGGCGCTTCTCCGGAAGGCGCGGAAGGCTCTCCCGGGTCGGCCAGGACATCGCTCATGACGGCACCTTCCTGAAGACGACGAGGTCGCTGCGGTAGTCCGGGCCGACGATGAACCAGGAGGGGACGGCGACGCCGACCGCCATCAGGGCCGCGCCGTGCCAGCGTGCCCCCTTGAGCGGGTCGTCTCCCTCCACGACCTCGTAGACGGCGTCCGGGTCGAGACCCGCGAGGCGCAGCCGCCGCGGCCCGCGCTTCCCGGTCGCGTACGGGTTGTAGGCGAGGACCACCACCAGGTCGTCCAGCGTGTACTGCAGGGCGGACCGGGTCACGCCCGGGTCACCGGTCAGCCGGTGCAGGGTCCCGTGCTGGACGACCGGCCGGATCGCCTTGTACCGGGCGACCAGCTCGCGGGCCTCGTCCGCGTCCTCCTCGCTCCACCGCCGCACGTCCGCGCCGACCGCGAGGACTCCCGCCATGGCCACATGGAAGCGGTAGCGCAGCGGCACCTCCCGCATCGTGATCGGGTTCGGTGCGTCGGTCACCCAGGCCGCCATGACGTTCGCGGGATAGACGTGCGACATGCCGTGCTGGATGCCCTGACGGTCCCGCGCGTCGGTGTTGTCGGACGTCCACACCTGGTCGGCGCGGCGCAGTATGCCGAGATCCACCCGGCCGCCGCCGCCCGAGCAGGACTCGACCCGCAGGCCGGGGTGGCGCCGCCGCAGCTCGTCGAGCACCGCGTAGACCCCTCGGGTGTGCTCGATCCAGAGCATGTCCGAGCGCTCACCCGGCTGGCCCGCCTGCGTGAAGCTGCGGTTCATGTCCCACTTGAGGAAGGCCAGGCGGTGCTCGCCGACCAGCCGGTCCAGCCAGCCGAGCGCCCAGTCGCGTACGTCCTCGCGGGCGAAGTTCAGGACCAGCTGGTCGCGCAGGGTGTCGCGACGCCGGCCGGGATAGTGCAGCACCCAGTCGGGACGCGCCCGGTAGAGCTCGCTGTCGGGATTGACCATCTCGGGTTCCACCCACAGACCGGCCGCCATGCCCAGATCCCGTACGCGGTCGAACAGGCGGGTCATCCCCTCGGGGAACTTGGCGCGGTCGGGCCACCAGTCGCCCAGCCCCCGGATGTCGGAGTCGCGGCGGTGGAACCAGCCGTCGTCCACGACGAACAGCTCGACGCCGATCGCGGCCGCGCGGCGGGCCAGATCGAGCTGCCCCTCCTCGGTGACGTCGAAGGCCGTGGCCTCCCACGAGTTGTAGAGGACGGGCCGGTCCTCACGCGGCGCCGGCGACACGTGCTCGCGCGTGTACGCGTGCCAGGCCCGGCTCGCCGCGCCGAACCCTCCGGTCGTATGGAGGCCGAGCACGCGCGGGGTCTCCAGGGACTCGCCCGGCGCCAGCCGCCAGCGTGGGCCGTCGTGGCCGAATCCGGCGGTCACCGCCAGGTCGCCCTCGGGCCGGTGCTGCGCGGTCAACCGCCACGAGCCGCTCCAGGCGAGCGCGACGCTCCAGACCTCGCCGTGCTCCTCGGTGGCGTCGCCGGCGTCGATCATGATCCACGGGTTGGCGCGGTGGCTCGTCGTGCCGCTCCTGCTGGTGAACGTCGTCTCGCCGACCGGCAGCTCGCCCCGCTGGACCTGGTTCTCCAGCAGCTGCGCGCCGTACACGCCCGTGTAGCGGTACGCGTCCCGCTCCGGGATCTCCCAGTTGCCCGAGTCCAGCCGGCCCACGGCCACGGCGCCGGGCGCGGAGGCGTCGAGCCGCAGGGTGGTCCAGCGTTCGATCACCTCGCCGACCGCCTCGACGTGCAGGTCCGCCTCCAGGCCGAAGGCGTCGTCACGCAACGTGACGGTGAGGCGCTCGCCGTCCATCCGCGCCGACGTGTAGCGGAACTCGACCGAGCGGATGTCGCCGGGATAGGTCACCTGCAGGGACGGCACGCCCCAGCGGGTGCCCCCCTCCACCGGCAGCAACTCCGCGGTGTCCCGGGGGTCGAAGAAGCTGCTGTCCACCCGGGGTGGAGCCGGGGGCAGGGGAGCGGCCAGTGCGTCGCCGGGCAGCCGCGGCCCCCAGTAACGCTGGAGCACCCGGGCCTCCCCGGTCGCCGGGTCGCTCTCGACGGCGACCACGTACGCCGTGGTCCCGGTGACGACGGCCCAGGTGTCGGGCCGCGTACCGGCGCGAAGGACGGGCATCGGCGGATCCTTACGTTGTCGAATCCCGGTCGAACCGCTGTCCCCGGCGCGCGCCGCCCCCACGGCACCGCGGTCCGCGGTCGCACCAAAAGGTGATTGGGGCTCATGTTATTGCGGAGCGTGGGCGGCCAGTCAAGGCACGATTGGGCATCGGCGCTTCGCCGAACTCAGCGCGTGTCGAAGAGTTCCGCACTCGACGCGGCGCGTGCGGCCGCCTCGGTCACGATGGGCATCAGGCGCTCGGCGTCGTCGTGGTCGTAGTCGGCGTGCTTCCGCTTGCGCACGCCGTACAGATCGAGCCGCACGTGCTCGTCGGGAGTCACGTCGTGGCGGCGCAACGCGGCGAGCACGCAGGTGAGGGGGCAACCGTCCAGCGCCAGGATCGGCCGGCCGGAGGTGGCGACCCGGACCAGGGAGCTGACGTCCCCGCCGACCCCGGCGATGCACGACATCTCCGCGAGCCCTTCGCGGTCCAGGCGGAGGGCCAGGTCATTGGCCATCTGCGCGGCGCTCGAACAGCCGGAGCAGGAGTAGACGAGCGGTAACTGCGCTCTTCTGGGCCTGGGCACGATCCTCATCCCCTTCGTACGGGCAACGTGGTGAGCATGATCCACGCTGTCACAGGAGCCGAGGTCCGCACGCGGGACCTTCAGCCCGAATCTCCGGGGCGAAGGGCCGTTGCCGCCGCGGACCGGAGTGCCGGGGACGGCGGCACCCGGAACGGGGCGAGGCGATGCCGGCTCCGCCCGCGACGACCCCGCTTGACCTGCCGGTATGGCGGCTCGCGGTCGGCGGCCGTCGCGTCCGGACCGCCTCCGGAGACATGGCAAGGGGCCGTCGTCGTTTTCGATGCTCAGGGCCGTAAAGCGTCACGGATATTGGGGTTGTGCTTTGTGATCGTCAGCATTCCCTCCACACAATGCATGCCGAACGACCCAGGAGACAACCAATGGGGACAGGCAACTCGCGGCGCGGGCTGGCGGCTCTGGCCGTCTGCGCGCTGAGCCTTTCGCCGGTGGCCGGTGCCGCCGCCTTCGCCGCGCCCGCCGCGGCATCGGCCGCGTCCGCGCCGCAGGAGACCACACTGAGAGTGAAGATGTCGGGCTCGGGCGTCGACACGCTCAACCCGTTCCTCGCCTTCTTCGACGGCGCCTACGACATTTTCGCCGGGATCTATCCCACGCTGAACTCGCTGGACGAATACGGCAAGCCGGGCCCCTATCTGGCCGAGTCGTGGACGCAGTCTGAGGACAAGCTCACGTGGACCTTCACGCTCAGGGACGGCCTGAAATGGAGTGACGGCACGCCGATCACCGCTGACGACGCCGCCTGGACACTGAACCTGATCATGACCGACGCGGTCGCGGGCACCGCCAACGGCTCGCTGGTCAGCAACTTCGAGTCGGTCAGCGCACCCGATCCCACGACGCTGGTCGTCACGACCAAGGAGCCGCAGGCCAACGTCACCTACGTGAGCATCCCGCGCAGCGGCATCCCGATCGTGCCGAAGCACATCTGGGAGTCCCGGGCCAAGGACCTCAAGGACGTCAAGAACGACACCTTCCCCATCGTCGGCTACGGCCCGTGGACGCTCACGGACTACAAGCCCGAGCAGTACGCGAAGTTCGACGCCAACAAGGACTTCATCCTCGGCAAGCCGGGCTTCGACCACATGATCCAGCAGAGCTTCAAGTCGGTCGACGCCGCCGTCGCCGCGCTGCGCAGCGGCCAGCTCGACTACATCAACGGCGTGAACGCGACCCAGTTCACCGCCCTGCAGGCGGACAAGAGCCTGCTGACCGTCCAGGAGGTCGGCAACGGCTGGACCGGGCTCGAGATCAACCACAACGCCCGCACCCGTACCGGCAAGAAGATCGGCACCGGCCACCCCGCGCTGGGCGACCCGGTGCTGCGCCATGCGATCGCGCTGGCCACCGACAGGAAGACGCTGGTCGACAAGGTGATCAACGGCCTGGGCGTGGTCGGCTCCGGCTACCTGCCCCCGGCCTGGCCGCAGTGGAGCTGGAAGCCGGCCGCGGGTGAGGAGACGCCGTTCGACCTCGCCCAGGCGAACAAGGTCCTCGACGACGCCGGCTACACCAAGGGCGCCGGCGGCGTCCGCGTCGACCCCAAGAGCGGCAAGCCGCTGGAGCTGCGCCTCGGCATCCACTCCGACGACGCGATCGACGCGGGCATCTCCAACTACCTCAAGGGCTGGCTGGAGACGGTCGGCATCAAGCTCGAGATCCAGACATTGAGCATGAGCGCGCTCAACAGCGACCTGGCCAAGGGCGACTGGGACCTGCTGATGGACGGCTGGACCACGGGTCCCGACCCGACGTTCCTGCTCGGCATCCAGACCTGCGCCGCGCTGCCCAAGGACGACGGCACCGCGGGCAACACCGACTCCTTCTTCTGCGACAAGGCCTACGACGAGCTGTTCACGAAGCAGCTCACCACGTTCGACCAGGACGAGCGCGCCAAGCTCGTCGGTGAGATGCAGAGCATCCTCTACAAGGCCGACGTCAACCAGATGCACTTCTACGCCAACACGCTCGACGTGGCCCGCACCGACACCGTGACCGGCCTGATCACCGGGAAGCCGGACGCGCAGGGCATGTACCCGGCGCAGAGCTACTCGTTCTGGGGCTACCTCAAGGCCACGCCGGCCACCGCCAAGACGGCGGCGACCTCGGCGAAGGAGGAAGGCGGCGGCAGCCTGGTGTGGATCGGCGGCGCCGTCCTGCTCCTCGCCCTCGTCGGCGGCGTGATCGTGCTCAAGCGCCGTTCGGGCGCGGACGACCGTGAGTAGTCTCACCACCACGAGCCCGGCCAAGGTCAAGGCGCAGGGGGTCAAGCGGTCGGACTTCCTGCCCTATCTGGGCGGGAAGCTGGCCGCGGCCCTGGTCAGCTTCCTCGTCACACTGGTCATCGGCTTCGTGATCTTCAGCCTGATGCCGGCCGACCCGGTGCGCACCCTGACCAGGGGCCGTCCCACCAGCGAGGCCCAGCTCGTCCAGATCCGCGTCCAGCTCGGTCTGGACGACCCGATCTGGGAGCGGTTCCTCACCTTCGTCGGCAACACGCTCAAGGGCGAGCTCGGCTACTCCTGGCAGTTCCAGCAGTCGGTCTCGTCACTGGTGGCGGACCGGATCGGGCCGACCCTGCTCCTCATGGGCACGGCCGCGGCCCTGTCGATCGCGCTCGGCCTGTGGCTCGGCATCCGCAGCGGCTGGCGGCACGGCAGCCTGTTCGACCGGATCGCGTCCAGCACCTCGCTCGCCCTGTGGTCGGTGCCGACGTTCTGGCTCGGCATGATCCTGCTGGTCGCCTTCAGCGTGGGCGTCGGCCCGATCCCGAGCCTGCTCCCCGCGGGCGGGATGAGCGACCCGTCGCTGCCGCAGGAGGGCTGGGCCCACGTCGTCGACGTCGCCAAGCACCTGGTGCTGCCCTGCCTGACCATGGTTCTGGTGGTCTTCGCCCAGTACGTCACGGTGATGCGCACCTCGATCATCGACGAGATGGGCAGCCCCTACCTGCTGACCGCGAGAGCCAAGGGCCTGACCGACGACGCCGTACGGCGGCGCCACGCGGTGCCGAACGCGCTGCTGCCCTCGGTGACCATGATCTTCATGCATCTCGGCATCCTGGTCAGCGGCGCGATCACGGTCGAGTCCGTCTACTCCTGGCCCGGCCTCGGCTACCTGACCTACGAGGCGCTCAGGATCCCCGACCTGCCCCTGCTCCAGGGCACCTTCATCGTCTTCAGCGCGAGTGTGATCATCATGAACCTCCTGGCGGACGTGGTCTACCGCTTCCTCGACCCGAGAGTGCGGGCCCAATGAAGCGCCATGACCGAGGCGGTGCCCGATGACCGCAGCCACGTACACCTCGGCCGCTCCCAAGGCCCCGCGCCGTCACGCGTTCAGCCGGTTCTGCCGCGCCTACGCCAAGCGGCCCGCCGGGCTGGCCGGGCTCGGCCTGCTCATCGCCTTCGGCGCGCTCGCCCTGGCGGCGCCGCTGTTCATCGGCGACGACCAGCTCAACGTGATCAAGGTGGACGGCCCGCAGCTCTCGCCGCCCGTCGACGGGTACCCGCTCGGCACCGATCAGGCGGGGCGCTCGATCTTGCTGCTGGTCATCTGGGGCGCGCGCGAGTCGCTCAGCATCGGCCTCATCGCCACCGCGCTCACCGTGGTCCTCGGTAGCGCGGTCGGCCTGCTGGCCGGGCACTACCAGGGCTGGGTCGGCAAGATTCTTATGCACGTGACCGACTGGTTCATCGCGCTGCCCAGCCTGCCGCTGGCCATCTCGCTCTCCGCGGTGCTCGGCCAGGGCGCGGCGTCGATCACGATCGCCATCGCGGTCACCTCGTGGACCGCGACCGCCCGCCTCGTACGCGCCCAGACGCTCGCCGTCGAGGCGCGGCCCTTCATCGAACGGGCGAAGGTGCTGGGCGCGGGCAACACGCAGATCATGATCAGGCATGTGCTGCCCAACGTCATGCCGCTGATCCTCGTCTCCAGCACACTCACCGTCGCCTCGGCGATCCTGTCGGAGGCCACGCTGACCTTCCTCGGCCTCGGCGACCCGACCAGCGTGACCTGGGGCTCGATGCTCGAGGCGGCGTTCCTGGGCGGCGCGGTCACGGCGGGCGCGTGGTGGTATCTGATGCCGCCGGGCATCGCGATCCTCATCGTCGTGCTCGGTTTCACGCTCGTCGGCCGCGCCGTCGAGCACGTGCTCAACCCGAGGATGGTGGTGGGCCGATGACGGCGCACGAGCGGACCACGGCACCGGAGGGACAGGCCGCCCCCATGCTCGACGTCCGTGACCTGCGGGTGAGCTACCGGAGTGGCGAGCAGACCGTGCCCGCCGTACGCGGCGTGAGCTTCACCCTCGACCGCGGCCAGACCCTCGGCATCGCGGGGGAGTCCGGTTCGGGCAAGTCCACGATGGCGCTCAGCCTGCTGCGGCTGCTGCCCGCCTCAGCCCAGGTGAGCGGCGAGGTCCTGTTCAAGGGAGAGGACCTGCTGACCGCCAAGTGGGCGCGGCTGCGCGCGGTGCGCTGGTCGGCGGCCTCCGTCGTGTTCCAGGGTGCGATGAGCGCCCTCAACCCGGTGCGCACGATCGGCGAGCAGATCCGCGAGCCCATCCTGCTGCACGACAAGATCGGCCAGAGGGCGGCACGCGAGCGCGCCGCCGAGCTGCTCGACAGCGTGGGCGTGCCCTCGCGGCGGCTCGAGTCCTACCCGCACGAGTTCTCCGGCGGCCAGCGCCAGCGCATCATGATCGCGATGGCACTGGCCTGCCGTCCGGACCTGATCATCGCCGACGAGCCGACCACCGCGCTCGACGTCATGGTCCAGGCACAGGTGCTGAACCTGCTCGGCGAGCTGGTACGCGAGGCGGGCATCGGCGTCATCATGATCAGCCACGACCTGTCGGTGCTGTCGCACATGTGCGAACGGCTCGCCGTCATGTACGCCGGACGGATCACCGAGATCGGCCCGTCCAAGCGGCTCATCGCCGAGCCCCGGCACCCCTACACGCGGGCGCTGGGCCGGGCCTTCCCGACGATCGGCGACCCGGCCTCACGGCTCGCGCCCGCCGGGCTCCCCGGCGACCCGCCCACGCCGTCCGAGCTGGCCAGGCTCAGTGAGGGCAGGGGCTGCGCGTTCGCGCCGCGCTGCTCCGAGGCCATGGACGCCTGCCGTACCGACACCGTGGAGCTGTGGCCGAGCGGTCCGCGGCGCGAGGCCGCGTGCCTGCGCGTGCTGGAAGGGAGCGGGACGTGAAACCCGTGCTCGAAGTCCGCGACCTGACGGTCACCTATCCGGCGCGCAGGGGAGCCGCGCCCGCGCGCGCCGTCGACGGGGTGAACCTGCGGGTACGGCAGGGCGAGATCGTCGCGCTCGTCGGCGAGTCGGGATGCGGCAAGTCCACGCTCGCCAGAGCCCTGGTCGGGCTGGTGAAGCCGACCGGCGGCCAGGTGCTGAGCGACGGCGAGCCGCTCGGCTACTCCGCCGCAGCGCTGAAGGCCTACCGCCGCCACACCCAGCTCGTCCTGCAGGACCCGGGTGGCGCGCTCAACCCCAGGCAGAACGTCTTCGACGCCGTCGCCGAAGGGCCCAGGCTGCACGGCCTGACCGACCGGCTCGACGAGCGCGTGCACACCGCGCTCGCCAAGGCCGGGCTGCGGCCGCCCGAGCAGTTCGCGGGCCGTTTCCCGCACGAGATGTCCGGCGGCCAGCAGCAGCGCGTCGTCATCGCGGGGGCGCTCGCGCTCGAACCTTCGGTGATCGTCGCCGACGAGCCGGTGGCCTCGCTCGACGCCTCGGTCAGGGGCGAGATCCTCAAGCTGATCCTTGAGCTGCGCGACTCGCTCGGCCTGTCCGCGCTCGTCGTCAGCCACGATCTCGGCCTCGCCTGGAACATCGCGGACAGGGTCGCCGTCATGTATCTCGGCAGGATCGTCGAGACAGGTACGGTCGAGGAGGTCCTGCTCCGCCCCAAGCACCCCTACACCAGGGCGCTGCTGTCGGTGCTGCCCGACTCGGGCGAGCCGCCCGTGCTGCTCACCGGCGAGCCGCCGGACCCGACCTCCGTACCCGGCGGCTGCCGCTTCCACCCCCGATGCCCGCTCAGGGCGGCCGAGCAGGACCTGCGGTGCGACGGTGAGGACCTGCCCGTCCTGACCGGCGACCCGTCGGCGTCCAGCCTCGCCGCCTGCCACCTCGTCCAGTGAAGGAGACTCCCTCTGTGACCGCTTTCCTCCGTCCGCCCGCCCTGCGACCCGGCGCCCGTGTCGCCGTCATCGCCGCCAGCAGCCCGCCGAACCAGGCCAACCTGGACCGCGGCCTGGCGGCGATGGAAGAGGTCGGCCTCAAGCCCGAGGTGTTCGCCTCCTCGCGGGTCGGCGGGACCGAGTACGACTACCTGGCGGGCGGCGACGCCCTCCGGGCGGCCGACCTGACCAAGGCGCTCGGCGACCCGGCCTTCGACGCGGTCTTCTGCGCCGGCGGCGGGTACGGCATGCAGCGCACCCTCGAACTGGTCGACTGGTCGAAGATCGACGCGGCCAGACCGAAGGTCGTGGTGGGCTACTCCGACGTGACCGCGCTGCTGGAGGCGATCGCGGTCAAGCTCGGCTGGGCGTCCCTCTTCGGGCCCATGGTCGCCTGCGACGGCTTCTACCAGGGACCCGGCGAGTACGACTTCGACGAGCTGATGAAGCTGCTGTTCCACCCGGAGACGGTGACCGAACTGGTCTTCCCCGACGCCAGGACCGTCGTGCCCGGCGTCGCGGAGGGCCACACGCTCGGCGGCACGGCCACGCTGCTGGCCGCCTCCCTCGGCACCGACACGTCCCTGCCCGCCCGGGGGGCGATCCTCTTCCTCGAAGACGTGGACGAGGAGCTGTTCCGGATGGACCGCTACATCACCCAGCTCCGCCGGGCCAGCTACAGCGACGGCGTGGCCGGCATCCTGCTCGGCACGTTCACCAACTGCGGCGAGCCGCGCGACGTGGAGCGCATGCTGGTGGAGCGGCTGAGCGACCTCGGAGTGCCGGTCCTCGCCGGGGCGGACATCGGGCACGGCATCTCGATGCAGACCTACCCCATCGGTGTCCGGGCCCGGCTCGACACGGAAGCGGGCAGGTTGCGCTTCCTGGAGCCGGTGCTCACGTCCTGATATCTCCGCTGACGGATCCACTCCCGCCCCGAGCCGGTCTCAGCTCCCGCTGGGGGCGGGACCGGGCGAGGCCGATCCGGTGTACGGCGGCAGCGGCAGGGGCCGGTCGAGGAGGTAGGCGCGCAGCGTCGCCAGATACGTCTTCGGCTGGTCCATGGCGATGGCGTGTCCGGCCCGCGGCACGTACACCAGCGTGGAGTCCGGCAGGGTGCGCCGGTAGTCGTCGGTGACCTCCCACTTCTTGTAGTCGCACTCGCCCCGCATCACCAGGGTGGGTACCCGGACTCCGCGCAGTCGCGGGCGCGGGTCGGGCAGGGTCCTGGCGTCGTCGATCGTGAACTGGTTGACGTAGTAGCCCTGCCGGTTGGCCGGGAGCCGCGCCGGCGGCCGGCCGGGGCACTGGGCGGCGGGCAGCGACACGGCGAGGATCTCCCGGAAGCGCGTGTCCGCCTCCCGGTCGCCGACCAGGGCGTGCGCGGCCTCCGGATTGATCCCCGCGAGCAGGTCGAGCGCGAGCATGCGCGGGCCGGAGGCCAGATCTTCGATGCGCGTCCGTTGCCCGGCGGTGAGGCGGTCCCACAACTCTCCGGTGCTCTGGCCGGGGAAGGCGCCGTACCACAGAACGCCGGGCGAACTCAGCACGGCCTTGGCGACATGCCCGGGGTACGCGGCCATGTAGTGGGCGGCCAGGGCGCCGCCCCAGGACTGCCCGACCACGATGATCTTTTCGGCGCCGATCGCCCGGCGGATCGCGTCCAGGTCGGCGACCTGCCGCGCCACCGTATAGCCGGTCACGTCGGAGAGCCTGCTGGAGCGCCCGGCGCCGAGCTGGTCGTAGGCGTACACGTCGAACCCGTCGGCGGCCAGGGCCTTCCCGGCGTCGGAGACCCCGTCGTTGGCGGTGCCGGGGCCGCCGTGCAGGAACACCACGGGGGTGGGACGCGCGGCGCCGGACGCGGGGACGTGGCTGTAGGCGATGCGCGATCCGGTCGGCAGGTTCCAGTACCGGACGTCGGGTCCGGCGGCAGGATCGCCGGGGGCCGGCATCGGACGGAACACGGTCACCCCGGCCAGGACGGCGAGCACCACGGTGGCGGCCGACGCGGTGATCGTGGCCGTCCGGCGGGCGCGGCGCAGGGCGAGGAGAGCGAACGCGCCCCAGGCGAGCGGGAACACCGCGACGCCGAAGGCGGCAAGCATGGTCGCGGCCAGAGCCGGGACCACGGCGGTCACGCCGGCCGCGCCGAGGAACCCGGCCACCGCCGCGACGAGGCCCGCGGCCAGGGACAGGAACAGGAGGAGGACGCCGCCGACGCGGCGGAGAACGGTACGTGCCATAGTGATCACACTAGGAACGCGCCCGGCGGCGTTCCTCCTGCGTGCTGACGGTTTCTCCGGCGGCCGGCACCCCTCCCGCGGCGGGGGAGCGCCCCCGCCGGGTGGCGGGTCAGGGCACGCCGGGGCGCACCAGACCGCCCTCGTAGGCGGCGATGGTGGCCTGGACGCGGTCGCGCACGCCCAGCTTGGCCAGCACGACAGCGACGTGGTCCTTGACCGTGGCGGGACTGATGCCGAGGGCCGCGGCGATCTCGGCGTTGGTGCCGCCCCGGGCCACCTGGACCAGCACCTCGGTCTCGCGCGGGGTCAGGGCGGCCAGCCGGCCGTCGTCGAGCGCGGCGGGCGCGGCCGCGTAGTGGTCGATCAGGCGCCGGGTGACGCCCGGATCGAGCAGCGCGTCCCCGGCGGCGATCAGGCGGACGGCGTCGATGACCCGGTCCGGCTCGGCGTCCTTGAGCAGGAAACCGGAGGCGCCCGCGCGCAGTGCGGTGAAGACGTACTCGTCCAGCCCGAAGGTGGTGAGAACCAGCACCCTGGTGCGGGGCAGCGCCGCGGTGATGCGCGCGGTGGCGGTGATGCCGTCGAGGCCGGGCATGCGGACGTCGAGGACCGCGACGTCGGGACGCAGCTCGTGCGCCTGCCGTACCGCGGCGTCGCCGTCCCCGCACTGGCCGACCACGGTCAGGTCGGGCTCGGCGCCCAGGACGGCGGCGATGCCCGCGCGGACGACGGCCTGGTCGTCGGCGACCGTCACGCGGATCATGTCTCGATCTTCTCCGGAAGCCACACCCGCACCGTACCGTCGGCGGTCGCCGTGAGCGTGCCTCCGGCCGCGTCGACCATCGCGCGCAGGGCGCGCGGCGGGCCGGGGTCGCGGCGCGGGGCGACGGTGATCTCCAGGCCGTCCGGGGCGAAGCGGACCGTGACCCGCGCCTCGTCCGTGATCAGGGCCTCCACGGCGCGGTAGGCGGCCACCTCGACGGCCCCGGGGAGGGGACGCACGGCGCCGGTCAGCCGAGTGACGGCGCGATACCGGGCGGCGAGCGCGGTGAGGCTCGCGACGGTCGGCGGCAGGTCGTCGTCGGCCGCGGGATCCGCACGCAGTCCCGCGAGCAGTTCCCGCATCGCCGTCATCGCCGCGCGGGCCTCGGCCAGCACGCCGTCGAGATCGCCTCGGTGCGCGGCGGCGACCACGGCGGCCACCCGCGCGCCGGCGGTGTCGCGCAGGCCGCGGACCAGGCGCAGCCGTTCGGCCCGCGCGGCCTCGGCGGCGTCCCGCTCCACCGTGTCCCGGAGGGACGTCTCGGCGGCGGCCCTGGCACGCCGCCGGGCGCCGGCGCGCAGCCCCAGAGCCCACACGGTCAGCGCGGGTACGGCGGCGCCGCCGGTGAACACCGCCCAGCCCGCGAGCACGTGCGTCACTCCGTCGCTCACCAGCGCCAGGCCGGCGACGGCGGCGACCGCCACGGGCACCGGCCAGGTACGGCGCGCGTTCCTGCCGCCGGGGGCGTTCGAGGCGGCCGAGTGGACCAGCGCCAGATCGGCCCACCAGCACCACAGCAGCATGTCGGTGCTGTGCGGCGCGGTCCACCCCGACCGGTCGCAGGCGAGCCAGGCCAGCAGGGCGACGCTCGCCGCGAACGGCGCGACGCGCGGCAGCGCCCGGCGGAACACCAGCGGCGCGGCGTGCGCGGCGAGCAGGACGGCCAGCAGCGCCCGGCCGGGCCCGGACGTCGCGAACACGTCCGGCCCGCCCGCGGGGATCAGACCCGCGCCGAGCGGCAGGGCGAACGCCAGCAGCGCGAGCGCGGTGTCCAGAGCGCGCGTGCCCCGAGGCCCCAGCGCGGTACGGCCCGCCACGGTCCGCCACATCCGGGAGATCAGCGGCATCCGGGGTAACGGCGACCACGGGGCCGGTACGGCCTGCGGCAGCCGGGCGCGGACCGCCCACCCGGATCCCTCCGGGCCCGCGTCCAGGCCGCCGCCCGCGGCGGCCACCGCCCGGCGCAACGCCTCCAGGCCCGTGCCGCTGCCCAGCCCGCTGCCCGCCGCCGCGCCGCCGGAGTCGCGGACCTCGACCACCAGATCGTGTCCGTCGGCGTACACCCGCACGTGTACGGGCGTGCCCGAGGCGTACCGAGCGGCGTTGGTCAGCGCCTCGCGCGACACGCGGAAGGCGAGGGCCACAGCCTCCTCGGTGGCCTCGGCGACGCCGCGCCTGTACCGGGCGCCCGGGTGGGCGGCCACGAGCGCGTCCAGGTCGGCGAGCGCGCGCGGCGGGTCCAGGGCGTCGCCGAGGGCGTCGAGTTCGGCCAGGGCGGCGCGCCCGGCCTCGCCGGCATGCCGGATCGCCTCGTCCCGCAGGGCGGGCCCGTCCGGGCTCCGCGCGGACAGCCTCCGTGCGGCACCGGCGGAGACGACGACGCCGGTGAGCCGGTGCGCGACGACGTCGTGCAACTCCGCGGCGAACCGCGACCGCTCGGCCCGCGCGGCCTGCCGGGACACGGCCGCGGCCTGGAGGACGTACTCGGCACTGCCTTCGCGGGCGGCGGCCCGCCGTCGCCGTGAGCGTCCGAGGGCCCACAGCGCCGCCCCCGCGCCCAGCGCGAGCGCCGCTCCGGCGGCGGTGATCCGGGGCGAGGCGCCTCCGGCGGCGACCGCGACCGCGGTGACGACCGCCGCGCCGACCACGCCGAGCGCCGACGCGCCCGCCGTGCGGCGGCGGGCCAGCGCGTACAGCACCACGACGGCGGTGGCGATCGCCACGGGG
The DNA here is from genome assembly GCF_040656155.1 of Microtetraspora glauca. Classification (NCBI taxonomy): domain Bacteria; kingdom Bacillati; phylum Actinomycetota; class Actinomycetes; order Streptosporangiales; family Streptosporangiaceae; genus Microtetraspora; species Microtetraspora glauca. Next base: position 65,199 of record NZ_JBFALK010000033.1, read on the forward strand.
ACGCGGACGCCTCCGACAACGGCGCCCGCGGCGGCGGCCACAACGGCGGCCACGCTGGCGGCAACGGCCGGCGCCGCGCGGATGCCGAGCCGCGGGCCGCGCCTCGGAGACGTCACACGGTCACCGCGCAGTCACCGTGTGGTCACCCTGTGGTCACCGTTCGGGCGTCGTCGCCGAGCAGCAGCAGGTAGCCGTCCTCCATGGTCGGTTCGCCCATCCGGGCGCCCTCCGGGGCGGAGCCGATGTTGCGGAACAGCCCGTCGCCGGTGCGCCACGAGAGCACGCCCGCCCGCTGCTCCGAGAACCAGACCCGACCCTCGGCCAGTGCGCGCACGTCCTCCGGAGTGCCCTCGAACTCGCACCGGCCCGCCTTGACCACGACCACGCGGGTGCACAGGGCCGCGACGTCCTCGGTCTGGTGGGTGGACAGGACGACCGTCCGGCCCGCACCGATCGTCGAGATCAGCTCGCGGAACCGCAGCCGCTGCTCGGGGTCCAGCCCGGCGGTCGGCTCGTCGAGCAGCAGCAGCTCGGGATCGCCGAGCAGCGCCTGCGCGATGCCGAGGCGCCGCCGCATCCCGCCCGACAGGGTACGGATGCGCCTGCCGCTGACCGGCGCGAGCCCGACCTCCTCGATCACCCGGCGCACCTCGTCGTGCCGGGCCCTCCGGTCGGTCATCTCCTTGAGGATCGCCACGTAGTCGACGAACTCGAACACAGTGAAGCCTCGCTGGTATCCCGGCTCCTGCGGCAGGTATCCCAGCCGCCGCCGGATCTCCAGCCGATCCTTCGCCGGGTCCCGGCCGAGCAGCCGCAGCTCGCCCCGGTCCGGCGCGAGCACCGTCGCCAGCATCCGGATCAGCGTGGTCTTGCCCGCGCCGTTCGGCCCGAGCAGGCCGGTGACACCCGGGCGCGCGGTGAAGGTGAACCCGTCCAGGGAACGGGTGCGGCCGAACGCCTTCACCAGGCCGATCGCCTCGATCATGAGAACTCCCTGCGGCGTACGACGAGAAGGGCGACGGACACGACGGCGACGACCGCGTAGCCGGCCTGGCTCGCGGCCCCGAACAGTACCGGATTCGGCTCGTGCAGGTTGGTCACGACCACCCCGGCCAGCCAGACCGCTCCCACGGCGATTCCGGAGTGGCGCGGGTCGAAACGGCTGGACAGCGCGAGGGTCAGCCCCGTCAGGGCGAGCGAGGGAAGCAGCCACGCGGCCATCCGCCACTCCCCGGCCCGGCCGCCGTCCAGCACGGCCCATCCCGTCACGAACGCGAGCACCGACGAGGTGCCGAGCACCAGCGCGGCGCGCATCAGCATCAGCCGGAACATCGAGTACGGCGCGGCCAGGCCGATCTCGCGGGCCGGATCGCCGTGCGGGCCGAAGGCCAGCGCGACCCCGGCGACCGGCAGGATCGGGGCGATCGTCAGATAGGCGAGCAGTCCCCACCGGGTGGTCTCGCCTGAGGCCAGCGCGGCGAAGAACAGCGCCAGCGAGGAGGCCGCGATCCACGGGAGGCGCAGCGAGGACGCGGCGGACAGCAGCCGGGCCGTGTGCCCGCGCATCCCGGCCGCGCGCAGCAGCCGCTCGAACGGTCCGGGCACCGGCGCGTCCACCGCGTCGGCGACGCCGGCCCACACCCGGTCCAGGCGGCTCGCCGGCACGTGTGGCGCGAGCAGGTCGCGGCACCGGTCACAGGCGAGCAGGTGGGCCTCGACCGACGCGGCCGGCGTCGGCCCCATCTCGCCGTCCAGGTATGCGACGGCCATCTCGCCGTCCATGTGCCACGCGTTCACGCCAGCTCCTCCCTCAACATCGTCCGGGCGCGCATCATCCGGGTCTTGACCGTCCCCGCAGGGATGCCGAGCAGCCGCCCGGCCTCCCGGGTGGTCAGCCCGTCCAGCACGGTCGCCTGGACGACCGCGCGCAGTTCGGGGGAGAGCCGGTTCATCGCCTGACCGAGTTCGCCGTACTCGATGCCGAGCAGCACCTGTTCCTCGGCCGAGACCATGACCTGCTCGTACGCGGGGAGCGGCACGGCCGGGCGGCGGCGGAGCTGGTCGAGCAGCCGGCGGATGCCGATGCCCCAGATCCACGCGGCGACCTCTCCCTGGCCCTTCCATTTGCCTGCCGCACGCCAGACGGCCACGAAGGTGTCCTGCACCGCCTCGTCCACGAGGGCGGGGTCGGCGCATCGGCGGGTCAGCCGGATGACGAGCCACGGCGCGTGCCGGGCGTACAGGACCTCGAGGGCCCGGCGGTCCTGGTCGGCGACGGCGTCCACCAATCGGGCGTCCGTCCAGGTCTCGTGCTCGTTCATGGGGGCCCGTCCGTCTGCCTGGCCGTCTGCCTGTCCATCGGTGTCACGCCTCTTTGTCGCATCCCGGGTTCCCGGCGGTTCACGAACCAGGTGCGGCATTTTTACCGACAAGCGGGACATGATGCGAAGAAGCCTGATCCCGTTGATCGTCCTGTCCGCGCTGTCCGTGATGTGCGCGGTGACATCGTGCTCCGCCGGCACACCGCTCGACGCGCCGCCCGGCACCGGGAAGATCATCATCGACGCCGACATGGGCGAGCTCAACGACGACGCCCAGGCACTGTTCCTGCTCGCCGCGACCCCGGACGTCGAGGTGCTCGGCGTCACCACGGTCGGCGGCAACACCTGGCCGGAGGAGGGCACCGCCTACGCGCTGCGCCAGCTCGAACTGATCGGCAGGGCCGACGTCCCGGTGGTGACGGGGGAGAGCGGCACGCCCGCGCCCAGGGAGGGCTACCGGGGCGCCCTGGACCGGGCGCGGCCGAGGTCCCACCGCGCCCTGGCCGCCCCGCCGTACGGCGGATACGCGAAGGCCGAACCCGCCGGGGGGAGCGCGGCGGACTTCATCGCCGACCAGGTGAGGCGGCACCCCGGCGAGGTGACCGTCTTCGCGCTCGGCCCGGCGACCAACCTGGCCCGCGCCGTACGCGAGCACCCCGACATGGTGCCCCTGGTCCGGCAGATCGTCGTGCTGGGCGACGACGCGGAGAGCGAGGAGTTCAACCGCTGGTTCGACCCGGCGGCCTCGCGCGTGGTGTTCGACGCGCCGTTCCGGCGCAGGCTGGTCGTCCCGCTGGAGGTGGCGGAGCGGATCACCATGGACCGGGACACCTACGATCGGGTGGTCGCGGCGGGGGACTCCCCGATCGCCCGGCTCTTCGCGGCGGTCGAGGGGCCCCGCTTCGCGGCGGATCCCGGCCACCGGACGTTCGTCTGGGACGCGGTGGCCGCGGCCGTCTTCCTCCGCCCGGAGATCGTCCCGGACGCCGAGACCGACGCCGGCGGCTCGACCGTCCTCGACATCGACGAGGACCGCTTCTGGGACCTCTACACCACGCGGATCACGGGGATCACCGGGATTGCCCGGAACGGCGGAGAGCCGGACCGGAGTCCCGGACCGGCCGCTCCGTGAGCGCCGGCGGCCGGTCAGCGCGTCCCTTCTTCACTGCAGGTGGCTCAAGGTCCCGGTCGCAGGTCGAGCAGGCATGTGCCGCAGGTGGAGCTGACGATCACCGCATCGGGACCTGCCCAGGCCCGTACATCGTCGAGGCCCTCGACGGGGAAGCTTCGGCTCACCTTTCCCGTCGCCGTGTCGACCAGTTCGACCTTGTCGTTCTCCGCGTGCGCGGCGATCGTCTGGCCGTCGGGGGACGTCCTGCCCTCTCCGTAAGGCTCGTAGGGGAGGGTGCGCGCGATGGAGCCGTCGAGTCTCGTCAAAGGGGTCGTCCAGCTGGTAGGCGTACCGGATGGAGTCGTTGGGCAGCGGCGGGAGTTCCTCCGCTCTGGGCGGGGCCTCGTAGGGGGTCGGGGGCGAATACCGCCCGGTGAACCAGGTGATCACCCGGACGTTCCCTACGAGGATCGGCGACAGGACGGCGGGCGTCGCCATCAGGAGAGACAGCAGGATCGCGCGCCGGGCGCGATACCGCCTGGCCAAGGTCGGCAGCCGGGAGACATCCGGGACAAGCGGCTCTACCGCCGGCGGCTGCCGTGCGTCGGCCATACGAAGGACCTTGGCCTGGGACCAGCCGAACAGGTCGGCGACGTCTCCCTCCGACCACCCGTCGTGATCCAACGCGACCGTGATGGCACGGCGGCCGCGCGAGGGACGCAGCGGCGACAGGAAGCGGCGGTAGAGCGTGAAGTAGGCGTCCTTGCTGTCACCCCTGGCCGCCAGCGCCCTGGCGACGAGCTTCTCCGCATGCTTCTGCGAGGTGGTGAGCAGGAGCGCCGTCCGCAACAGCGGGGTCTGCCAGGATTCGGTCATCGCAGTTCCCCGAGGTGAAGCGGGAAGAGGTCGGCTGGGAGCAGCTTGTAGGGAGCGTGCTCTCCGGTGGTCACGTCGATGATCTGGAAGCCCGCCCGGGACGTCGCCAGCAGATGCTGATCGTCCTGCCAGCCCACGAGGTACCACTCCTCCGGCAACGGCACGGTTCGGGGCAGCCTCCTGCCGGTCCTCGCGTCATAGAAGGCGACCGCATGGTAGGAGTCGAAGCCGCCCCATCCGGCCAGGGTTGTGCCGTCCGGTGACAGACCACCTAACACGCGGTTCCATGTCAGCTCGCCCAGCGGGTTGACCGTGCCGTCCGGCCGGACACTGAGCACCGGCCACTCGTATCCTTCGCAGCCGCGGTTGCCAAAGAGCGGGCTGCGGCCCGCCGAACCGGGCGGTTGGCGGCGGATGCGCCTGATGGTCCTCGACAGGAAGCGCACGTTGTCGAGCGGGCGGTCGATCGGCTGAAGAGCCTTCGAGCCGTTGCCACCCGCTGCGACAAGCGCGCCTGCGTCTACCTCGGCACCGTGGCCGTGGCAGCCCTGGTGATCTGGGTCCGTACGTGATCCGAGTAAGCGGCTCTAGACGTTCGTCTTCTTGGGGATGGCGTCGTCGTAGGGCGCGTCGCTCCGGCCGTAGGTCCGGTGCACCAGCATGTACACGGCGCCGATCGCGATGACGACCGCCCCGGACAGCGGCACGATGTAGTTGTCGTACCACGGGGCGCCCGGCGTGCGGGGCCAGGACATGTTGACCATCGCGATGACGCCGTAGACGAGGGCCGCGATGTTGACCGGCAGGCCCCAGCGGCCGAGGCGGTACTTCCCGCTCGGCTGCCAGCCCTTGAGGCGGGCGCGCAGCGCGGCGAGGACGACCATCTGGAAGGCGAGGTAGATGCCGAGCGCGGCGAAGCTGATCACCTTGGCCAGCGCGTTCTCCGACACCTTCGACCCGATGACGATCACGGCGGGCACGACGGCCGCGACGAGCAGCGCGTACGGCGGGACATGGCGCTTCTGGGAGAACTTCTTCAGGAACCTGCTGCCCATGATCATGTCGTCGCGGCCGTAGCTGTAGGCGAGCCGGCTCGCGGCGGCCTGCAGGCTCATCGCGCAGGAGAGGAACGAGATGAGCACGATGGCGAGGACGATCTTGGAGGCGACCGGTCCGAACGCCTGGTCGAGCAGGGTGGAGACCGGGTCGGTGTCCTGGCCGGCGATCACCGCGGGGATGTCGGCGACGGAGAGTACGAGAGCGAGGCAGACGAACGTGGCCGCCGCGCCGCCGATGTAGATCGTGCGGCGCATGGCCTTGGGGATGAGGCGGCCCGGGTCGGGCACCTCCTCGGCCACGTCACCGCACGCCTCGAAGCCGTAGTACTGGTAGACGCCGATGAGGCCCGCCGCGGCGAAGGCCCACATGTAGCTGCCGCCGCCGCCCGCGCCGAAGGAGTCGAACAGCACGTCCAGCCCGTGGTAGCGATGCGTCAGCAGCAGCCAGCCGCCGACCGCCAGCGCTCCGATGATCTCGGCGGTGAACCCGATGATGGCGGCGGTGGCCAGGACCTTGGTGCCCATGAAGTTCACGATGGTGGCGACGGCCAGGATGGCCAGGGAACAGATGATCGCGGTGTCCACGGTGGCCGTGAAGCCGAACGTCGCGGCGATGTAGGGGCCCGCGCCGTAGACGACCGAGGCGATCGTGACGAGCAGGGCGACGAGGTACACCCACCCGGTCATCCAGGCGTACCGGCGGCCCCACAGGCGCCGGGCCCACGGATAGACGCCGCCGACGACGGGGTACTGGGCGACGACCTCGCTGAAGATCAGCGCGACGAGGAACTGGCCGACGCCGACGATGACGAAGCTCCAGATCATCGGCGGTCCGCCGGTCGCCAGGGCGTAGGCGAACAGGGAGTACACCCCCACGACAGGGGACAGGTAGGTGAAGCCGAGGGAGAAGTTCGCCCAGGGCGTCATGTCCCGCTTGAACTCGGATTGGTAACCGAGCGAGGCCAGGTGGGCGGCGTCGCTGTCGTTTCGCTCCGGTGAGATCGACGTACTCATGGGGGCTCCGATGTCTGTGCGGAGAAGGCGTGCGATAGGCGGACCCGGACGGCGGTACGGGGAAACGGACCGGCAGGTGGTCCGTATGATTGCGGCTAGCCTCGTGGGGCCGGATGGTCGGAAAAACTACAATTTCATTTGTTATCGCACAAGAGTCACGAGGTAATTCCTTGTTCATCTCTGGCCGACGGAGGGAGTGAGAGGGTGCGGCGCGCGTCTGCGCCACGGGCGGCCCTGCTCTCCCCGCTGACCACCGCGGGCCGGGCCGACGAGGTCGTCCACCGGGTCGGCAAGGCCATCGAGCTCGGGCTCCTGGTCGACGGCGAACAGCTCCCCACGGAGGTGGAGTTCGCCAACCAGCTCGGGGTCTCGCCCATGACCCTGAGAGAGGCGCTGGCGATCCTGCGCCGGCAGGGCCTGGTCGAGACCCGCCGGGGCCGGACCGGAGGCACCTTCGTACGCCACCCGGCCAACCCGCCCGTCGAGGAGATGGCCGAGCGGTTGCAGGCGATCCCCGTCTCGGCGCTGCGCGACCTGGCGGACGAGCAGTTGGCGGTGTCGGGACTGTCCGCCAAGCTCGCCGCGGAACGGGCGTCGAGAGCGGGCGTGCGCCGCCTGCTCACGCTCGTCGACCAGCTCGCCTCGGCCGGCGGCCTGGGAGCGCGCATCCGCGCCGACAGCCGCTTCCACATCGAGGTGGCCATCGCCTCCCAGTCCGAACGGCTGACCCGCCTCGAGATCAACCTGCAGGCCGAGACCGCGGGCATGCTCTGGCTGCCGTACGGGACGGAGCTGCGGCTGGGCGACGTGGTCGCCGACCATCACGCCATCGCCACGGCCATAGCCGAGGAGGACGGCGAGCAGGCGAGACTGCTCGCCGAGCGCCATGTGCAACGCAACCTGCGCAGGCTCACCGAGCTCCACCTGTTGCTTGCCGAACGAGGGTCAACGGAGGGCGGCGAGATTGACTCCTGAAAGCCTTTCACCGCCGAGCGGTCCGGAGAACGGCGGCGCCGAGCGCGTGGCCGAGCGGATCAGGGCGCTGCTCGGAGGGGTGTTCGACGCTCTCGACGAGCTCGGCGCCGAGGTTGTCCGGCGGCGGCGCGCCCTGCTCGACGAGGGCCGCCGGCTGAAGGAGGCCCACCTCGGCATGCTGGAGCCCTTCATCAAGGAGGAGCTGGCCAGGCAGCCGATGGCCGACGGCCTGGGCTTCCTCGCCGCGCCGGACGTCATCGGCGGTGTCGAGCGCTACATCCACTGGTGGCACCGCACGGGCGACACGGTCGCCCGGATGCGGCTGAACTTCGATCCGACCAGTGTCGATCTGTACGACTACCTCCAGATGGACTGGTTCGTCGCGGCCAGGGACCGCGGGGAACGGGCGGTGTTCGGCCCGTACGTCGACTACACGGGCGCCAACCGCTACGTGCTCACGCTCACCGTCCCCGTGTCCGACGAAATCTTCCTCGGGGTCGCCGGCGCCGACCTGGCCATGAGTGACGTCGAGCCGGCCCTGCTGCGGGCCCTCCGCTCGGCCGGGCGGGACGCGCTGCTGGTCAGCGCCGAGCGGCGGGTCGTCGCGGCCAACACCCCGCGTTGGGTGGTCGGCTCCCGGCTGCCGTCGATGCCGCGCCCCCATGAGGGGGAGTTCGTCGAGGTCTGCCCGGTGGGCCTGGACAGCGGCTGGGTCGTGGCGCTCGCCGAGAACGAGTAACCCTCCAGGGCCCCGGACGTCGTCCGGGGCCGAGCCGCGCCCGGACTCCTTTACCGACCCGATCGTGGGCGACCTCTTGACATAAAGACTCTATTTTTAGAGTATTTCGGCCAACCTTGCTCGTCCAACGGTTTGGAGAGTCCATGACGGTCACACCGCCTGATGCCGCCCCACGGCTGGACATCGCCGATCCGAGCTTCTCGATCACGTCGGACCTCGTCCACGAGGCGCGGGAGCGCAGCTGGTACGCCCGGACCAACTACGGGATCGCGATCCTGCGCTACGAGGAGGTCAGCCGGCTGCTCAAGCACCCCAAGCTCCGCCAGGGCAGTGCGGCCTGGCCGGCGCACAACGGCGTCACCGAGGGGCCGTTCGCCGACTGGTTCGCGAGCTGGGTGCTGAACAAGGAGGGCGAGGAGCACCACCGCCTGCGCCGCCTGATGAACCCGGCGTTCTCGTCCAAGCTGATCGGCGGCCTGGTCCCCAGGTTCCAGGCGCTGGCCACGGAGCTCATCGACGGGTTCGCCGAGCCCGGCCGCTGCGAGTTCGTCTCGGAGTTCGCGGAGCCGTACGCGGCCCGGGTCATCGCGATCATGCTCGGCCTGCCGGAGCACGAATGGCCGATCATCGCGCGGGAGTCCGCGACCATCGGCCTGGCGATGGGGATCACCCTGCGCCAGGACCTGCCCAAGATCGAGGAAGCCCTGGGGAGCCTCTACGCGTACGCCGACGCGCTCATCGCCGACCGGCGCGGGGCCGAGCGCGACGACTTCGTCTCCGCGCTGGTCAAGGCCAACCGCGACTCCGACAGGCTCAGCGACGCCGAGCTGCGGGACGCGCTGGTCCTGCTCATCTTCGGCGGCTACGACACCACCCGGAACCAGCTCGGGCTGGCCATGCAGACCTTCATGCGGCATCCCGACCAGTGGAGGCTGCTCGCCGAGCGCCCCGAACTCGGCGGCAAGGCGGTCGAAGAGGTCATGCGGGTCAACCCGACCGTTCGCTGGGTCACCCGCGAGGCCCTGGAGGACTTCACCTTCGCCGGCCTCGACATCGAGGCCGGCACCACCGTGCACCTCTTCAGCGAGTCGGCCGGCACCGACCCCCGGGCCTTCGGCGAGAGCGCCTTCGACATCACCGCCGAGCGCAAGCCGCACGTCGGGTTCGGCGGCGGAGCCCACCACTGCCTCGGCCACTTCGTCGCGCGCAGCGACATGAGCGAGGCGTTGCCGCTCCTGGCCCGCCGGATGCGCGACCCCCACATCGACGGGCGGGACGAGTGGTTGCCGGACTCCGGCAACACCGGCCCGATCCGCCTCCCCGTCGCCTTCACCCCGGCACCCTGAACCGTCCACGTCCCAAGGAGCACACCATGCGGATCATCGTCGACCTGGCCAAGTGCCAGGATCATGGCCAGTGCGCCATCGCCGCCCCCGCCGTCTTCCAGATGGACGAGGAGGGCAGGCTCGTCTACGAGGGCAACCCCGACGAGTCCTACCGCTTCGAAGTAGAGGAGGCCGCGGACGTCTGCCCCGTCCAGGCCATCCTCATCGAGGACTGACATGTCCGCCCGCGTCGCCGTGGTCGGCGCCTCCCTGGCGGGTCTGCGCGCGGCCGAGCAACTGCGGTCGGCCGGATTCGTCGGACCTGTCACGGTCTTCGGCGAGGAACCGTATCCGCCCTACAACCGGCCGCCGCTGTCCAAGGAGGTGCTGTCCGCCCCGGGGGACGCAGACCCCCACCGGCTGCACGGCATGGTGGCGTTCCGGCGCCGCGCCGCGGTCGGCGACGTCGATTTCCGGCTCGGCCGGAGGGTGGTCGGATCCGACCTGGCCGGGGGAGTGCTCCGGCTCGGGGACGGGTCGCGGGAGACCTTCGACGCGCTGGTGGTGGCGACCGGGCTGCGGCCGCGGCGGCTGCCCCTGCCCGGTCCCGCGGCCGGCCGGTTCGTCCTCCGTACGCTGGACGACTGCGTCAGCCTGCGCGCCGCGCTCCTGCCCGGCGCCCGCGTCGTGGTGATCGGAGCCGGATTCATCGGCTGCGAGGTCGCCGCGACCGCGCTGGGCAAGGGGTGCCGGGTGACCGTCGTCGAACCCGCCGGCGCGCCGATGAACCGCGTGCTCGGCGAGCGGCTCGGCCAGGCGGTCCAGCGGCACCACGAGCGCGCCGGGATGACGTTCGTCATCGGCCACGCGCCCGCCGCCTACCTCGGCGACGCGGCGGTGAGCGGTGTCGAGCTCGACGACGGCCGCGTCCTCGAAGCCGATCTCGTCATCGAGGCCGTCGGCTCCACGCCCAACGTCGAGTGGCTGGACGGCAACCCGGGACTCGACCTGTCCGACGGCGTTCTGTGCGACAACCGCCTGGCGGTCGTGGGCGCGGACGTCGCCGTCGCCGTCGGCGACGTCGCGCGCTTCCCCAACCCCCTCTTCGACGACGTGCCACGCCGCGTCGAGCACTGGTCGATCCCGACGGACACGGCCAGGCGCGCGGCGGCGACCCTGACCGCCCTGCTGGCCGGGACGGAGCCGGACCCGGAACCGTTCACGCCCATCCCGTCGTTCTGGAGCGACCAGCTCGACCTCCGCTTCCAGAGTTACGGCTCGCCCGGCCTGGCCGACGAGGTACGCGTCCACGAGGGCGACCTCGACGACGTGCGAGCCGGGCTCCTCGCCACGTTCCACCGGCGGTCGGCCCACGTGGGCACCGTCGCGATCAACCTCTCTCCCGCCCGTCAACGCGAGCTGCGCGAGGCGTTCACCGTGCTCGCCTCCGCCGCCTGACCCACGAACCTCGAGGCATCCATGACGGACATCACCACTTCCACCGCACTGGACCTGCACCGGCAGCGCAACACGGCCACCGGTGCCCTGGACGAGATCCGCGGCCTGATCGCCGAGTCCGGCGTCGAGTACCTCTACTACCAGGCGGTCACGATCACCGGCCGCGTCGTCGGCAAGGTCGTCCCCGCCAGGCACCTGGCCCGCAACGCGGAGAAGGGGGTGCAGCTCCACCGCACGGCCGTCGCGAACCTCCAGGCCGACCGCGCCGGCAACCTCCTCGGAGGTGGCGCCGAGGCCGCGGAGTTCACCGCACTCCCCGACCTCGACACGTTCGCGGTCCTTCCGTGGGACACGTCGATCGGCCGCTTCTTCTGCCGGCTGTACGAGCCGGACCACCGGCCCGGCGTCGGAGGGCAGCCGCTCGCCACGGACGTGCGCGGTAACCTCATCCGTCTGCACGCCGACTTCACCGAGCGGACGGGTCTGGAGCTGCGCTCCGGGTGCGAGCCGGAGATGACCTGGACCGGCCCCGGCCTCGACGCGCGGTTCCGCCCGGGGTCCAGCCCGGCCTACCACGTGGACCACCTGGAGCGGTACCGCCCCATCTACCAGAAGGTCATCGCGTACGCGCAGGCGCTGGGCCTGGACATGATCGAGGGCGACTACGAGGACCCGGGACAGCTCGAACTCAACTGGATGTTCGACCACGCGGACCTGACGGCCGACCGGCTCGTCGTCTACCGGCAGATCTGCCGCCAGGTGGCCCGCGAGCTGGGCGTACAGGCGAGCTTCATGCCCAAGCCCGCGACCGGGATGATGGGCAACGGCTGCCACCACAACCTCAGCCTCTGGCGCGGCGACCAGAACGTCCTGGCCGACCCCGGCGTCACGGAGCTGCACCTGACCGAGATCGGCAGGCACGCCCTGGGCGGCATCCTGACGCACGCCGCCGGTTCCATGGCGATCATGGGCTCCACCGTCAACTCGTACAAGCGTTACTGGGACTCCGGGCAGTTCGCCCCTTCGCAGATCAACTGGGGCATGGACAACAAGACCTGCACGGTCCGCCTGTCCGCCAACGGCCGCCTCGAGTTCAAGCTCCCCGACGCCATGGTCAACCCGTACCTCTCGCACGCCGCGCTGCTGGCGGCGATCGACGACGGCATCGCCAACCGGATCGACCCGGGGCCCGCCCAGAGCGGTTCCAGCTACACCGGCGAGACGGGGTTCGCCAGGCTTCCGCTGACCCTCGGGGAGGCCCTCGACGCGTTCGAGGCCGACCAGGTCGTCAAGGAGGCCCTCGGCTCCGAGCTCGTCGAGCTCTACAGCCGGTTCAAGACCGACGAGTGGGCCCGGTTCTGCGGTGTCGTCACCGACTGGGAGCACACGATGTACTCGGAGGACGCGCCGTGAGCGAGCGAAACGAGACCCTGCGACTGGCCTGCATCGACTCCGACGCGCCGCCGCTGTTCCTCCTGGACGATCCGGTCCACGGACGCCGGGGATACGAGCCCGCGGTCGGCGAGCTCCTCGCGGCGGAACTCGGCCGCACGCTGGAGTGGGTCTACCTGCCCTGGAACGACATGATCCCCGCCGTCCGGCGGGGAGACGCCGACGGCGTCCTGTGCGGCCAGGGGATCATCCCCTCCCGCCTGGAGCAGGCCGACTTCACCCGCCCGTACGCCGTCTTCCACGAGTCCGTGCTGGTCCGCCGCGGCGATCCGATCTCCTCGCCCGAGGACCTGCGTGGCCGCCGCGTGGCCGCGATCTCCGGCAGCACGAACATGGCGCTCCTGAAGACCTTCGAGGGAGCCGTTCCCGTCGAGTTCGGCGACTCCGACGACGTCTTCGGCGACATGCTGGCCGCGCTCAGGTCCGGCGAGGTGGACGGCGTCGTCGACGACGACGTGGTGTTCGTCCCGCTGGGGCGTCACCCCGACTTCGAGCTGGCCTTCACCGTACGCACGGGGAACCGCTGGGGCATCGCCGTCTCCAAGAGCCGGCCCGAGACGCTGGCCTCCCTTGACCGGGCCCTGGGCGCGGTCATCGGCGACGGCCGCCTGGCCGCGGTGTGGGCGGAGTGGCTGCCCGACCTGGAGTACCCGTTCGCCGCGGGAGGCGTGATCTGATCATGCGTCCCCTCGTCGCCGTCATCGGTCGCCGGGCCACGACGGTCTCCGGCCTGCGCTTCACCGGGACCGTCGCCGCCGAGGCGATGTGCGAGGCGGTCTTCTCCGCGGGCGGGGAGCCTCTCGTGTTGCACGGGACCGTACGGCACGCGCCCGCCGAGCTGGCCGGGAGGCTCCGCCGCTTCGACGGGGTCGTCCTTCCCGGCGGCGGCGACCTCGGCCCGGAACGCTACGGCCAGGCCCGCGGGCCGGAGACCGAGCAGCCCGACGAGCTCCAGGACGACCTCGATCTGGCCGTCGTGGCGGCGGTGATCGCGCAGGGCATCCCCACACTCGCCGTCTGCCGCGGGCTCCAGGTGCTCAACGTCGCCTGCGGCGGCACCCTGACCCAGCATCTCGACGAAGGCGCCATACCGCACCGGGACGCCCTGCACGAGGTCACGGCCGTGTCCGGGTCGCGGCTGCGGGGAGTCGTCGGCGCCGACGTGTTCCCCGTCTCCTCCTACCACCACCAGGCCGTCGACCGGCTCGGGCGCGGGCTGCGCGTCACCGCCCGGTCGGCCGACGGATGCGTCGAGGCCCTGGAGCACACCACGGCGGACGTGCTCGCCGTGCAGTGGCACCCGGAGGACCTGTTCGCGACCTCCGCGCAGGACGCCGCCCTGTTCGCCGACCTCATCGACCGAGCACGCGACCGGAAGGACGCCGCAGCATGACCACGATCACGGACGCCGAGGCCGCTCCGGTGGTGCTGAGGAGCGAGGTCGACCCCGGCCTGCCCCGGCCCGCGCGGCCAGGCGCCCACATCGCCGTCCTGGTATCGCTCAACTTCCCCGACCTGACGGACCCGGTCGCGGACCTGGTCCGCCGGTTCACCCGTACGGCGTTGCGCACCCTCGTCGAGGCCGGCGCGACGTACGAGCTGTTCGACACCTCCGAGCCGTCCTCGTCTCCCGAGCGGGCGGCGGAGGCCGACGGCGTCCTGCTGCTCGGCGGGGGCGACATCGACGGCGCGATGTACGGCTGCCCCGGCGTCACGGCCCCGAACTCCTACGGAGTCGACGCCCGCGCCGACCGGGACAGCGTCGCGGCCGTCCACGCCGCCGTCGCGGCGGGCCGGCCGGTGCTGGGCATCTGCCGGGGCTCCCAGCTGATCAACGTCGCCTTCGGCGGGACGATCCTGCCCGACATCGAGGACTACCGGCTGCACCGCGGGGGACCCGGGGAGCCCATGTTCCTCGACGAGCGCGTGAGCGTCATCGAGGGGACCCGGCTCATGGAGCTCACCGGCGGCCGCGACCTGGTGGTGCGGTCGGGCCACCACCAGGCGGTGGACCGGCTCGGCGACGGCCTGCGCGTCGCCGCCCGCGCCCTGGACGGGCTGGTCGAGGCGGTCGAGCACACCCGGCACTGGGTCGTGGGCGTCCAGTGGCACCCCGAGGACCCCGACGGGCCGCCGGCCGACCGGGACCGCCTCTTCCGCGGCTTCGTCGGCGCCGCGGCCCGCGGGGTCGCCCGTACCGGATCGGAGGAACGATCATGACCCGGCCGCTCGACGGCGTCCTGGTGGCCGACTTCAGCCGCGTGCTGGCCGGGCCGCTGTGCACGATGACCCTGGCCGACCTCGGCGCGACGGTGGTCAAGGTGGAGCGGCCCGGCGCCGGTGACGACACCCGCTCCTGGGGCCCGCCGTGGTCGGCGACCTCCTCGACCTACTTCGAGAGCGTCAACCGTTCCAAGCTGAGCGTGGCCCTCGACCTGGCCGACGAGGCGGACCTCGCCCTGGCCAGGGAGCTGGCCCGCCGCGCCGACGTGGTCATCGAGAACTTCAAGCCGGGCGCCCTGGCCAGGAAGGGCCTCGGGTACGAGGACGTCGCGGCGGGCAACCCGGGCGTCGTCTACTGCTCGATCACCGGCTTCGGCGGTGGCGCGGGCGCGGACCGGCTGGGTTACGACTTCATCGTCCAGGCGCTGGGCGGGCTGATGTCGATCACCGGCGACGCCGGCGGTGAGCCCACCAAGGCGGGAGTCGCCCTGGTGGACGTGCTGACCGGCAAGGACGCGACCATCGGCGTCCTCGCCGCGCTGTCCGCCCGCGCGCGGACCGGCGCCGGCTGCCGGGTCGAGGTGAACCTGCTGTCCAGCCTGCTCGGCTCGCTGGTCAACCAGGCGCAGGGCTTCCTGGAGACCGGTCGCGCCCCCGGCCGCATGGGCAACCGGCACCCGTCCATCGCGCCGTACGAGACGCTGCGGTGCCGGGACGGGCTGCTCGCGGTGGCGTGTGGAAACGACGGCCAGTTCGCCCGGCTGGCGACGGTCCTCGGCGACCCCGGGCTCGCCCGCGACGAGCGCTTCGCCACGAACACCGCCCGGGTCGGCCATCGGGACGAGCTCGTCGCCGCGCTCGAAGCGCGTCTGGCCGCCGCGGACGCCGCGGACTGGGAGGCCCGGCTGACCGCCGCGCAGGTCCCCGCGGGCCGGGTCGGCGACATCGCCGAGGGATTCGCCCTGGCCGAGCGGCTCGGGCTCGGCCCGACCGTCTCACCCGGCCCCGATCACGCCCCGCAGGTGCGCCACGCGGTGACGTACTCGGCGGACCTGGTGCGTCCCGCCGGACCGCCGCCGCCTCTCGGAGCCCACGGGAGCGGCATCCGGGCCTGGCTCGCCTCCGGCTCCGCCTCGTTGTCCGACCTCGATCCCACCAGCACAGGACAGGTGCCATCATGACCAGCGCCCACGACAACCCCCGCCCCACGCTCGACCCGATGGACCTCGCCGGCATCGACGACCTGCTCAGCGATGAAGAGAAGGACGTTCGCGGCGCTGTCCGCGAGGTGTGCGCCGCGCTGGTCGACCCGTACGTCGCCGAGTGGTTCGAGTCCGGGGACCTGCCGGGGATCCGCGAGCTGACGAAGGAGCTGGGCACCCTCGGCGTCCTCGGGATGCACCTGGACGGGTACGGCTGCGCCGGCATGAGCGCCGTCGCGTACGGACTGGCCTGCCTCGAACTGGAGGCCAGCGACTCCGGCCTCCGTTCCCTGGTCTCCGTCCAGGGGTCGCTGGCGATGTTCGCGATCTGGCGGCACGGCTCCGAGGAGCACAAGCGGGAGTGGCTGCCGCGGATGGCGGCGGGGGAGGCGATCGGCTGCTTCGGGCTGACCGAGCCCGACCACGGCTCGGACCCGGGGAGCATGCGCACCCGCGCGCGCCGCGACGGCACCGGCGAGCGCGCCGACTGGATCCTCGACGGCGCGAAGATGTGGATCACCAACGGGTCCGTCGCCGACGTCGCCGTCGTGTGGGCCCAGACGGACGAGGGTGTGCGCGGGTTCGTCGTCCCGACCGGCACGCCGGGTTTCTCGGCGCCGTTGATCAAGCACAAGCTGTCGCTGCGCGCGTCGGTCACCAGCGAGCTCGTCCTTGACGGCGTCCGTCTCCCGCATGACGCGGTGTTCCCCGAGGTCCGCGGGCTCAAGGGGCCGCTGTCCTGCCTGAACGAGGCGCGCTACGGCATCCTCTGGGGCGCGATGGGCGCGGCGCGCAGCGCGTTCCAGGCGGCGTTGGAGTACTCCACGCAGCGCAGCCAGTTCGGCAGGCCGATCGGCGGCTTCCAGCTGACCCAGGCCAAGCTCGCCGACATGTGCGTGGAGCTCACCAACGGCACCCTGCTCGCCCTGCACCTCGGGCGGCGCAAGGACAGCGTCGGGTTGCGCCCCGAGCAGGTCAGCCTCGGCAAGCTCAACAACGTGAACAAGGCACTGGAGATCTGCCGCACCGCACGCACCATCCTCGGAGCGAACGGGATCTCCCTGGAGTACCCCGTGATCCGGCACATGAACAACCTGGAGTCCGTCCTGACCTACGAGGGCACTCCGGAGATGCACACCCTCATGATCGGCCAGGCGCTCACCGGCCACGCCGCCTTCCGCTGACGAACGCGAGCCCAGTCTCGCGGACGAGAGATTGTGATCTACAACGTAAAGGCGCTCGCCCGTTCGGCGGCGTAGTGCCGTGACATGGGAAGTCGTCGTCCGGGTATGGGCACCCGGCGGCGGCCCCCGGCGTGGAGAGGCAGGCCACCGGAACCCGGGTGGCGATCTCTCCCTTCAGCCGACCCCCAGGCCGGTGTTCAACGACATGGCCTCGATCGACTCCAGCACGATCGCGCGCATCGCCGTCTCCGCCTCCTGGGGGCGTCCGAGCTGGACGGCCTCGGCCACGTCGCCGTGCAACCGGATCGCGGCGGTCTCGGGCTCGGCGGGCATCAGGTTGTGATGGGTCCGCCCGGCCAGGACCTCCGCCACGACCTGGGCGAGGCCGGAGAACATGTCGTTGCCGGACGCCTCCAGGATCGTGCGGTGGAACGTGATGTCGTGCTCCAGGTAGGCGTCCAGGTCGCCGCGTTTCGCGGTCACGGACATGCCGATCACGGCGGACGTGAGCGTGCCGCACTGTTCGGGCGTGCACCGCGTGGCCGCCAGGGAGGCGGCGACCGGCTCGATGCCGCAGCGCAGCTGGCTCAGGGACTCGAGCTGGGTCATGCGGTCGGGCCCGGCCAGCCGCCAGCGGATGATCCGCGGGTCGAAGAGGTTCCACTGCGCGCGGGGCAGCACGGTGACGCCGATGCGCCGTCTGCTCGCCACCATCTGCATGGACTCCAGCACGCGCACGGCCTCGCGCATGACCGTGCGCGACACCCCGAGGGTCTCCTCCAGCCGCTCGATCCGCAGCACCTCGCCTTCGGGCGTCTCCCCGGAGACGATCGCCAGCCCGAGTTGGTCGAGCACACGATCGTGCAGCCCTCCTGAGCGGTCGCTCGGCTGCGGTCTGTCTGACTCGCCGGGCATGCGCCTGCCTCTCATAAGTATGCTTTTTACGCTGATCTCTTGTGTTTGATCACACTTTTACTTCAAGATGCTCAGACATCATCTCATCGGGGACCGGATCGCGTGAGCTCTTCTCAATTTGTAGCACCTTTGGTTGTCGTCATGGGCGTGACAGGCGCCGGCAAGACGACCGTGGGACATGCCCTGGCCGAGGCGCTCGGCGCCGACTACGCCGACGCCGACGCGTTCCACAGCGAGGGCAACGTCGCCAAGATGAGCGCCGGCGAGCCGCTCGACGACTCCGACCGCGAGCCCTGGCTCGGGGCGGTCGGCGACTGGCTCGCGGCGCGCGGCCCGGCCGGTGGCGTCGTGTCCTGCTCCGCGCTCAAGAGGTCCTACCGCGACATCCTGCGCGAGCGGGATCCGGGGGTGTGGTTCCTCCACCTGGCCGGCCCCGCGGATGTGGCCGCCGCCCGGGTCGGGGAGCGCGAGGGGCACTTCATGCCGGTCTCCCTGGTCACCGCGCAGTACGCCGCGCTCGAACCCCTCGCCGGCGACGAGCCCGGGCTCACCGTCGAGTTCGTCCTTCCCCCCGGGCGGATCGTCGAGCGCGCGCTGAGCGCCCTCGACGCGCCCCAGGCCGAAACCACGAAGGAGGTCGTATGAGCGGCTCACCCACCCAGCCCGCCGTCACGTCCGTTCGCCGGGCGGACGCCGGTGAAGGGAGCGGCTCCGTCGAGCTCCGCTCGATCAGCAAGTCCTTCGGCGGCGTGACCGTCGTCAAGGAGCTCGACCTCTCGGTGCGGCCGGGGGAGTTCCTCTCCCTGCTCGGCCCCTCGGGATGCGGCAAGACGACCACGCTGCGCATGCTCGCCGGCTTCGAACAGCCCGACAGCGGCGAGGTGCTCATCTCGGGCGCGGCCGTCCAGCACCTGCCGCCCCACAAGCGCGACGTCAACACCGTGTTCCAGTCCTACGCCCTCTTCCCGCACATGAGCGTCGCGGCGAACATCGCGTACGGGCTGCGCCAGCGCCGCGGGATCGACCGCGCGGAGATCCGGTCCCGCGTGTCCGAGGCACTCGATATGGTGCAGATGACGCGCTTCGCCGACCGCAGGCCGAGCCGGCTCTCCGGCGGCCAGCAGCAGCGCGTCGCCCTCGCCCGGGCCCTGGTCAACCGGCCCAGCGTGCTGCTCCTCGACGAGCCCCTCGGCGCCCTCGACCGCAAGCTCCGCGAGGACATGCAGGTCGAGCTCAAGCTCCTGCAGAGCCGTCTCGGCACGACGTTCATCTTCGTCACGCACGACCAGGAGGAGGCCCTGTCGATGAGCGACCGGGTCGCCGTCATGCTGGACGGCCGGATCGAGCAGATCGCCGACCCCTACACCGTCTACGAGAGGCCGGCCACCGCGTTCGTCGCCGGTTTCATCGGCCAGCAGAACTTCCTGCCCGGCACCCCCGCCGACGGCGGACGGGCGATCGAGATCGACGGTGGGACGATCCACCCCGGAGAGCCGGTCACGACGCCCGGCCCGGTGCGCGTCGCGGTCCGGCCCGAGGCCGTCAGGGTCGCCGAGACGCCGCCGGCCGAACCGGCCAACGCCCTGCCCGGCACCGTCGCCGCGGTCTCCCTGCTCGGCGACGTCCTGCAGTACGTCGTGCACGCCGACGCCGGGCACGAGCTGCTGGCCCGCGTGCCGCGCCGCCAGGCCGGCCGCCTCGCCGAGGGCGCCCGGGTGTGGTGCTCCTGGGCCCCCGCCGACGTCCATGTCTTTCCCGCCGAAGCCACTCCCCGTGACTCGACCCGCGATCCGATTGGAAGCGCCAAGTGACCCACAACGAGACCCCCCGCCTTCTCGCGCCCGCGGCGCGCGTGGCCGGTCTGCCCCGCCGTACCTTCCTCGCCGGCCTCGCGGCCGCGGCCGGCGCGCCCCTGCTCGCGGCCTGCGGCGGATCCTCGGGTTCCGGCGGCTCGGGCTCGGCGGCCGCCGAGCTGCGCGCCTACTCGTGGAGCGCGTACGACGATCCGAAGGTGCTGGCCGAGTTCGCCGCCAAGTACGGCCCCAAGGTGCTGGTCGACTCCTACAGCTCCAACGAGGAGATGATCGCGAAGCTGGCGGCGGCCAAGGGGACGAGCGGCTACGACATCGTCATCCCGACCGGCGTCTTCGTGCCGCAGATGGCGGCGAACGGGCTGCTGGAGAAGCTGGACCACAGCAAGCTGCCCAACCTCGCCAACCTGGACACGGCCTTCCGGAACCAGGAATGGGACAAGGGCAACACGTACACCGTCACGAAGTACTGGGGGACCACGGGCTTCGTCTACGACACCAAGGTCATCACGCGTGACCTGACGACCTGGGACGACTTCTTCGACGCCGCCGCGCGCGAGGCCAGCGGCAAGACCTCGCTGGTCGACGACCCGGGCGAGATCTGCGCCATGCTGTGCTTCGCCAGGGGATGGCACCAGAGCACCACCGACAAGGCCCAGCTCGACCAGATCGAGACGTTCCTCGTCGACACGCTCGCCCCGCACATCGCCGCCTTCGACTCCTCGCCCGGCAGCAGCGCGATCCCGCAGGGCACCCACGTTCTCATGCACTGCTGGAACGGCGACGCCCGGCGCGGCATCCTGGCGAGCAGTGAGCAGGACCGGTGGAAGTGGGTCCTGCCCGGCCCGAAGACCAACCTCTGGATGGACAACTGGGCGATCGTGAAGGGCAGCAAGAACGCCGACGCCGCCCACGAGCTCATCAACTACGTGCTCGACCCCGCCGTGGCCGTCAAGCAGGTGGACTTCGTGGGCTACGGCAGCGGCGTCACGGGCTCCGAGGAGGAGGCCAGGAAGCTCAAGCTCGGACAGATCGACATGATCTTCCCGTCCGCCGAGCAGCTCGCCACGATGTACACAGGGGTCATCAACGAGGGCCAGGAGCGGCGGATGGCCATCGTCAACAGGATGAAGGCCAAGGCCGGCGCATGACCTCCGCCCACCGTGGTCCGCGTACGGCGTGGCGAGCCGCCCCCGCAGGCCTGCTCGCCACGCCTGCGCTGGCGTGGATCGCCCTGTTCTTCGTGGCCCCGGTCGGGCTGGTGTTCTGGTACTCCCTCGGCCGCAAGCCGGGGCTGTACCAGACCCACGCCAACGACGTGCTCACGCTGGACCGCTACCGCGAGGCGCTCGGCGACACGTTCATGACGAGCTTCGCCGGCACCCTGCGCATCGGCCTGGCCGGCACCGCGCTCTGCCTGGCGATCGGCCTCCCCTTCGCCTACTGGCTGGCGGTCAAGGTGAGGCCCCACCGGCGTTTCGTGGTGCTGGCGCTGGTGCTCGTGCCGTTCTGGACCAACTTCCTGATCCGCACGATCGGCTGGCAGGTCGTCCTCTCCCCGGAGGGGTTCGCCTCGCGGGCGCTGCAGAGCCTCGGGGTGACCGACGCGCCGTTCTCGATGCTCTTCACCCGAGGGGCCGTACTGCTGGGCGTCGTCTACAACTACCTGCCCATGATGATCCTCCCGCTGTACGTCGCCCTGGACCGGATCGACGGCTCGCTGCGCGAGGCGAGCAAGGACCTCGGCGCCAACCGGTGGCGGACGATGGCGCAGGTCACGCTGCCGCTCGCGCGGCCGGGCATCGCCGCGGGACTGCTCCTCGTCTTCATCCCGCTCATGGGCGACTACGTCACCGCGGCGGTCCTCGGCGGCGCGCGCGGCACCATGGTCGGCCAGCTCGTCGCCAGCCAGTTCCAGCAGGCCCAGAACTGGGCCCTCGGTTCGGCGATGGCGGTCGTGCTGATCCTCGTCATCGCCGTGACGATCCTCGCCACGGCCCTGGCCGGTGCCGTGTGCACCTGGCTTCTCACACGCCGGCGGCGCAGCGAGCTCGCCGGCCTCGCGGAAGGGAGCCCGGCATGACTCGCGGGAGGCGGCCCGGCATGAGCGGACGGCCGATGGCGGACCGGGCCCTGAACGTGTGGGGCCTCCTCGTGATCGCGTTCCTCTTCACGCCGATCGCCGTCATCGTCGTCTACTCCTTCAACAGCGGGCGGCTGCTGGCGTCCTGGGAGGGGTTCGGGTTCGACGCGTACGCCGCGGCGCTGTCCAACGCGGACATCGTCTCCGCGGTGTCGGTGTCCGTTCGCGCGGCAGCGGGGGCGGCGCTGATCGCCGTGGTCCTCGGCACTCTGTGCGGCTACGCGCTGGCGCGCCATCCAGGCGGGCGGATCGGCCGGCTGGTCACCGCACTGCTCGCCCTGGTCCTGGTGACGCCGGAGATCGTCTCCGGCGTGGCGCTGCTCCCGTGGTTCGTCTCCCTCGGGGTGGACCAGGAGCTGAGCCTCTTCAACAGCGGGTGGGTCCGTCTGGTCGTCGCGCACTCGCTGTTCGCGACCGCGGTGGTGACCTTCCTCGTCCGCGCCCGTATGCAGGGCATGGACTCCTCGCTGGAGGAGGCGGCGGCCGACCTCTACACGCCGCCGCTGCGCCGCTTCCGTCTGATCACCCTGCCGATCCTGATGCCGTCGGTTCTGGCCGGCGCGCTCATGGCCTTCACCCTGAGCCTCGACAACACGATCATCTCGGCGTTCGTGCAGGTCTCCGGGTCCACCCCGTGGCCCGTGTACGTGTTCAGCGCGGTCCGCGCGGGACTCCGGCCGGAGCTCGCCGCGATGTCGGCGGTGATGCTGCTGCTGACACTGGCCGCGCTGGCCGTCGTGGCGCTCGTCCTGCGCCGGGCCGGCGGGTCCAAGGACGCCGTCAACGCCCTGTCCGGCGTCCGCTGACCCCCAATCCCGGCATTCCCCGTGTTCCCAGCCCGCAGAAAGCGAGATGTGCATCCGATGGCGGCGAACCTGTTGATCCGCAACGCCCACCTGCCGCTGGCCGGCCGGGAGGCCGCGTCGTGGTCGATCCGCGTCGCGGACGGCCGGATCGCCGAGGTCGTCCCGGCCGAGGCCGGAGTCCCCGAGGTCCCCGCCGGCACGGAGACGCTGGACGCGGCGGGACGCTCCGTACTGCCCGCCTTCGCCGACTCCCACGTTCACGTGCCCGAGTCCGGAGTCGAGCTGCTGCGCTGCGACCTCACCGCCTGTGAGAGCCGCGACGAGGTGCTGGCCGCGGTCGCCGACTACGCGCGCACCCATCCCGAGGAGGAGTGGATCATCGGGCGCGGCTGGGCGCTGCCCCACTTCGCCGAGCGTCCCCCCACCCGGGAGGAGCTCGACGCCGTCTGCGGCGCCCGTCCCGCCTACCTGGCCAACCGCGACGGGCACAGCGCCTGGGTCAGTACGGCCGCGCTCGACCGGGTGGCGCCGGAGCTCCTCCGGAACCCGCCGCCCGGCGGCCGGGTCGACCGCGACGCCGACGGCACGCCGAACGGACTGCTCCACGAGTCGGCCATGCAGCTCGTCTCCGACCTCATCCCGCCCGTGGGGGAGGACGACCTCCTGCGCGGCCTGCTGGAGGCGCAGCGGCGGATGTTCTCCTACGGTGTGACGTCGTGGCAGGACGCGATCGTCGGGCCGTTCGTCCCCACCACCGACATCTACGACGTCTACCGGCGGGCGGCCGCCGACGGCGGCCTGCGGGCGCGGGTCACCGGTGCCCTGTGGTGGCCCCGCGACGCCTCCGGGGACACCCTGGCCGAGCTGGTCGAGCAGCGCCGCGGTTGCCCGTCGGGATCACGGTTCTCCTGCACCGCGATCAAGATCATGTACGACGGTGTGTGCGAGACCCACACGGCCGCCCTGTCGCGCCCGTACGTCGGCGTCACGGGCGCGGGAACCGGCCTGACCTTCTTCGACCCCGCCGACCTGGCCCGGACGGTGCCGGAGATGGACGCGGCGGGGTTCGACCTCCACTTCCACGCCATCGGGGACCGGGCGGTCAGCGAGTGTCTCGACCTGGTGGAGGAGGCGCATCGGGCCAACGGGCCGCGCGACCGGAGGCACCAGCTCGCGCATCTGCAGATCGCGGACGACCGCAGCGTCGCGCGCATGGCCGCGCTCGACGTCATCGCGAACGTCCAGCCGTACTGGGCGCAGGCCGACCCGCAGATGCTCGACCTGACGATCCCGTACCTGCCGGGCGAACTCGCCGCGCTGCAATACCGCTTCCGCACGCTGGAGGACGCGGGCGTCCGCGTGGCCTTCGGCAGCGACTGGCCGGTCAGCACCCCCGACCCGATGGACTGGATCCACGTCGCGGTCAACCGGGCCCACCCCGGCGAGCCGGACGCCCCGCTGTTCGCTCCCGAGGAGGCGATGAGCCTGCGGTCGGCACTGCGGGCCGCCACGGCGGGATCCGCCCACGCGCTCCGGCGCGATCATGAGGGGGGCACGCTGGCGCAGGGCGCCCGAGCGGACGTGGTGATCCTGGACCGCCGCCTCGACGAGACCGTGCTCGGCGAGATCAGCCGGACACGGGTTGATCTGACGCTGGTCGACGGCGAACCCGTCTGGGCGCGGTGACCGCTTCCCTGAGCACTCCGCCTTGTCGTTCATCGCCTCTGCCTGACGGTCTGTGTCTCGATAGCTCCTCGGTCCTCTGTCGCGCCGCGGCTTCCCCACGGTTCACGACAGCTCGCCCATGGAAAGGCGGCGACGCAGGACGAGCGACGGCGCGTGCCCGTCGTGCGGCGTCTCCGGGCGCTCGTCGCCGTCGGCGACGGCCTGGAGAGGTCGCCCGTATCGCACGCGCCGTGCTCGTCCATGGTTCCCCTTGCTAGAACGGAACCGTCAGACAGGCCATCCGCGCGCCCGCGCTCCCCGGGGGTGGCGGGTCTCCATGGCTGGTGTGGTGCTCATGGATGATGACGGAAGCCGGGCAACGGGAGTC
The DNA here is from genome assembly GCF_040656155.1 of Microtetraspora glauca. Lineage (NCBI taxonomy): Bacteria > Bacillati > Actinomycetota > Actinomycetes > Streptosporangiales > Streptosporangiaceae > Microtetraspora > Microtetraspora glauca. The sequence continues at coordinate 89,865 of NZ_JBFALK010000033.1, forward strand.
GAACCTCCAGTCCTGCACGGCAGAGGCGAACCCGTTGCCGCGACGGTCGGTGGTGAAGTCGAGCCAGATCTCGTTGGCGGGGTTGGCCGCGGAGGGGTCGGCGCTCGGCACGTGCTGGAAGTGGCCTCCCGCGGCGGCCCCTGTGGCGCCGCAGGGGTTGACGTGGGCGTGCGCACCGTACTCCCGGTTCGGGAGCAGGCCGTGGACGGCCAGCCGGACGATCGTCCTGCCGTTGGAGGGATAGGACGCGAACACCTGAGCGCGCGCACCCGCGGGCACGGCGTCCTGGTCATAGGTGAACGCGTTGCGCGCGGTCGCAGGGGAAGCGAACGTCCCCCGTGCGAAGACGGTCCGCTGGTGGCGGCCGTGTTCCCGGCCGGAGTCGGCCGCGGCCGCGGACGCGGTGGACAGGGCCATGCCTGCCACGACCAACGCGCACGTCGTTGTCTTCAGGGATTTGCCATGCCTCCTCGACGAAGGGCGCGGCGGAAATGGCGCGGGCGGACAAAGACCATCGCTCTCGCTGTCAGCAGGATGAACGAATGGCTGACCTCAACCACCTGCAGAGCCTGCTCGACAGCGAGGCGAAATCCCTCCACGTCCCCGGTGCCGCCGTCGGCGTGCTTTTCGACGGCGCGGACCACATCCTCACCACCGGCGTCACCAGCGTCGACACGCCGGCCCCCGTGACGGGCGACACACTGTTCCAGATCGGGTCAACCACCAAGACGGTCACCGCGACATCGATCATGCATCTCGTCGAGCGCGGCCGGCGATCGCCGCCGACCCGCGGCGTGCCGTCGGCCGCTTCCTTCGAGACGACGCGGGTGAGGTCGCGTTCCTGCACCTGGGCGGCAGGGCGGCCAGGCGGGTCCGCTGAATCTTCGGTGCGCCCTCCGGTGGCGCTACCCCGGCGTCGCCCAGTCCGGCCGACACTCCCGCGTCGCCCAGCCCGGCCGACGCCACGGCGGGCCAGACCGAATCGCCGTCTGCCCGGCCCCGGAAAGTTGCAAAGGTCGACAAGACGGAGCGGCAGAAGGACCACCTGCACGTCGTCATGAACGCCAGGCGCAGGGCCACAACGCCCCGAGGCTCGGGCGACGACGACGGATGTCGCCGGGCGCTCATGGTGGCCGTGCGCGGCAGGGCGTGATTTGTCAGATATGACCTAGTCGAGCCAGATCACGATACCGGTCAAGCCGTTGAGCACGGCCGCGGCACCGGCCCGGACGGCGCGCCCGGCGCGTTCGGGGGTGAAGGTGGCGGGATCGTACGTCGAGGACAT